>KQ960829.1:95851-117905 GCA_001553355.1 Veillonellaceae bacterium DNF00626
CGAGATATAGAACGCCTCACACAAAAAGGCTATACCTTGCAAAAAGTACAGCCCGTAGATATGTTCCCTGAAACAATGCACGTCGAGACGGTGGCGTTGTTGGCCAAACTAAATACAGAACATCATTTAGATATAGAAATAGGGGAAGATGAATTATCTGAAATTGACTTTTCAAAAGACGCAACTTATTGAGAAATTAAAAAGTATGTGTTAGATAAATACGGACTAAAAGTTTCAAGCCTATATATTGCACAAATAAAATCGTATAAAAATATTTCACACAGACAGAGGAAGAGAATTTAAAAATATAAAAATAGAAGAAATATTAAAGGTATTTGGGATAAAAAGATCGCTAAGTAAAAAAGGAAGCCCATATGATAACGCAGTAAGCGAAGCAGTCAATAAAGTAATGAAGACAGAATTCATATATCAGGAGAACTTTACTAATTTCCAAGAACTTAATCTAAAATTAGCAGAATACGTATATTGGTATAATAACCTAAGAATTCATGGATCTTTAGGATATAAAACACCAGTAGAATATAGAAAAGCAGAATAAAAAGCTCTGGAAGTTTCATAAATTAAATAAAATATATGAACAGACTGTCAAGGGCAAATTTCAACGAAATTTGGGCGAAGCCTTTACCCTTGATTGTCTGAGAATATATTTTATAATCTAAAGAAACTTTCAAGCTTGATAATGTTCGGTTATAAATTGTCTAAAAAAGGGTTGCCATTCCATGTATTTGGGTTCATTAGAAGAATGCCGAGCAATGGGTAACATGACGCTGATGTGTTTATACACAAAAAAGCTACACGTGCGTTGGCTGACAACAGGGAGCTAAGTAAATTAACACCAGCTAAAATGTTTGACGCTATTAATAAATGACAAGTATATGAAATTGGTTTTACCTAGTTTAAAAAAGAAATTATAATGAAAATATGGAGGCTAAGAATATGAAGATTAATAATGAATGTTGTTGTGGATGCAAAACAGAAAAGCCGGATCAAATTAAAGACAATTGTCCTGTATGTAATAATGAAGGGATTTCCGTTAGTAAAGTAACTGTTGAACATCTAGTGGTAGATGATTATCGTAATGCTGTTAACGGAGATCAATATAAGATTTGCATGAACGAGGACTGCGACGTTGTTTACTATAACTTAGATAATGAAATAAAATTCTTGAAAGACCAAGTTAGAGTTCCTATCTGGTTTGAGAAAGATGCAGATCCTAAGTATGCTTGTTATTGTAGCGAAGTCACAGAAAATCAGGTAATTGAAGCAGTTGTAAAGCATGGCGCGAAATCCGTAAAAGAAGTAAATGCCATCACTGGGGCAATGAAAAATTCTAATTGTAAAGAAAACAATCCGTTGGGAGTTTGTTGTCATAAGATTATTCAGGAAGCTATCGATAAAGGCTTGAAAATGAAATAATTACAGTCGATATGTTCTACAAACGAGAGCCAATCTTTGATATGTTTCCATCTACGAGCGTGGATATGTTCCCCATAACCTTAGGGGTTGAGAATGCAGTTTTGATAGCTATCAAGGCAACTCGACACACGTTGAAGCAGCAATTCTGATGACGTATTGTGGTTTGGACAAGGAATAATAGGAGTCAACCACAACATGTAGTGGTTTGAGTACGAAAATTGGGTCAAAAACAGGCTAAAAAATACCGTTTTTTGACCCTTTTAAATAGGGCATTTGACAGATGACATTTGATGTTTCGGGATTAAAAATCCATAGGGTGAGGTAGATTAGCACAGAACTTTATTGAATAGAGAAATTAAAAGTGATATAATCAGTTGCATAAGGAGGAGTTAAATATGTGTACATGTATTGCAGTAGTAGATATTACTTTATCTCATTTATAATGAAAAAAATTAAAGGAGGTAAAGGTATGGGTATGTTTTCTATATTTGTTAATGAGAGATTTCATTATCAACCAAACCAAAAATAATTGGTTATAATGAGCTCTTAAGATTAGTTCATTATAACCGGCAAGGAGAAGGTTATAATGAAACAGAAAAACCCGAAAAATACGCAAAATTTCATTACATCTAAAAAGCATGTAAAGGAAATATTAAAATATACGAATATCAATAAACAAGATAAAATAATAGAAATTGGGTCAGGAAAAGGACATTTTACCAAGGAACTTGTGGAAATGAGTCAACGGGTGAATGCTATAGAGATTGATGAAGGTTTATGTCATGCCACGAAAAAAGCAGTTGAACCTTTTCAGAATATAAAAGTTATTCATGAGGATATTTTGAAGTTTAGCTTTCCTAAAAATACAGACTATAAAATATTTGGTAATATTCCCTACAATATTAGTACTGATATTGTAAAAAAGATTGCTTTTGATAGTCAAGCGAAATATAGCTACCTTATTGTAGAGAGGGGATTTGCTAAAAGGTTGCAAAATACCCAACGAGCTTTAGGTTTGCTGTTAATGGTGGAAATGGATATAAAAATTCTTAAAAAAGTGCCACGAGCATATTTTCACCCTAAGCCTAATGTAGATTCTGTATTGATTGTACTTGAAAGGCATAAACCATTTATTTTAAAGAAGGACTACAAAAAGTATAGATTTTTCGTTTATAAATGGGTAAACAGGGAATATCATGTTCTTTTTACTAAAAATCAATTAAGACAGGTGCTGAAGCATGCGAATGTTACTGATCTTGATAAATTATCCAATGAACAATTTTTGTCTGTTTTCAATAGTTACAAATTATTTCAATAAATTAAAAATAATTAAGCGTTCTCTAACTTTAAGAGAACGCTTAATCTTATTACATTGAAAAATGCATTCTATTATTTTCAATTATTATGATATAACATAATTATCATTTTACTTATTTGCATATTTGCACGAAAATATAGTTATCGACGACTATTCTGATAATAGCAACTAATATAGTCAATGATAACTCAAAATTTATTGATATAGTAGGTATATGTGCAACTAATTAGGGAAGATTTTAGCTTGCCATTTCTGAAACAGCTAAAACAAGTATTGCGTAAAGAATGCGCCAGTCTTCCCATGGACTTAAAATGCTTGCTTGGGGCACACATAAAACCCCTTGAACAATCTATTGACAGAGTTGAAGGACTGTCGGAGATTCTAAGACGAAGTAATCCTAAAATGGCCCTATGCCATACAGATATTCATAATTGGAACTTGATGCAACGGGATGAGCAGTTAGTTCTAATTGACTGGGAAGGCTTGAAATTGGCTCCAGTAAAAGCTGATCTCATGTTTTTTGTTGATAAGCCATATTATGATGTATTTATGAACATATACCTGAAATTACACAAAGATTTTTTAATCAATACGGATGCTTTGTTATTCTATCATATTAGACGTAAACTAGAAGATATATGGGAGTTTATTGAACAACTTTTATATGACAATCAAGAGGATAAGGAAAGAAATAAAACTATAAAAGTTCTTGATGGTGAACTGAATAACTTAGTGTTTTGAAAAAAGAATAACGTATTATTAAGCTAAATAATATTGGAGAAGAAAATGAATAAACAAGAATTATATCAAATTGCTTTCAGTATAATTAATCATAAAAAGTTACGGAACTTTGGAACTTCAGGGCATGTTGAGACGGTAGCTCTGTTGTCCAAACTAAATACAGAACATCATTTAGATATAGAAATAGGGGAAGATGAATTATCTGAAATTGACTTTTCAAAAGACGCAACTTATTGAGAAATTAAAAAGTATGTGTTAGATAAATACGGACTAAAAGTTTCAAGCCTATATATTGCACAAATAAAAAGGAAACATGGTCTAATAGAGAGAGAAAATTATAATTTTAGTAAGAAAGAAAATCAAAGAGTACCAAATTGCCCAGAAAAAAGAGAAAGAAAAGGCTATTGAGGATGCTTTAGAGTGGTTTGGGATAATAAAAAACCTAAGTTTAAGGATTCTAAAATAAAGATATTGGAAAAATTAGGTTATTAAAGGGTACAAATTAATAGATAGGAATATAGCTATTTTAGAGATTTTGTAACTTAGTCAAAAAATTAAGTTTGATTTATAAGCAACTGATACATAGATACAAAAATTTTATTTTGAACTGTACACCTTAAAAATACTACTGTAGGAACCTTTTGATGTTTTTTAAGGGGGATGTGCATTGAAAATGTATTTTAACTTATACATGATATTAATAAATCTTGCGATTTAAATATTGTTTTAAAGAGTGTATTATAGTATTAGAGGTGAGAGTATGAAAATTCAAGCAATGAAATGCCCGAATTGTGGAGCACCATTAAAACCTGCAAAATATAGGTGTGAATATTGTAGAAGTTACGTTATAGTGTCAAATGAAAAATTTCTTGATTTAAGTGATTATGAATATGAGAAAGAGAGTAAAGAGAATAAAGAAGAATATCCGGGCATTTATGTCTTTGGAAGACTTTTAGGTAAAGGGGAAATACCAATAGTGCTTGGTTTTGCAAATTATTACACAGGTAAGACTACGACTGGAGGAAAAATGTTGCTTACGAATAAATCTATTTCCTTTAGTGCCCATGCTTTTAATGTAGGTAGAACAGAAGCAAAAATTGAATTATCTGATATTAAAAAAGTTTATTTAGGGAAAAACTTTTGGGTTTCTCAACAAATAATTATTGACTCATATGATTCATCTCATAAATTTGTTGTATACCATGGAAAAGATTGGGTGGAAAAAATAAATAATCAAATGCATGAAATTCAAAAAGACAACAAGGATAATAATATCCGTGATAATTATATAATAGAATTAAAAAAATTGAAAAATTTACTTGATGAAGGAATTATAACCCAAGAAGAATTTGATATTAAGAAAAGAATAATTTTAAATATATAGGTTTGAGTAAAATATTAAGAAATAAGGAGGGGAAGTATGGGGCTTATTCAAGCATTTAGGGGTTCCTTAGGGGGAACACTTGCAGACCAGTGGAAAGACTTTTATATGCCTATACCTGGGGTATCAGCAACAGCAGCCGTTTATCCCGGAATACAAATTGCTTTAAACAATAATAGAGGTGCAAATTATAAGGGAAACGTGAATATAATAACTAATGGATCTAAAATATTAGTTCCAGATGGAACTGCTCTTGTAACCATTCAGGATGGAACTATTACTAATATTGTTACTGAACCCGGAGGATATGAATATACTACAAATGATCCAAATTCAAAATCTATATTTACGGGTGATGGGATAATTGATTCTATTGTTAAAACTTCATGGGAAAAATTTAAGTTCGGTGGAATTCCTGCATCAAATCAATTAATATTTTATGTTAATTTAAAAGAGATTCCAAATAATCGATTTGGGACGCAATCAGAGATTTATTGGGATGACTCTTATTTAGGAACTCAAGTTGGCGCCATTACTAGGGGAACGTACACACTTAAAATTATAGATCCAATTTTATTTATTAAAAACTTTGTTCCAGTTCAATATTTAATGTCAGGGGCAAAGATTTTTGACTTAAATGATATGGATAACGAAGCAGCAGAACAGTTATTTAATGAAGTAGTAGGAAGTCTTTCAGCAGCATTCTCTAACTATGTAAATGACCCGACTAAAGGAAACCGTATGAGTAAAATTCAAGGAGATCAATTTGGATTTGCAAAGATTTTATCACGGGTTGTGGAAGAGGGGTATCAATGGAAGGCTTCAAGAGGACTTGAACTCGTAAAAACTGCTATACTCGCAATTGATTATGATGATGACTCCAAGATGCTTATTTCAGATGTAAAAAAAGCTGATGCACTTTCTGGAAATCGTGGGAACTCATTTTTTCAACAAGCAGCAGCAAGAGGAATGCAATCTGCAGGTGAAAATGACTGTGGCGCAAATATGGCATTTATGGGTATGGGTGTTAATGTAGCTGGAAATATAATGGAAGGAGTTAAACAGCCAGATGCTGGAAATTCTTATCATCCAAATTTTCGAGTAGAACAGATAAATCAAAACCAAACACAAGAAGACCCGATAGAGAAATTAATTAAAATGAAAAAACTACTTGATGCAGGGGTCATAACTGAGGATGAATTTTCTAAAATTAAATTTAACCTATTAGGATTATGATAAAAATTCACTCAAGACAAGGATGGAGACTTTTAGAAATAAGGCAGTGTGAAAAGAGAATCACCTCTGTACTTCCGGGCCATAATAATTTTATAGTTTTTTATACTGACAAGATTGAAAAATTGTTCTTTATTCAAAGAATACTCTTGCATAAGGGTGTTCTTTTTTATTGCAAATTATCAAGTTTTTATAGTATTTGATTTTAATTTAATTCTAAATCAAGGTATGTCCTCACTGTATTCCTTGATAACTTAAACGTCCTATCAGTTTCAGATATATTCCCATTCTCATGATAATATTCTTTAACTGCTAAAATTAGTTTTTCTTTTTCTTCTCTTTTTTGCTGAGCTATAACTTCTTTTTTAGTATAAGGTTTGAGACATTGGCGTTGTTGAAAAAGATTCGAAATAAAGAATTTCCTCTGTTTTGGTAAACGTTGTGTCGGCTTTTTTATAGTCGGACAGATAGAAAAAGTTTATCGGCAATATATAATCGAAAATAATAAATGAAATTTTGATATACATTGCCGATAATGATATAATAATTCCGATATTTGAAACTGTGGGAGAGCAAGCTATGAGATATCAAAAAGTCACTGAAATTGCGGCTGCATGGGGAATATCGGAAAGAAGCGTTCGAAAGTATTGCGCAGAAGGAAAAATTATAGGAGCGGTACTTGACGGAAAAACTTGGAAAATCCCTGAAAATGCAGTAAAACCTGCCAGAAAAAAGAGAACGGGAAAGAGAAATTCCGATTTGCTCACCCGGTTGCGGAGAGAGAAAGAATCGGCTATACCCGGCGGAATCTATCATAAGATTCAAATTGAGTTAACGTATAATTCAAATCGCATGGAGGGAAGCAGACTTTCCCATGACCAAACCCGGTATATTTTTGAAACGAATACGATCGGTGTTCAAGATAAGACCGTAAATGTTGATGACGTTGTGGAAACAGCCAATCATTTCAGATGCATCGATTTGGTGATTGAGCTGGCGAATTACAGATTGAGTGAATCACTCATCAAACAATTGCACGGGATACTCAAGTCGGGCACATCAGACAGTCGTAAAGCATGGTTTGCGGTCGGTGATTATAAACGGTTAGAGAATGAAGTCGGCGGAAATCCTACGGCAAAGCCGGAAAATGTTGCTAAGGAAATCAAACAACTTTTAAAGAAATATAATGCCGAAAAGAATAAGACCATTTATGAAATCATAGAATTCCATTATGAATTTGAGAAAATTCATCCCTTTCAAGACGGTAACGGTCGTGTGGGACGTTTGATTATGTTCAAGGAATGCCTCCGAAACGGTATAACTCCTTTCATTATCGAAGATGACATGAAGGAGTATTACTATCGCGGCTTAAAAGAATGGAAAACCGAATCGGGATATCTGACGGATACATGTTTGGCAGCGCAGGACAGATTTAAAGAATACATGGATTATTTCGGACTCAAATACAGTGACTGAATTCTCATTATTAACCGATACGGGTAATTGAAGCCCCGAGCAATGTAGAAAAGAAAAATAGGAGGAAATATGAAAGGCTCAGAATGTAGATTAATAGAATATATGGAAGGTTCTAAAAAGCGTTTTATAATTCCGGTTTACCAGCGTAACTATGACTGGAAAATAGAGAACTGTAAACAGCTTTATGACGATCTTTTTAAAGTGATAAAAAACAAAAGAAGAAGTCATTTTTTTGGAAGTTTGGTTTCTGTTTATGAACTATCTGGAAGAAATACGGAGTTTCTTGTAATCGATGGACAGCAAAGGTTAACAACAGTGTCATTATTGCTTTTAGCAATGTATAATCTTATCAAGTCTGGGATAATAATACCGAGAGACGCTTCCTTAGATAAGCAGATTTATGAGGAGTTCTTGGTTGATAAATATCAGCCAGAGGAAACTCGTATTAAGTTAAAACCCGTAAAGAACGATCAAAAAGCATTTGGAAAGCTGTTTAATGATGTTAATGAATATATTAGGGAGTCAAATCTTACCACTAACTACAATTACTTCTATGAAAGAATTCAAAAGCAAGAAATAACGATTGATGAATTGTTTGATGCGATATGTAGATTGGAGATTATTAACATCACATTGAGCAGTGAGGATGACCCTCAGTTAATATTTGAAAGCTTGAACTCAACTGGTCTTAACTTGAGTGAGGGTGATAAAATTAGGAACTTTATTTTGATGGGTCTTCCTTCAGAAGAACAAGATGAGTACTATGATAAATATTGGAACAGAATTGAAGAATGTACTAAATATAATGTCAGCTCTTTTGTAAGGGATTATTTGAGTATCAAGCAGCTGGCAATACCATCACAGAAGAAGATTTATATCAGCTTTAAGGATTATTTCGAGCAAAAATCGATTAAAATAGAAGAGCTTTTGAAAGATTTACTGGCATATGCTAAACGATATGAAATTTTGCTATGCGGCGGTACAAAGAACAAGATTTTAAATGCATGTATTTATAGGCTAAATAGATTGGAGACAACGGTTACAAGACCATTCTTCCTTGAAGTATTAAGGCTTTATGATGAAAATAAATTGGATATGTCGCAAGTTGCCGAAATATTTTTGATTACAGAAAATTATTTATTCAGAAGAACAATATGTGACCTGCCGACAAATGCATTGAATAAAATATTCCTTATGCTCCATAGAGAAATCACCAGGTATGAAGGTAATGATGTAGGATATGTTGAAAAATTTAAGTATGCTCTTTTATCAAAGAAAGAAAGGGCACGCTTCCCTGATGACGATGAATTTTCTGAAAGATTTACTGACAGACAGGTCTACCAGATGAATAGCAAGAACAAGATTTATATCATGGAACGGCTTGAAAATTATTCTACCGCAGAAGACAAGGATATATGGCCATTGTGATGATGGTACCTATTCCATCGAGCATATTATGCCCCAACATTTGACTCCAGCGTGGGTTAAGGCCCTTGGAGAAGATTATAAAGAAATTCATGAGAGATGGCTTCATAGAATTGCAAATCTAACTTTGACTGCCTATAATTCAAAGTATAGTAACAGTACATTCGATGAAAAGAAATCAATGAAGAATGGATTAGAAGACAGTGGTATTCGAATGAATACTTATATTGCTAAGAAAGATAAATGGACTTTGGCTGAACTGGAAGAACGTAACCAATATTTGATGGGACGGGCTCTTGAGATTTGGTTTGCACCGATAAGTACATTTAAGCCGGTAGAAAAACAGATGGATTCATTTACTTTGGACGATGACACTTCTTTAAGCGGAAGATTAATTGCACGTTTTAGTTATAAGAATACAGAGCAGCCAGTTTCAAGTTGGGTGGAAATGTTCCAGAAAGTATTGCAAATTCTATATGCTGAAGACAAGAGCGTGATTACAAAACTTGCTGTTTCTACAGAGGATAACGTAGCACAATACTTTACCATGAATGTAGCGGATTTCAAAAAGAATGTTGAAATTGGAGATGGCATTTTCGTATGGACTAATACAAGCACACAGAGCAAGATTTCAGTATTGAACAGAGTGTTTAAATTATACGATGCCGATCCAAGTGATTTAGTTTTTTACTTACGTGATGAAAGCGAATAAAAAGAGATAGAGATAGAAAAGCGATACGATATACGAAGAAAGTATTGGATTTATGAATTAGAAATTATAAAAGAAGCTCATAGAGAAGACGGTGCATTTGCTTGATGTCAAGAGTTTCACCAATGAAATAAATAAAGTATAAAAAATAAAGGCTTATTTAAGGCTATCGTTAGAAGGTATCGGTAGCTTGGAGTAAGCCTTATTTTTTATGATAAAAAGTGATTGAGTGGGAACTTATCCGGACGTGAGAGTTGATACTAGGAAATGGATAATAAAGATTTGAACTTTAGGAGGGTTTATCTTTTAACGATATTAGTGCCGATATTCATAGCAAAACGAGGTTCTAAAATGATGATGTAGGTTGAGATACAGTTCATGATACACTTTACAACAACTTTACAAACCTTGCCTTTTGAACTTTACAAGCAGTCTGTAAACTTATTATTGGGAAGGGAAAAAATTACAAAATAAGAAAGGACTGGGTGTTGACTATGAAAATCAAAAAAATGTTGTCGATTGTTGCAGTAGGTGTGCTTTGTCTGGGTGTTTTAACGGCATGCGGGGGAAAAACGAGTCAGGAAAATGCAGTTGCCAATGGGAAGGCCGGTTCGGCTTCTGTTTCTACGGACGGTTCGACATCTATGGAGAAAGTTATCGGTATTTTGGGAGAATCATTTAAAAATGATACGGGGATTGCATTTACTTATAATCCTATCGGATCAGGTTCAGGTATCAAAGCAGTTTCAGAGGGAAGATGTGATATTGGATTGTCTTCTCGAAATTTAAAGAACGAAGAGAAGGCATCCGGTCTTATGGAAACAGTTCGTCATATCGGTTATCGATGGGAGACGTGATATGAGCAGTAAAATTTTCAAATCTATTCTTTTGGTTGCTTTCACTACATTATTAGGCACGCTTCTGATTATTACAGTCTGCATGTTTGACTACTTCGGAACGGTTCAAAAGAATCAATTGGCAGATGAATTGTCAATCGCCGCACGGGGAACAGAGACTGCAGGAAAGGATTTTTTAAACCAACTTGATTCAAAAAATTATCGCATCACATGGGTTTCCAAAGATGGAACAGTGTTGTTTGACAATGAAATCAATCCCGCCAAAATGGAAAATCATGCCGATAGAGAAGAAATCAAAGAAGCATTTGAAAATGGAACGGGAAGCAGCTCCCGCTATTCCACAACGCTGACAGAAAAGACAGTGTATGAGGCAGTAAGGTTAAAAGATGGTACAGTTTTACGAATTTCTTCCAGTCGCATCACAGTGGTTGCCCTTCTTCTCGGCATGATACAACCGATTCTTATCATTGGTATTTTTGCTGTTATTCTGTCAGCAGTATTGGGGAAACGTATGGCAAAGCGCATTGTTGACCCTTTAAACCGATTGAATTTAGATAACCCCTTAGAAAATGATACTTATGAAGAGCTATCTCCTCTATTACGCTGTATTCAAGGGCAACAAAGTGAGATACGACGAACACTTGCCTGTTTGAAACAGAAACAGGATGAATTTCATCAAATCACCGGTAATATGCGTGAAAGTTTGATTTTACTGGATGATGCCGGGGCAATTATTAATATCAATCTGTCAGCGAAAAAGCTGTTTCGTGTGACTGATACCTGCATTGGAAGAAACATCATTGAGGTTGATCGCCATCAAAAAATTCGTGATTTCATGCAAAAATCTATGGAAAACGGGCATGCAGAGTTCAGGGAAAATCGAAACGGACGAGAATATCAGTTTGATTTGAGCAGAATCTTATCCGATGATAAAGTGGTTGGAACGGTTATTTTGGCGTTTGATATTACAGAAAAGGCAGAGGCAGAGAGAGTACGTCGGGAATTTACAGCCAATGTGTCCCATGAACTTAAGACACCACTTCAGGGAATCATAGGATATACAGACTTAATGGAAAGTGGCCTTGCCAAACCGGAAGATATTCCCCGGTTTATGGGATATATCAAAAAGGAAGCAAGCAGACTTGTTAGGCTCATTGAGGATATTATCCGCTTATCGCAGTTGGATGAAGGGACAGATATGCCTATTTCCGAGGTTTCGCTTGGTCATCTGGCTGATGAAGTATGTGAAACACTCTTTGATGCTGCAAAATCAAAAAATATTTCACTTTCATGGAGCGGCGCTGATGGAAAAATGTACGGTGTACAAAGACTCTTATATGAAATTGTATATAACCTCTGTGATAATGCCATTAAGTATAATAGGAGTGGCGGCAGCGTGAAAATTTCTGTTTCCGAGGATGATAAGAATGTCAGACTTGAGGTAGCAGATACAGGTATTGGTATTCCGGCGGAGCATCAAGAACGTGTCTTTGAACGATTCTACCGTGTGGATAAAAGCCACTCCAAACAATCCGGCGGCACCGGACTCGGACTTAGCATTGTAAAACATGCTGTGGCATATCACCATGGAAAGATAGCGTTAGAGAGTGAACCGAATCAAGGGACTGTGATTACTGTAGAGTTTCCCAAAAAATCACTTAGCTGATTCAGCAAAATATGTCTAACACATCTATTCAGATATTTTATTAATAGGGAATCAATAACTTTTTATACAAGTTTTCTGCTTGCTTCTCCTTTATCATCCATAAAAAGGTCTTTCAAAAATTCTGTTTTTAATGTAAGATGTATTTGAGTCATTTCGATTCTCCTTTCAGATTTTGTCTAATTTTATTAAACTTAAAGATGATCTGATCTCCGAGATGGATGAATATTGGGCGAATGATGGTGAAGTGCCTGAGTGGAGATTGAACTTGAGGATCGGAGCGGCAATTAAATAAATTGGAATTTTAAAGCAAGGTGAGTTATTTTGAAAGAGTATATTAGGAATTTAGAAAAAGAATTTTCTTTGATAGAAAATGGTTTCAAAGAGCAAGAAAAAAGAGCCTTAACCGATTATAAATCTAATGAAAATGAATATATCAAGAAGTTGGCCTTTTTAGCTTATAAATCTCATACATATCAAGTAAGAATGTACGGCGTATTTCTTTTTGGATACTTGTCAGAACAAAATGATATTCTGGCATTTATGAGAGATGAAGTTTCTAAAGATGATAATTGGAGAGTTCAAGAAGTATTAGCAAAGGCATTTGATGAATTTTGTAAAAAGACAGGATATGAAAATTCACTTTCGATTATTGATGAATGGTTACAAAATAGCAATCCAAATACAAGAAGAGCGGTTACAGAGGGATTGAGAATATGGACGAGTCGACCATATTTCAAAGATAATCCGAATGAAGCTATTAGACGAATTGCCAACTTAAAAGAAGATGCAAGTGAATATGTTAGGAAATCAGTAGGAAATGCTTTAAGGGGTATCAGTAAAAAATTCCTAGAGTTAATTAAAGCTGAACTCAATAACTGGAAGTTGGAAAGTAAAGAAATAAATCAAGTGTACAAGTTGGCGAGTAAATTTATTAGCTGACAATTCCCAGCTTGCGGTGGATTTGGTCTTCTACGCTCCAACGACATTCTTTTTGCCAGATTTCATCCTGCAACGAGCGTTAAGACCAGGTGCTTGATGTAGGGTTATCACCAGGGCAGTCTTGATACATGTTGAGACGGTCTGTTTGCTGTCAAGAAAAGATAATTAAAGGCTGAAAGTGCCCTATTTCCAGGTTTTTGTGAGGTTAGTATTATCAGAGAAGCCTTGCGGAAAGTTCGGTTTTCTTATTTGGAAACTTATCTACTTTGTAGTTCGACCGGAGAAAAAGTCGATGACCGGAAAATTGCGGTAGGGTTTAGGCTGTGGATTAGATGTCGTGGGTTGTGACACTGAAATTGTTGTCAAAACTGACCGCAGTTTAGACCACTCGATATTAAGGGGCAGACTTGGTAGTGGAATAGATAATGATAAAGTTTTTAAAAAGTTCACCCAAAACATAATAATAGTGATATAATGTATATTTACATAGGGAGAAGGTCGATATGATGAGCTATAATGTTTTAGATGTTTGTCGTCATGTAATTAATTATAGCAATGAGCATGATTATGGGATTTCAAATTTAAAACTTCAAAAAGTGCTTTATTTTATTCAGGCTTATTTTCTGACAAAAACGAAAGACCACACTCCTTGTTTTGATGAGAAGATTGAAGCATGGGACTTTGGACCTGTTGTGCCAGAAGCATACCATGAGTATAAGCAGTATGGAAGTGGGGATATACCTACAATAGAATCATATATTATATTCGATGAAAATGATATATGGAACTCTAAACGGATTGAATTTGAGGATACAACCATTGCGGATGAGGATAAAACTCTTATTGATAAAGTTATTGACAAGTTTGCAGATTACTCGGCGACAGATCTTGTATCATTGACTCATAGACAATCGCCATGGATTGACGCGTATGCGCCATACCAAAATAACGAGATTACAATCAATGCAATAAGGGAGTATTTTAATGGCGGATGATAATTTGGATGCATTGCTCCGGACGACAGACAATACAACAATGTCATTGGAGCAGTCAAAAAAATTCAATAATACTAAAAGGAAGATCAATGGAATTTGTAAGGCATTGTCCATGAATACTAAGAAGTATGACCCGCAGAAAACAGTTGAAAATATATCTGCATATATTACATCAACAAATAAATTGGATAGGATTCTATATTCAGAGATAAGCAATTATGTCTATTCATTAGAAATGCCTGAGAGAGGCATCTTTGCTACAAATTTGGAAAAACTATTGCTTTATTCACTTGATGACAATAAAGGGGTAAGTGAAGATTGTAAAAAAATGATTGTGAAGATTTATGACCATTTTCAATTGGCTTTGCATCAGATTGAAAATGTTAATAATATTTTTGCAGATAGTTTTGCAGATAGTATTGAAGAAGCAAAAGAAAATTTGCAAAAGCAGATAAAAGGTGTTGAAAAAGAATACATCTCTATACTTGGTATTTTTGCTGCAATTGTACTTGCTTTTGTTGGGGGAATTACATTTTCAACCTCAGTTTTACAAAATATTTCTGCGGTTAGTGTTTTTCGATTGCTGTTGGTTGTTGATTTCTTAGCATTTGTTCTTATCAATGTAATTTATATTTTGGTTAAATTCATTTTTACTATAAATGAGAAGGATGCAAAGCTGTTCAATATTAAGGCATTGAATATTGCGTGCTTGGTTATTGCTATAATTATTGTGATTTCATGGATACTCAATGCCAATCAGATTCCATATTTTATTTCAAAATTTTTACCTTGGGGTAAATAACAGATAACTCTCCCGGCTATGACTTGGACCTCAAAAGTGAGACTTTTTTGTGATTAATGATTAGTAAGGAGAGCAAATAATTTCGGAGTCCCCGTAGGGGACTCCGAAATTATTTTTGGCCCATTACTCTATACTGCACGGGATTCATATATCCCAGTCGCATTTTAATCCATTTGTTGTTGTAATAGTTTATATAAATTTGTATCTCCTTTCTAAGTCCCTCATACGATCTAAATTCTTTCCTATAATACATTTCTTGCTTCAATATTCCAAAAAAATTTTCCATAATTGAATTATCTAAGCAGTTTCCTTTTCTGGACATGCTTTGTTTTATGTTATTTCTTTTGAGTCGATTTGTGTATTGTGGTAATTGGTAAAAACAACCTTGATCTGAGTGAAATATGCTTTGTGTTGGACAATCTTTTACTATACGGATAGCTTTATCTACGGCTTCTATAACTGCATTTAGTGTAGGAGCCTTGGATATTGAGTAACTGATTATTTCACTATTATACATATCCATAAATACATTTAGATATAATTTTTTCTTGACCGGGTTATTGTTTTTATCATATTCATAGTATTTAAATTCACTGGTATCAGTAGTTATTTTTTCATGTGGAATATTGCTTTTAAAGTTTCGATTGATTTCATTTTTTGCTACTTTTCCTATTTCTCCCTTATATGTTGAGAATTTACCGGATTTTCGGCTAAAAGAAGTTACTTGTATTTGCAGCTCTTGAACAAGGCGTAATATTTTTTTGTTATTAACTACAATTCCTTGGTGTCTAAGTTCTGCACAAATTCTTCTATATCCATAGTTTGGATTTTCTTGTCTTATTTGTATCATTTTTTCTTTTATTTCATAATCTTTATCTTTTTCATTCAGTCGTTTTATCCAACGCATATAGGTAGCTTTTGAGAGTTTTGCAACTTTTAGCACATCTTTTAGTTTATATTTTTTCTGAGATAATATTGAATATACTATTCTTGTGATTTCTTTGTTTGTAATTCTTTTTGTGCTATCAAAGCATTCTTTTTTTTATGAATTCAATTTCAATTTCTTTTAGTTCAAGTAAGTGTTTTTGCTCTTTAAGTAATTTTAGTGCTTCTTCCATTGTTTTTGGTATTTTTTCGAGATTTCTTTTAGCGTTTTTTACTTTTTTGGGCATAATGAATAAGGCTCCTTTCCTGGGAATAAGACCCTTTACACCTTTTTTCTTATACGTTTGACCCCAACCTTTTATGGTTGAAGGATCTTTTAACTTGAATCGATCTACCAAGTCCATATAGGATATATTCCCTTTTAAATATAACTTTACTATATTTTTCTTAAATTCAAAAGAGTATGTTGGCGATTTTTTTAGTGGTCGAAGTCCTTTTATACCCAAATTATTATATGCATGTATCCAGGTTTTTACGCTTACTTTATTTGTTCCATAAAGTTTAGCAAGATGTTTCATTCCTGCTTCTCCCCGATTATAAATTTTGACAATTTCGAGTTTTGTTTTAAAGCTATATTTTTGCATTATTGTGTCCTCCTAAAAGTGATTTTTGGTCTCACTTTTGGGGGCTGGAACAGCGGCAGGGGCAGTAGAGCCGCACAGTCATCATACAGCACATCGTAGCTAGGGACACGATTGACGAGCGCATCCTGAACGTCTTGGAACACAAAGATGGAACCCAGGCCGCACTGATCGAGGCAGTGAAAGCTGACCTGGGCATGACGGAAACAGGAAATGGGGGTATACTATGAAGCAGGACTCGGAAGGAGAAGAAAAGCGTATGGAAGCCAAGGCGTACCTGGAACAGGCACGGAACATCAACATACAGATAGACAGCAAGCTGGAGCAGGTATCCGCTTTGCGGCAACTGGACATCAAGGCGTCATCGACACTCAGCCCGGTGCCGCCGAGCGGGACGCCTAACCCGCACCGACTGGAAGAAACCATTGCCCGTATGATGGATATGGAACAGGAAGTGGACGAAGCCATCGACGTCCTGGTCGAACTCAAGGCAGACATCATGAAGGCTGTCAGCCGAGTGCCGGATGCCCGGGAACGGGTCGTCTTGGAACTCCGCTACTTGGTCTTTAAAGACTGGGCATCCATTGCTGATACTCTCGGACTTCATATCCGCCAAGTGTACTGGCTGCATGACGAAGCCCTGAAACACATCGAGATTCCTGGCGAATGTCACTGAATGTCACTAAAGCAGCACTTGATGTCACTAGCTTCTGTAAGATATACTATAATCAGCAAGAAAAAGATAAGGACCGAGGCTTGAAGCCATCGGTCCTTTTTTGATGCCGGAGATGATACGAATGCCAAGAAGACCGCAGATACCATGCAAGTATCCGGGATGCCCAAGGCTGGTGCCGTATGGGAGAAAATATTGTGACGAATATGAACAGCAGTGCCAGGGCGAACGGAAGAACGCGGTGCTGCGTGGCTACGGGAGAGAGTGGCAGAAAGCCAGGAAGTTCTTCCTGAAGCGTCACTTCCGGTGCGTCCGATGCAAAGAGAAAGGACGGCTCGTCCCGGCAACAGTCGTGGATCATATCAAGCCGCATC
Organism: Veillonellaceae bacterium DNF00626; assembly: GCA_001553355.1. Lineage (GTDB taxonomy): Bacteria > Bacillota > Negativicutes > Veillonellales > Dialisteraceae > Dialister. Next base: position 113,404 of record KQ960829.1, read on the forward strand.
GCGGCGACTCGGACTTGTTCTGGGACGAAACGAACTGGCAGCCCCTGTGCAAGAGCTGCCATGACCATAAGACGATGACCGAAGACCAGGACATCAAGTACAGGTATTAATCATTTTTTAGGTTATTGTTGTGTTGACGTTCGAGAAAGGACACATAAGACTGAGAGATGTTTAATCTTGCTGCAACTTCAGTTTGGGTTTTTCCCTGTTTGCGTAATGCCATAATATCGGATGTCAAATCTGACTTTGGACAGGACAGGTTATAGTTAGTTGCTTCAATAGAGCCACCGTGTTCCGTTTGTTCTACTTTTAACGTTAATGTTTGGTTCCCTTTGTGTCCCACTACAAAAGCTTCACCATTTTTGTAGTCAAGGGAATAATTATCAAAGTTGTAGTTGTTTATAAAATTGTTGGCTGTATCTTTAATTGTTGGAGATTTTTTTTCTTGTTCAGTAGGTTGTTGTGATACAGCGGAAACTATAAAAGCTGATTTTTTTTCTGACATAATCATACCTCCCTAATTATTACTAGCAATAATAACATCACTAACAATAATATTATAAGAATCAGACTGCAATTTGTCAATGGTTTAATCCACACGTATAGGGAGACCAGGGGGATGTCAATCTCTACAGCCCTTCTGTCCATGACCGCCGCCCCTTCAAACGTGAAAAATCGCGAAATTCATAAGGGGGGGGATACCCGGAATCTGAAATTGAATACTTTGGCTCCAGGCCCATTGTGGCCCGGAGCTTTTTTGTTGTCGAAAGGAAGGAGCCGCATATGAACGACTGCCAGCGGCGGCAGATAGAGAGCCTGCGTAAGCAGGGGATGGGCTATAAGGCCATCGCTAGGAAGACAAAGCTGTCACGGGACAGCGTACGGAATTATTGCAGGTGGCACCACCTCGCCGGCTACGGCCGGGCGGTGGCGGCTGCCTTCAGAGAGGAGCAAACACGTGAAGACATCGGATATGGAATGGAAGATGATGCCCATCGACCAGCTGAAGCCTGCGGCATATAACCCCAGGAAGCAGCTGAAGCCTGGCGACAAGGAATACGAGAAAATTAAGAAGTCCATCCAGGAGTTCGGCTATGTGGAACCCATCATCGTCAATTACGACATGACGGTCATCGGTGGACACCAGCGTCTGACCGTACTGAAGAATCTGGGCTACGAAGAAGTCCAGTGTGTCGTTGTCCATATCGAGGATGAGCATAAGGTTAAGGCGCTCAACATTGCGCTCAACAAAATCACAGGTGCCTGGAACGAATAGCTCCTGGCCGACCTCATCGTTGATTTGCAGAGCGTCGACTTCAACGTCGACCTGATGGGCTTTGAAGCACCGGAAGTCGAGCAGCTTTTTTCCAAAGTCTACAACAGAAAGGTGAAAGAAGATGACTTCGACGTGGATGGGGAACTGGAACAGCCGGCCATTGCCAGGACGGGAGATATCTGGTTCCTAGGTGACCACCGCGTCATCTGCGGCGATGCGACGCTGCCGGAAACCTATGAACGCCTGATGGCCGGGAAGAAGGCCAACGTGGTGCTGACGGATCCGCCGTATAACGTCGATGTAGAAGAAACGGCCGGCAAGATCAAGAACGACAATATGCCGGACGATAAATTCTATTAGTTCCTTTTCGCGGCCTTCGTCAACATGGAGCAGGATGCTTCCATCTATGTATTCCACGCTGATACCCAGGGGCTGAACTTCCGCAAGGCATTTAAGGATGCGGGATTCTACCTGTCTGGTTGCTGCATCTGGAAGAAGAACGCCCTGGTACTGGGCCGAAGCCTGTACCAATGGCAGCATGAACCGTGCCTTTTTGGCTGGAAGCTGAACGGGAAGCACCAGTGGTATTCAGACCGCAAGCAGACAACCATCTGGGAATACGACCGGCCGAAAGCCAGCAAGGAACATCCGACCATGAAGCCTGTGGTTCTCATGGCCTATCCCATACAGAATTCCTCTATGAGCCACTGCATCGTACTGGATCCGTTCCTCGGATCCGGTTCTACGCTCATGGCCTGCCCGCAGGCGGACCACATCTGTTACGGCATCGAGCTGGACGAGAAGTTCGTCGATGTCATCGTGAAGCGCTACATCAGCGAATGCGGGGACGCAGGTGTGTTTGTCCTGCGCGGGGATGAGAAGATTTCCTATGATAAAGCGCAGAAATAACTTGCTATTATCGGCGTTCAGAGTGATATATGTACTAGCAAGACAAGGAGGTACATAGACCATGACAATCCAGACGAACCTGAACGACCGCAAGGAACTGGCTAGACGGCTGATTCCCTTCAATCATAATGAAAAGCTCCGCTACACCGGGACACCGGTCTTTGCCTACGAAGGGCGGGGCTTCCATATCCTTCGCAGCGGCGATATCGAATGCGATGATGAAAAGACAGGAGCCGCCATCACGGCTTTTCTGCAGGAAGCAGGCATCCTTCCGCAGCCGGAACCGGAAGAAGGAACAGAAAACGAAGTAACGCAAGAATCGACACAGCAGGATGAAACGCCAGAATCGGAAGCACTGCCGCAGACGGAAACGGAACCAGACCGGATGGAAATCAAGGTTCCCATTGATGGCATGGACGGGGCGAAGCTCCGCAACCTGGTCTTCATGCTCCATGCACAGCAGTATCTGCTAAACCGGGCGGCAGGACATGAAAACATCCATGTGCCGGACAGGCTGGTGGAAGACTTGAAAGAAGAACCTGGTACCGACCAGACTTCCTTCTTTGCCATCTATCAGAACTATCGCAAGGAAGGTCGGGGCTTCTGGATTGTGGCAGGTACGGTGACATTCTGCATTGCCGCAAGCGGTAATGCCGTGAAGAACCGCGCCCTGATTGAACTAGCGGCCTTCATGGTCAGCGCAGCGAAAAAAGCGAAACGGGTTCAGGCTGACACACGGAAGCCTGAAAACGAGAAGTACTACCTGCGGATGTGGCTCCTGCGCATCGGCATGGGAACCAAAGCCAGCCACGAATCGCGCATGGCCCTGTTGAAAGGCCTTCATGGATGGAGCGCTTTCCGCACGGAAGAAGAAGTCAAGGCTCATGCTAGAAAGCAGAAGGAACGCCGGCATCAGAACCCATAAATTTTCGATTTGATTCATAATTATTCTCAAAATGACTTGCTATTGTGTGCCTTTAGAGTGATATATAGTGTACCGGAAGAATACACGCACACATAGAAAGGACAGAGAGGATTATGAAAACACTGCACTTTGGCATCGAAATGGAAATGACAGGGATCACGAGAAACCGGGCCGCCAGCTTCATGGATCGCTTCTTCGGGACGGAAAGCCGGCACGAAGGCGGAGCCTACGATACCTACACCGCAAGGGATGAACAGGGACGGAAATGGAAAGCCATGAACGACTCCAGCCTGGTTCCACAGAAGAAGGTGAACGGAAACATTACAGGTGCTTCCAGCTTCTACCGCACGGAAGTGGTCAGTCCCATTCTTCCCTACGAAGACATTCCGAAGCTGCAGGAACTGGTGCGGATGTTACGCAAGGCTGGGGCCTTTGCCAATAAATCCTGTGGCATCCACATCCACGTCGGGGCCGAACGCTTCACGGCAAAGACACTGCGGAACCTGGTGAACATTATGGCGAGCAAGGAAGACATGATTTACCGCGTCCTTCAGATCAACCCCTCGCGGGAAAGCCGATACTGCCGGAAAACGAACACCACCTTCCTGAAGGACCTCAACCGGAAAAAGCCGGACACGCTGGACGGCATCGCCGACCTCTGGTATCAGGAAGCCCCTTACGGACGGAACCATCATTACAACAGCACCCGCTACCATGGGCTGAACCTGCATGCCACCTTCACCAAAGGGACCGTCGAGTTCCGGCTTTTCAACGGGACGCTCCACGCTGGGGAAATCAAGGCATACATTCAGTTCTGCCTGGCCGTCGCCCATCAGGCCCTGGCCCAGAAGAAAGCCTCGGCCCGGAAGACCGAAACGGACAATGAGAAATACGCTTTCCGGTGCTGGATGCTCCGGCTCGGACTCATCGGTGACGAGTTCAAGACCTGCCGGCTCCACTTCCTGAAACACCTCACAGGCAATTCCGCATGGCGCAATGCCGCCGCTTGAAGGGGATAGCCTTACGGGCAGCTTCGGCTGCCCTTGGGGTGGTAGAAGGGCATTCCCTTTAGAAAGGATGAGAGCGATGAAACAAAGAATCTACATTGCCTACGGCAGCAACATGAGTGAAGTACAGATGACAAGACGGTGTCCTGACGCCGTTCTTTCAGGGACGGGCCGAATCTGGGGCTATGAACTCCTCTTCAAAGGTTCTCTGACAGGATGTTACGCCACCATCGAGAAGAAGGCGGATGCCTTCGTGCCGGTTGTTTTCTGGCGCATTTCTCCGGCGGATGAACGGCGGCTCGATGCCTATGAAGGCTTCCCGTAGTTTTACTACAGACGAATTGTCAAATTAAATGCAACACCTATGGTAAGAAACCAAAAAGTT
>KQ960830.1 GCA_001553355.1 Veillonellaceae bacterium DNF00626
CTGCACTATGAATGTGTATCTTACTTCTATTTCCGTTCAGACTAACTGCTACATGACGGGCACTATACAAATCACCTCTCCCGGTAATAGATTTCCCGGACATGGTAAATTTCCCTTTGATGTCAATTTCACTACCTTGATTAACTGTCCTAATAGCCGTAAATTCTCTAGCATAGCCATTTGAAGTAGTTGCTGCTTTGGTGATTGTTACATCACCGTCAATACTTACCTTGGCTGTATCTGCGTAAATACCATAAACGTTTCCGCCATCATTAGCGCTATTATCCAAACTCATGGTAATAGCACCTTTTTTACCGCCTGTAGCCGTTTCGTTGGTTATGTTTATTTCCTTCTGGTTTCTTGCATAAATTCCGTAAACATCATGGTTATTATTGAATCCTGACATTTGAATATCCAAATTATGTCCTGCCATTTCTACTTTCACAGGATTATCTTTCGCAAATACGGCAACTCCGCCATATACATTACTACCCCATGAGGTAGCTATCAGCAGTCGGGCATTGTTCATTGTTCCTTTTATGT
>KQ960831.1:0-35744 GCA_001553355.1 Veillonellaceae bacterium DNF00626
AAGGCGGAGATACGCATATCAAGACAGCTGTGGATGGTGCTCATATAACGCTTGTGACAGATAGTAATAATATCAATCTTAAAGATGATGCAGAAGTACGTAATGTTTTGACAGCATTGGCAGGGAAATTGTATTATGATGCAGCTAAAACTAATGGACAGAGTACAACCGGTGAAAATAAGTTAACGAGTAAAGTTAGTATTGCTGAAGGTTTGACATCTTCTTCAAAATCACTGTTTATAGCAGACTTGACATTTAAGAATATGAATGGTCAGGGAGAATTGAAAGCAGATGCAAAGATCACTCCGTTACCAAAACCTCCTATTAAAGATGGCGAGTATGAAACTCCAGCTATGCAAGGAGTGCGTAGTTCTATGATGAACGCAAGTCTGAATTGGCAGATGCTTGCTCGTGAATTTGGCGGACGTATGGCAGAAATTCATCATGGGGCAGAAGATGGAGCTTGGGCACGAGTTAATCATGTAAAATCTACATATCGTGGAAATATGGTGATGGATGCACAAGATACCACTATTCAAGTTGGTTTTGATAAGGTTCTTAGTGATAGTTGGAATGTCGGTATTGGATTAGCGTATCAAGAAGGTCAAGCTGATTATCAATATGATGGAAAAGGCGATTATAAGAATTATGCAGTGGGAATTTATGCAACACACAATTTGAAAGATGGTGCGTACTTTGACTTAAGTGCGAAGATTGGTCAAGTTAAGAATGATTTCATTGTTAAAATGAAAATGAAAGATGATTTAGCTGGTAGTTATATAACTAAAGGAATAGCAGCTACTGTACAATATGGTAAACGAATGATTCAAACCGGTGGCAGTTATATCGAGCCACAGATTCAATTGACGTGGTCGGGGTTGTCAGGGAAAAAATATGATGCTAAATCAGGCACAGAAATATTAACGATTGATCAAAAACCCTATACAAGTTTGGTAGGCAGGATTGGTGTAGAAGCCGGTATGGGTAATGAACGGAGTCGCTTGTTTGCTCGTGCCAGCATCGCTCATGAATTCTTAGGCGATATTGAAGGTGATTATATGGCTAAAGATGGCGGTTTGAAAACCACAAAGTTTGAGATGAAAGACAGTTGGCTTGAACTTGGTGTGGGTGGAAGATATAGTTTAGCAGAAAATACAGCATTATCTTTCAGTCTGAGTAGAGATATGACCGGTAATTATCGTCGTGAATGGAATGTTGGTGTACGTTTGGACTATAGATTCTAAGTTAGAGATAAATTGATAAAAGTATAAGAGATAACTGTGCTTGTAGCATGGGGTGTGCTTGTTTTCTCAGCTTTTGTCGAATGCCGGAATCCTTTAATTAGGGTTATGAAAATAAGAAAAGGAAAAGGAGTAGTTATATTATAAGATGACTGCTCCTTTTCCTTTATCTATTTATAGCATATAATTTGAGTATTTAATTTATTGAAATCCTGAATTCTAAAAATATCTACCTATTTGATAACAGTGTTAATATTTTCAATATATTAGATACGTTTTCATTTTTATAATCTAAAATATAGTTTAAGAGAAAAATACTATATAGAAGATAAAGAAAATTTTAGATTTATAAACGGGAAGAACTTTTAAAATTATAGAGGTTTTTCAATTATATAAACTTAAGGGAATAATAGAAAATAAATCATAACAATAAAAGTATTTAACGAAAGTTTTACATAAAGATATAATAATAAGAGATTCATAAAAAGGTAAAATTAAATAGCATGAATAAAACGGAAACTTTTAGTTATATGGGAAATTTAGTGAAATACTGAAACTGGTCCGCAGCTGTAAAGGGAGTTTGTTCGTGGTAATGCCTTCGCCGGACGCGAACAGATGAGGAACTAAGTCAGAAAGCCAGCCGTTTTAAAAGACTTGCGCGACATAAGTAATATGCATTGAATATTATTGAGAAAATTGCTTTTATGATGTGGCTTTTTCGATGAAGATTCTTTGTTTAGTTTATGTACGCTTTTTTTTACATAAAATGAAGTTATTTTTATGAAGTGAAAGAAAAAAGGAGTGAGGCATATGATTGTATTAAACCCTACTATTGAAAATTTCTAAAGGGAAAGAAGAAATTTATGAAATAGTGGGTTCTCAAAAGATTGTTTTTGGTCGTATTTTATGATGATAGAACATGTATTTTGTATATGAGGAGGCAATTTATTATGCGTAAAAATCAATTAAAAGCATGTATTATGAGTGGATTAGCTTGTGGAGTCATGATGGGTGTTATGGGACTAACGACAACTCCGGCACAAGCAGCAACGTATGAAGATGAATTAATGGCTGATGTTAGCGATGGAGATTTAGAAAGTAGTAGTGCGGCATATACATATGGGCATGTGATGAGTTATGATAACAAAAATCAAGCAGTTATATATGATTTCCGTGGGGAAGATGTGACAGAAATCTCCGGACATGCAGTTTCTTCTATTAGTGTCATGCCGGGGTGCAACGCAAATGTACGGGCTAATATGTTAAAGCTGAAATCGGATATTGACGATTTTAGCCTTGCCGGCGGCGGTGTTATGATTAACGATAAAGGCCGATTAGATTTGAATGCGAAGGATATTTTAGTATCTTCTAACATGGAGAAGCAGTATCCTAATCACGGAATTGCGATGGCACATACCGGAATGGATGAAGGCGGAAAAGGAATTTTGAATGTGAATGGAGAAGTTATCATTAAGAAGAATATTGATGGTGATGTAGGTGTATTGAAACAGAGCTTTTCAAATAGTCCGGATTATGGTATTACCAGAGAAAAAAATTACTGGGGGTATGATGATAGTTATAAAGGCGGGCGTTGGCTTCCAACCGGTGTATTTGGCGGACTGAGTGCCGGTAGTGTAATGAATTTCAATGTTCCGGTGTATGTGGCAGTGAAAGGAACAGCGATACAGTCAGATCCCTATTATAAATGGCAGGGAATTGCTGATTATGATCTGATGACTGTTAATATAAATAAGGGTGGTTATATTCTGACACCCATAGATAAAAATATGGTAAGTTATTCAACGGCTAATTTTGGTGGTACTATCAATATCAATGTCCCAGAGGTAAATGGGAAGCGGGTTTTAGGGGATTCTCCTGTGTATATGGTGGGGAACGCCATTGTTATGAAAGATGATGGGCGAGGAGGTAAGTATTTCTTCCGTAATGGTAGAACGAATATTGCTCTTACTACGCCTGATTCCTATTGGCGTGGCGCAATCGATAATACCGGTGCAGCACAGGTGGGTGAATTGAATCTTTATATACAAAATGGAGCCAAATGGATTTGTGAACAAGTCGGGGCATTGAATGGCATGAGAGGCGATGAAATGCCTGAGGTGGAGAGTAAAGGACATTATGGAAATTATGATGGCATCCATCATGTTAATTTTCTCATCGGGGGCGATACAGAAGCATCGGCAGGTATTTTACAACAAGAAGATGCAAGACCTATTACCGTGTCTTATTATGCTGGTCATATGAAAGTACTATATTCAGATCCCAATGGAGATAATACATTTGCTAATCGAGGTTCTTTGACGATAGATCAAGCACAAAAGGGATCTGAAATTGTGATTATGCCTATGGGGTATGTAAATGGAACTACTGTTGAAAGAATTCTTGGGGGTAAGGTTATTTACAAGGGAGGCAATAATCATTTATCGAAGAAAGTTTATGTGGGAGAAGGAATGCTACGCTCTGCTCAGATATATAGTAATGTTTTTATGGTAGAGAATAGAGAAACAATAAACACAGATGAAAATGCATTTTTTAATTCTTACGTAAAAGCAGTAAAAGGAAATAATCAGTATGTAAAAGGATATATATCCGGTGATTCAGAAAAAGATAGTGCATGGATTAAAGAAAAAGTCTCTAAGGGAAATGGGAACTATGAATTTATCGAAGATACATCCCTTATAGCAGAAGATGAGAAAAATTTTGCAGTGGAGGTAGTAAAGGATATCCATATCAGCGCGAAAGATAAAAAACTATATGTAGCGGTAGAAAAATCCAAGAATAAATTGATCCGAGGATTATCCAACTATGTTCCTGGAGGCAAATTAACGATTGATGCAAAAGAAATTCATATATTGTCAGCAAATACTACATCTGGAAGAACAGAAAGCATTGGTATGAATTCTTCGAAGAAAGAGAAAAAAACAGAAGTCATATTGAATGGGAATGTATATGTTAATTCGATTAATGAAAGTGGTTACCTTTTAGGTGTTTATGCCAGTGGCAATTCTCATTTAGTCATTAACGGCGATTTTACGATGATAGGACCGGACGAAAAGCATCCCTGGGGATTGACTTATAAAAGGGAGCGTAAGGTAAATCCGGCGGTACAAGGTGGTATAGAGTATGGTGCCAACGGTTTATATGCCGGTAGTGATTATGGTATTCAACAAGGTCCTTATATTGAAGTAAACAGAAATGTGCATATAAAAGGGAAAGGGGAAGGCGTTTTTGCTAATGGCGGCGGATCTCGTATTGATATTATCGGCGGTGGATATATAGAAGTAGAACATAGCACCCATCCTTATTTTGCTTTATTAGCACAAAGTGGAATTGTTCACATCAATACTAACAAAGAAGGTACCGTTCCAAATAATAATAAATTGGTCATTAAGGGAGACATAGGAGTTATGCCTGGGTCTGTACATTCTAATGAACCTTTTAAAATATCAGAAGTGGTATTGGCACTTACTACATCGGATTCGTCTTTAACCGGTAAAATATTTAATGGCTTTAAGCCGATGCATATTAATAAAGGATTTACCGGTAAAAATGTATTGTTTTTACAAAATGGTGCCACTTGGTATGATACTAGATATAATAAGACGGCTGCAGTAAGAGACGGAAATTGTTATATTACGACATTATATGGTGGTAAAGATGAAAGTTCTGCAGGTATTATAGTTAAAAGCGCTGAGGTAGAAAGTGTGGGAGATATAAAAATAGATGAATTACAAGGATATGTAAAAATTATTTTTCCACACTTACGTATGGGGACATATATTACTGATTATCCCGGTAAGGTTGATATAGAAAAAGCTACAAAAGGTTCTTTTGTTACTATCATAACTGATGCTAAAGAAATAGATGTGAATGATACAAATCAAATAAAAATGGTGTTAGAGAAATTAGTGGGTCATGTGCATTATAATGCAAAAGAAAATAGAGATAATTTAAAGGGTAAAGCAGTAATTGGTGAAGGTCTCTTATCATCTCGTTATTTTATAGAGGCACCGATTAGTTATCCGAAAGGTAGGGGTGGTGGTATCGGTCTTGTAGACTTTAAAGAAATGAAGAAAATAAAACAAGATCCAAATCCGGAAAAAGATACAGATAAGTTGAAGACGGCATTTGATTTATGGAAAGAAAATCAAATAAAGAAAGCCGGGGATGATGCAGACAAAAAAGGCAAGGCTGAGAAGCTAACGATTGATGATTTTATTAATGAATTAAAAGGAAATTCAGAATCGGAAGAGAAACCGGAAACAGATATTATTATCACGGATGGTGATTTTGAAACAGGTGTCATGAAAGGGATTAGAAGTAGTATATTCTCTGCTATATCCATGTATCGGGCACATAGTAATGATATGTTGAAGAGATTGGGTGATGTACGTTTGTTTAAGGCCGATACGGGTATTTGGGCTAAATATCAAGGCGGACATACTGATATAGATACAAAAGATAAAAATAATGTACATGTCCAATTGGGACAAAAGTATAATATGCTTCAAGTTGGATTTGATAAAAGAATAAATCCGGCAACTTTAGTAGGTGCTGCTTTTGATTATGGAACTACCAAAGATACTTATGAGTTTGGCGCCGGTAAAGGCCACATTGGTGGATTGGCAGTATATGGCATGGTAACAAAAGATAATGGCCTTTATGTAGACGTTATCGGTAAGTTTGGAAAGATGAAGGCGGATTACGATGTAGAGACTAAAGAGCATGCCATTTATAAAGTGATCGGAGAAAAAGCTTCCGGAAGTTATGAAGCGATGGCAACATCCCTTAGCGTGGAAGTCGGCAAGCGAATAGAGCGTACGCAAGGCTTCTATATGGAACCAAAAGCAGAACTGACCTTGGGATACATCGGTGAACATAGTCATGATGTTGTGTCGGAAAAAGGAAATCGGATGAATGTAAAGCAAAAACCACTACTGAGTGTTGTTGGTAAGTTGGGGCTTTTGTTGGGAAGAAAAATGGAAAAAGGAAGTATGTTTGCCGGAGCTATGGTTGCTCATGAATTTGGAGGGAATTTGGATACGGTCTTCAGTGTAGGGAAGAAAAGTAAAACAGTATCCATGGATTTAAAGGATACGTGGTTTGAGTTGGAAGCCGGCGGAACATGGAAGACAAGTGAAAATAGTTATATATATGGAACGCTTAGTAAGAATTTTGGTGCCTTCGTAAATGAAAAATGGAGAATTGATGCCGGCATTCGATTGGCGTTCTAAGTTGCTCAAAGAGTTTTTACGAAGAGTTGAGTTTTGTGATGAATAGATAGGTAGTAAAAGAAAAGGATGATATCCAAAGGATATCGTCCTTTTTCATTTGATTTGTGATAGTGAGATAGAATTGTCAATCTTGACTTGAGGCGAGTGGATAAATTATACTTTTTATTGTAGTAAAACGCAGAGAATATCGAGTATTTATTGTAAACAAATGTCAACTTAAAGGAAGAGGGAGTGCCTATGTTGTACAGTGTGAAGATGCGTTCTAATTTGGGTGGTGTGCATGGCGTGGGAGGCCGGCATATTTCCGGAGCGGAGCGTATTGTGGATGAGTCGGCGTTGGATGAGGAGGTTCTGTCTATGATTCATCGAGCCAGGTGTCATGATCGAGGAAGCGCGGATTTCATTCAAGTAAAGGTGGAAGCGGTGGAAGAAAATCAAATTTCTTATGTGCCTTTGCTTGGCTTTTATCAGGTTGATACGACGACGAAAGAGGAAGGGCGTCAGGCGGCACGGAAGGAATTGGCACGAATCGGTGTGAGTGATGCGGCTATTTCTAAGGGGTTTGCTTTGCTTGATGCGCTTACGGATAGTGTGCGTGGGGCAATGGTTCTTGATGCCGTGTCCGGGGAGCGTCTGGATGATTTGGCGGAGCGTGGCGTTAGGTGCAGTAATATGGATATAGAGGATAGCGCCACTTATGAGGGGAAAATGAAGGCGGCCGGTCATGGGGGCATACATGCTCGTGAGGCTATGGTTTTGGCATCGAAAGTGGCTCATGCGCCCGGGGCTGTGGCGGAACTTTGTTGGTCTGATGATCCGCATTATGTCACCGGCTATGTGGCGTCTAAGAAGTTCGGTTATGGGCGCATTATGGTGCTGAAAGATTTGTGTGATCCGGTGGGCGGTCGTATCTTTTTCGTCAACCCCGGAACGGATATGAAAGCGTATGAAGATTATTTGCAAAATCAAGTGGTGTTAGTGAGGATGAATGATGAAGATTGAAGATATCCCTCAGGTATTAAAGGAAATAGAAAAGGCCGGTTTGACTCGTCGTGTCGTAGATTATCGAATGAAGACAGCAACGCTTGCGATGGATCGAAGGGGAACGGAATATATCGTTTTTAATTCTAATGATTATCTGGGCATGACGCATGAAAAAGAAGTGTTGGAAGCAGCGCGCCGGGCTATTTCTTTTGGCACAGGCTCAGGCGGTTCGCGTTTGGTCAGTGGCGCAACATTTGAAATATCTGATTTGGAGAAGGAATTATGCAAGGTGAAGCATAAGGAAGGGGCGCTTGTATTTAATACGGGGTATATGGCGAATGTGGGCGTGCTTTATGCGCTTTCGGGGCCCGGGGATGTGATTTTTAGTGATGCACTGAATCACGCAAGTATTATTGACGGTTGTCGTATGGCAAGAGCCAAGGTGGTTGTGTATCCTCATGGAAATATGGCGCGACTTGAGGAATTACTCGCGGAAACGCCTTGTGACGGTGAACGGTTTATCGTGACTGACGGTGTATTTAGTATGGACGGAGATATTTGTCCGTTACCTGACTTAGTTCGGCTGAAAAGGAAATATCATGCGCGTCTTTTGGTAGATGATGCTCATGCTTTAGGGGTCATAGGGAAAAATGGCGGCGGCACATCAGATTATTTCCAAGAATATGATGTGGATTTACAAATCGGCACTTTGTCAAAGGCGTTAGGAGCAGAAGGCGGTTATGTGGCAGCTGATCCGCTGATTATTGATTATTTGAAAAACCGCTCACGGCCGTTTATATTTTCCACAGCCTTACCTGCTTCGATCGGGGCGGCAGCGCTTACGGCATTGAAGCTTTTGCAGGCGTATCCACAGAGATTTACGGCGAAAGTGAATGAGAATACGACATACTTGAGAAATCGTTTGAAAGAAAGCGGTGTGTCGGTAAAAGAAGGAGAAACGCCTATTCTTCCTATTATGGTAGGTGATGAGAAAGAAGGGGTGCGATTGGCAGAGGCTTGCCTTAAGAGGGGTATTTTACTTTCCGCTATTCGTCCGCCGGCAGTGCCGAAGGGGACAAGTCGTCTTCGACTGACCGTAACGGCAGCACATACAAAAAATGAACTAGATCAAGTTTGTCAAGTCCTTATAGAGGAGGGTAATCATTTATGGAAACAGTAAAAGATACCAATCGGGAGAACGTGATAGCTCTTTGTGAAACTGCTTTGTTGGCAGTACTCATTGCCGTATCGGGATCATTTAAAATACCGGGATTTGTGCCGGGAACGGAATTTCAACTTTCAGCACCTATTGCGGTCGCTATCTGCGGAGTATTCGGCTTCAAAAAATATATTTCCGCCGGTATCATTGCATCTATTATTTGCTTAGCTTTAGGGACACAAACCATTTTAAATGTGTGCATTGCGATGACTTTCCGCATTGTTATCGGATTGGTATGGTTAAGCATAGGGTCGTCAAAAATCTTTTATATCATTTCAGGCCCTTTGGGTACTATCGCTGCTCGGGCGGTGATGACAGTGATTATCGGGAAAGGCTTTTACGCCATGGTAGCGGCAGCATTCCCGGGAATGGTATTTACGGCAGCTACGGCATGGTTTTTTGCCGCTGTATTGAAACGCTGCCGGTATCGTAGATAAGTAAAAGAAATAAGAAGTTTTGAGACAATAAAAAAGATTCGCTAAAAGCGAATCCGTAATGGAGCGGATGAAGGGAGTCGAACCCTCCTCTCAAGCTTGGGAAGCTCGCGTTCTACCGATGAACTACACCCGCATAAGATATTTGTATCATAGCATAAATTATTTTCTTTTTCCACTATCATGTAAGCATTTTTCGCTAAAATGGTAGAAAATAAAAGCACTTATTCTCTTGAAGTGAGAGATATAAGTGCTTTTTACGTCTGTGATGATTTTATTTTATTCGGTCATTTTAACTCGTTTTAATTCGTTTTAACTCATTTTGCATAAGATATGAATTGAGTAAAGATATCATTTTACGATTTTTGGCAATGACGAAGGGGGTTACCGTTTAAAGTGACACAAATGGTTTATTTTTTTGTGTGCGGAAAATTTTTGTGCTCGTGATATTTCATAAAATCGTAAAAAAGTACTCGATGAATTGATGGGAAGCAGATAGTAGGCACATTTTGAGTTTTTTTAGAAGATGAACGAGAAAACGCTCAAGGTCTGTTTTGGTCATGGTACAATGAAAGGGAAAAGAGGTGCATGATGATAAAGTATTATGATATCGGACTTAATTTATTTACTCGTTCATTTCCTGATCCGGAAAAAATTATCAATAACGCATTGACAAAGGGGATTTGCCCGATTTTGACAGGCTCAGAGGCGGCTGAAAATGAATTGGTGCATGAATTTGTGAAAACGCATGACCTTTACGGTACGGCAGGGATTCATCCTCATGCAGCAGATGAGGCGTCGGATGCGGATGTAGCTCGCATTAAAGAAATTATTTTAGAAAATCATCGTATCGTGGCTGTGGGTGAGTGCGGTCTTGATTATGATCGCATGTATTCATCCAAAGAGAATCAGATGTATTATTTCAAAAAGTTAATTGCTTTGGCAGAGGAATTAAAAAAGCCTATGTTTTTGCATGAGCGGGATGCGGCGGAGGATTTTATTTCTTGCTTCAAAGGGCATGCGGATATTTGCGCTCAGTCAGTGGTGCATTGTTTTACAGGAAATAGGGAAACGCTTCGGCGGCTTTTGGCGATGGGCTTTTTTATCGGCATCACCGGATGGATTTGTGATGAACGGCGGAATCATGATTTGCGCGAAGCGGTGATAGATATTCCTTTGGATAGAATCATGATTGAAACGGATGCGCCTTATTTGACACCGAGGGGATTTGGGCTTCCGCGAACGAATGTGCCGGAAAATATTGTTTATGTGGCAGAAACGTTGGCGACATATATGAATGTGTCGGTGGATGAATTGATTTCTCACGCTAAGGAAAATACGGAGCGGCTTTTCCGTATTTCATCATAAATAGGCGGTCAAAGGGATCATAGACACAAAACGGCGTTTGAACCGTATGGAGGGGACGGACGCTGTTTTTTAGAGGAAAAATATTTCGCATGAAAATTTCTTTTGTTATGCGCATTTAATATAATAAGCTCGATATGCTATAATTAAAAATTATAGAGATAGTTTGAAAAAGAGCTATAACCGTTCATCATCTAAAGGAGGAAGATGGAGTGGAAAAGAAGGATTTTATTTGGAAAATGGGTGGTCAGCAAGGCCAGGGCGTAGAGTCTTGCGGAGAAATTTTGGGACGAGTGTTGGCGCAGGAAGGGTATTCTCTTTTTAGTCAACGCTTATTTGCGTCACGTATCAAAGGGGGGCATACGACGATTGCCCTTCGTATTGCGACGAAAAAAGTGGCAACCATTGGTGAACATGTGGATTGCTTGGTGGCATTGGATCAGGAAACCATTGATTTGCACGGGAAGGAAGTGCCGGAAGGCGGTGTCGTTTTGGCAGATGCGGCTTTTCATCCGAAGTGGGAGGAGCATACCGGACGCATATTCCTGCCTCTTCTTATTACTGATTTGGCAAAGAAATATGGATCTATGCAGATGAAAAATATTGCAGCGTTGGGTATGAGTGCCGGGCTTCTGGGATTTCCTGAATTACCTTTTTATCGTTTTATCGCTGAACGGTTTGCGAAAAAAGGGAATGAAATTATTGATAAAAATAAGGGGATTTTTAAGGAAGGGTATGATATTGCCATTGAAGCATTGCATGGCATTGAATTAGGAAAATTGGCCACGCCGAAGAAGACGGATCAATTTTATCTTTTAGGCAATGAAGCGGCAGCGCTGGGCGCTATTTCCGCCGGCGCGCGTTTTATGGCGTCATATCCTATTACACCGGCAACGGAAATTATGGAATATGTGATTAAAGTCATTCATAAAATCAAAGGTACAGTGGTACAGACGGAAGATGAATTGGCGGCGGTCACGATGGCGATGGGCGCAGGGTATGCCGGCGTGCGTGCTTTCACAGCAACGTCAGGGCCCGGGTTGTCACTTATGGCAGAATCTATTTCCATGGCAACGATGGCGGAAATACCGGTCGTTATCATTGATGTCATGCGTGCCGGCCCATCTACGGGTATGGCGACAAAAGTGGAGCAAAGTGATATTCGCTATGCCATCGGATCTGGTCATGGAGATGCGGAAAAAATCGTATTAGCCGCTGCATCCATTGAAGATTGTTATTACATTACGCAAGAAGCATTTAATTTGGCAGAAGAATTTCAAACGCCGGTTATTTTACTTTCTGATTTGCAATTTGGGATGTGTAAACAGTCCGTGCCGGCTTTTGATTTGAATCGTATAGATATTCGTCGAGGGAAATTGGTTCGTGACGGTTTACCGCCGTTAAATACACAGAAAAAAGACTATTTCCATCGGTTTGAAGATGTAGAAGATGGTATTTCACCGAGAACTATTCCGGGCGTGGAAAACGGTATGTTCCTTTCCACCGGGCTTGAACATAATGTTTACGGGAAACCGGCAGAGGGTCAAGGCGACAGAGTGATGGAAATGAATAAACGCCATCGGAAATGGCAGGGTGTTTCATCAGCTATTAAGCCGTTTTATGTGACTCATGAAGAACCGGAATGCGATTTACTGCTTATCGGTATTACATCTACGGATGGCGCATTAGAAGAAACACGAGAAGAATTAGAAGAAGCCGGATATAAAGTCAATCATTTGCATCTCCGTCTGCTTTCGCCCTTCCCGGAAAAAGAACTTCGACCATATATTGAAGGAGCGAAGAAAGTGCTTATTGTAGAAGAAAATTTAACAGCTCAATTGCGGGAACTCTTTGCCATTCACTTTATTTGTCATGATAAACTTCTATCTTTACTTCAATATGATGGCACACCATTTGTTACATCAACGATTGTAAACAAAGCTAAGGAGGTACTCTAATCATGGCATCACCGAGAGATTTTAAAAATACTATTGTGCCAAATTGGTGTCCCGGTTGTGGAGATTTCGGCATACAAAATGCCATTTCTGCCGTTTGTGCACAAAAAGGCTGGAAAAATGAAGATATTACTTTAATTTCAGGTATCGGTTGTTCGTCTCGTATCGGAGGATATCAATATTGCTACGGTGCACACACAGCGCACGGTAGAGCACTTCCTTTTGCGCAAGGAATCAAATGTGCCAATAAAGACACGCATCTTATTGTTTGTTCCGGTGACGGTGATTCTTATGCCATCGGTTTAGGACATGCTATTCATGCGATGAAAAGAAATATGGATATCACCTACATCGTTTTTGATAATCAAGTATACGGACTCACAAAAGGACAAACGAGTCCGGTATCATCCAAAGGTTTTGTAACAAAAACGACACCGGACGGTAACCCCTTAACGCCGCTTGACGCGCCCGGATTAGCCTTAGCAGCAGGAGCTACATTTGTAGCACAAGCCTATGCCATTGACGGACGTACGATGATAGACGTTCTTACCAAAGCCATTGATCACAAAGGATTTTCCTATGTAAATATTTTCACACCTTGTGTGACATTTAATAATTTCAACACCATTGCATGGTATAACGAGAATTTGAAAAAGATTTCCGATGTGAGAGAAAATTACGATCCGACCAATAAAGCGGAAGCACTTTCTATTTTGGCAGAAACACAGAGTTTGGCATTAGGCGTAATTTATGAAGAAACGGATGTACTTTCCTTCGGAGACATAGTGCCGTCAGCAGATCGCTGCCTTATCGATCACGTGGAAAAACCTGATCCGGAATTGTTTGACGATTTATGCAAGGAATTTAGATAAACTCTTTATTTGTTTATAAAACCGTGATACAATGAAATTAATAAAATATTAACAAATAATAATTAACTTTTATTCATGCAAATAAGAGTATTGCATAAAACAGAAATTATCGTGTAAACATGAAAGAAGGGTGACGTTATGGCATCGGATCGCATGATGGAATACTATTATTCAATGGCGCAAGACAGTTTAGGAAATAACGATTTAGAAGAAGCAGTTTCCTATTTTCGCAAAGCGGCGAACTTAGGCGCCAAAGAAGCGGCGAGAGAAATTGGGGTTATCGGACATCGCTACGAAACAGGAAAAAATGCAGAAAAAGACGAAGAAAAAGCCGTCAGATGCTATCAGATGGCAGGAGATTATGGCGAAGACGAAGCGTGGTACTATTTAGGCATGCTTTATTTTCGTGGCATTAATGGAGCGAAACCCAATCCGAGAAAAGCGAAAAGAACATTAGAAAAAGCCGCAGATGCCGGTGTGCTTGATGCCATTCTTATGTTGGCCAAAGTGTATGATGAAGGCCTTTTAGGATACGTTAATTATTCATTGTCGTTTAAATACTATTTGAAAGCGGCAGAATACGGAAATTCCGATGCGATGCTTATGACAGGTCTGTTTTATGCTCAAGGCGATGTAGTGCCAAAGAATCTTGATGAAGCAGAAAAATGGATCCGCCGAGGATGTGAATTAGGAAATCCTGATGGAGAAAACACATTGCGAGGTTTTCTTTCCGTGGCATGCATTGAATATGCGGCCGGTGCCTCCGGACGAGTGGATGATAAAAAAGCCTTTGAATATGCCGAAGAAGTAGAAAAAATGGGAGAAGATGATATTTTTCTCCGGTTAGGGAAATATTATAAAAATAGTCGTCAACCAAATCATGCTGAAAATGCATTCCGCGCCTTCAAAAAAGCAGCGGAAAAAGGAATACCTGAAGCCCAGTCGGCATTAGGCCTTTGCTATGAAGCGGCTATGGGAACAGAAGAAAATATTCAAGAAGCCGTAGGTCTTTATAAAAAAGCGGCCATGGCCGGTGATCCTTTCGGTATGGCGCATTACGGATATGCTTTAGCGAATGGAGAAGGCGTGAAAGTAAATGAAAAAGAAGCGATGGAATGGCTTATCAAAGCAGCGATGAAAGGCGATAAAGGCGCAGTACAAATTTTAGCAGACGACTATAATTACAATTTTGACAAAAAAGTATAGAAGAGCTTATAAAAAACAGCGGAGAAATAACTCGGCTGTTTTTGTTTTTACACACTGTTATAAAATATAAACTTAGTAAAAATTTTATGATGTGTGAAATATTAAAATAAAAGTAAATTTACCTTGATTTATCATTTTTGTTTGTTATAATAATTGTAGGCGATTTTTAGTTTCTGTAAAAGTAGAGTGTTTTCTATATGTGTAACAAAAAGAATCGCGCAGGGGATATTTCTTTTGTAAGATTTATTTCCAAAGGGGAGGTTTTATGTATAAAGGCATCTTTCAGAGTGAGGAAGATGTCTTTTTCGTTGTTTGGCATAAAAGAAGTTTTTATCCTTTTTGTGAGAGATTTGTTGTATAATGATTTTAATGATAAAGAGGAGGAATTATGAGCGAAGCGGATCAACAGTATTTATCAATTATAGAAAAAATTTTACATACCGGTCGGCTGGGCGATAATCGTACAGGGATGCCGGCGTATAAATTGCCTCATCAAATCATGCAATTTGATTTGGAGAAGGAATTTCCTATTTTGACGACAAAGTTTGTGGCGTTTAAGACGTCTGTGAAAGAAATTCTTTGGATATGGCAGAAACAGTCGAATGATGTCCGTGTACTTCAAGAGTGGAATTGTCATGTCTGGGATGAGTGGATGCGTCCGGATGGTACGATTGGCAAGGCTTACGGGTATCAGTTGGCAGAGTATCATCAGGTGGATACGTTGCTTCATCTTTTGAAGACGGATCCGCAGAGTCGCCGTATGGTGGTGGATTTGTGGAATGTGAAGGATTTGCCGGATATGGCGCTTTATCCCTGTGCTTTTTTGACGATGTGGGATGTATCGGCAGATGGACGGCTTAATTGCATGTTGGTGCAGCGGTCGGGTGATATGGGACTTGGTGTGCCTTTTAATATGGCCCAGTATGCGGCACTTATTCATATGATTGCGCAGGTGACGAATTTGAGGCCGGGTATTTTTACCCATGTGATTAATAATGCGCATGTGTATGAAAATCATGTGGACGGAATGAAATTACAATTGTCTCGTTTACCTGACGCGTATAAAGCACCGGTATTGAAATTGAATCCGGATATTCATGATTTTTATGATTTCAAGCCGGAGGATATTGTTTTGGAGAATTATGAGCATCACGGGAAAATTCCGTTGGAGGTGTCTGTATGAGTTTATCACTCATTGTAGCGCGAGCGAGTAATGGCGTTATCGGTAAGGATAATAAGCTTTTGTGGCATCTTTCGGATGATATGAAATGGTTTAAGTCATGCACCATGGGGCATCCGGTGGTGATGGGTCGGAAGACGTTCGAGAGTTTGCCGAAATTGCTTCCCGGAAGGAAACATTATGTGCTTACCGGAGATGTGACATACCAAGCGCCGGCGGAAGTGAATATATTTCATACGCCGGAAGAACTTTTGGCAGCCTTGCCGGAAGGAGAAAATTTCATCATCGGCGGCGGCGCTATGTATCGGTTGTTTTTCCCTTATGTAGATAAAATGTACATCACAGAAATAGAAAGAGTCTATGAGGGAGATACGATATTTCTCGATTTCGATGAAACGGAATGGACGTTGATTTCGTCTAAAGAAGGCGAAGGTGACATTCCTCATCGGTTCGTTGTGTATGAAAAGAAATAATAGAGTGAAATAAAAAATGCGTCAATCTTCTTGATAAGAGATTCACGCATTTTTTGATGTATCATTTTTACGTTATTCAGTAAGGATAGGCTTCTTTTCAGCGATGCCGATTTTTCGTGGATATGTTTTCGGGCAAGGGGCGGTTTTTCTTATGTAGAGAATAGTTCGTTCCTCGCCGGTGGGAAGTGTCAGATTTTTTATTTTTTCCACTTCTGCATGGAGTTCGTGCAAAATTTTTTGCGATTGCGCCAATTCATCTTTAGCACCCGGGCCTTTCATGGCAGCGAAAATACCGCCGACTTTCACGAAAGGCAAGGCCCATTCGGAAATGATAGGAAGCATTTTGACAGCTCGAGCCGTGACTACATCAAAAGTTTCCCGCATTTTACGTCTACGACCGGCTTCTTCTGCACGGACGTGTTGTATTTTTACATTTTTTATACCTAATTCAAGCGCTGTCTTTTCGATAAACAGTAGCTTTTTTTGTATGGAATCCATGAGAATGACATCCAAATCTTCTCGAATGATTGATAAAGGAATACCGGGGAATCCTGCCCCTGTGCCTAAATCCAAGAGCTTACTATTGGTAGGGAAATAGTCCGGTTCATAGACGGTGAGCGAATCATAGACGTTTTTGATAAGACTTTCTTCTGTGGTTTTGATTCCTGTGAGATTGATATGTTTTCCTATCTCAATGACACGATTATTGTAAAGCGTTAGTTTTTTGAGCGCTTGTTCATTTATCGGTAAAGAAAGTTCTTCGGCTATTTCTTTGATAGTCATGGTTACTCTCCTTTGTGTTGTTTGATGTATACCATAAGCACGGTGATGTCTGCCGGCGAAACACCGGAGATGCGTGCCGCTTGTCCTAAAGATAGCGGCTTGATTTTATCTAATTTTTGGGCAGCTTCGGTAGAAATTCCTTCCATGTGTAAATAATCAATATCTTCCGGAATTTTTTCATTTTCCATACGGGCGGCTTTTCGTATAAGTTCCTCTTGACGGGCAATATAGCCTTCGTATTTTACGGTGATTTCCATTTCTTCCATAGCCTCTGCATCGAATGAAGGACAATGTAAATAGGTGATCATCTGATCATAGGTTACTTCCGGACGTTTCAAAATCTGATCGCCGCTTGTGCCTCCGGTGAGTGGCGCAGTGCCCATTTCCTTTAACGCAGTATTGATAGCTTCTTTTGGAGTGAAACGGATATTTCTTATATAGGCAAGAGCTTCTTCATATTTCCTCTTTCTTTCCAAGAAATGGCTGTATCGTGCTTTGGAAACCAATCCGATGTCGTATCCTTTTTGCGTCAAACGAAGGTCGGCATTATCCTGTCTAAGAATAAGACGGTATTCGCTGCGACTCGTCATCATGCGGTATGGCTCATTCGTACCTTTGGTTACTAAATCATCAATGAGTGTGCCGATATATGCTTCATGACGAGCTAAAATAAAGGGCGCTTGTCCTCGAATTTTTCGCACGGCATTAATGCCTGCCATGAGTCCTTGCGCGGCGGCTTCTTCATATCCGCTCGTGCCGTTTGATTGACCGGCAGAATAAAGCCCCGGAAGCTTAATAAGCTCTAATGTGGGATAAAGTTGCAACGGATCTAAAAGATCATATTCAATGGCATAAGCCGGACGCATCATTTGCACATCTTCAAAGCCCGGAATGGTACGCAAAAAAGCATATTGCACATCAATGGGCATGGACGTAGACATTCCTTGCACGTACATTTCTGTCGTGTCTGTTCCTTCCGGCTCAACAAAAAGTTGATGACGATTTTTATCGGCAAAGCGAATGACTTTATCTTCAATGGATGGACAATATCTCGCGCCGACACCGTGAATTTTTCCTGCATATTTTGGCGCGCGCATGATATTATCACGGATAATTTTATGGGTACTTTCATTGGTATATGTGAGCCAACAATTTCGGATATTTTTATCCTCTCTGTGGTTCATAAAGGAAAAAGCGTGATGATTCGGATCGCCTTCTTCCAAAATCATTTTATCGAAATGAAGTGTTCGGCGATCGACTCGACTGGGTGTACCTGTTTTGAATCGGAGTATATCTATGCCGTGCTTTTTGAGATTTTCCGATAAGCCGACAGAAGGCCGCATACCGTTAGGGCCACCTGAATACATGGTATCGCCGATGATGATGGTACTATCTAAGTATGTGCCTGTGCATAAAATAACAGCCTTTGCTCGATATTCCTCATGAAGCTCCGTAGTGATGCCCACACAGTGACCATCTTCTACGATAATATCCATGACTTGAACCTGCTTCAAATCCAAATTTTTGGTATACTCTATTACACTTTTCATATATCGATGATAAGCGCCTTTGTCTGATTGCGCACGAAGAGAATATACTGCCGGCCCTTTACTGAGATTTAACATGCGCATTTGAATAGCCGTAGCATCAGCAGCGAGTCCCATTTCTCCGCCCAAAGCATCTATTTCTTTTACCAAGTGACTTTTACCCGGGCCACCGATGGCAGGATTACAAGGCATCATCGCTACATTATCCAACGAAATTGTCGTTAAAAGCGTTTTACAACCCAAGCGTGCCGATGCTAAAGCTGCCTCACAACCGGCATGACCGGCACCTACCACAATGACATCATAAGTATCAATACGATACAAGTTATTTCCTTCTTTCCTTTTATTTATAAAATATTGTATAGTCAATTTATTATATATAATTTCTCGCTTTTTTTCAAAATTTAAACGTAAAAAACTCTGTCGATGTGACAGAGCGTTTATTAGATATTTTCTTTTACTATGTCTGCCATTCGGTCAATAAGGCGGCGGTAGCGTTCATAGGTGTCGCCACTTCGGATGATATAGTCTCTATCCGTTACTTGATTCGGCTCATAAGAAATAAGCCGCTCATCCATGTAAAACTGCTGCCACGTGAGATCAATGACATGACCATTAAGGCAGTTGAAATAATGATCCGCTCCGCGGCGACCGGGAACAGAGTGCAACGTGCCGCCGAATAAATCATAAACAAGAATACTTGTGACGGCACTCTGACCAAAGGACGGATTCGTAGGTACCCACTCTCGTTGATACAATGGATGCGCGGTATTTTGCCACCACGCCAAGCACAGATATTTATATAAATCATCTAACGTTACTAATTGAGAATGACCTGACTTCAAGCGTTTGATTTCACCGTATTCTTCACCATAATATTTTTTGGCTCGTTCCATAAAGACTCCTTACAAGACATATTTTTTTACAATGTACCATGATCAATTTTTACCAATAATTCATCCAAAGGCGTAGTTTTTACATCGTACACCGGCACAAGAGCCGTCACGGCATTATCACCCGTATTGATAATAATCTGCGGATCGGAACCTTCAGGTAACTCCCTTCCATGGAAAATGCGAGCGGCCAAAGAAGTTAGCTCCGACTCATTTTTATCAAAAGAAATATCATAGCCCGATAAAAATAAATGACGGATAATGGTCATTATTGCGGTATTATTTCCTTTGACCAGAACCATTTTCTTTCGACGATCCGGTTTCTTATATGAAAACAAAGAAAGTTTTCCGGTGAGCGGATCATGATAGACGAGTGCATTCATTGAAAAAACTGTTTCTAAATTTTTCTCTGTCAGCACATTTTCTGCTTTACCATCTGCGACAAAATGACCATCATGAAGCATCACGAGGCGACTGCAATAATCCGCTGCCATGAGAAGATCATGACAAACGATAAAAATAGTTTTTCCTTCATGGCATAACGTCTGACAAAGTCGAAATATTTCCTCCTGATAAGGCAAATCAAGAGAAGCTGTAGGCTCATCCAAGAAAAGAATGGGCGTTTCCTGCGTAAGCACCTTAGCCAAAATGACACGTTGCTTTTCACCGCCGGACAGCGTTTGAATAGGCTTATCCTTTAAATGAAGCACACCTGTATACGCCATGTATTGATGAGCTAATTCCTTATCCTTAGATTGTTCCCGCTCCCACCAAGACAAATAGGGGTACCGCGCAGACAAAACGATTTCCTCGGCGGTGTATGCAAAAGTTGTTTGAAATTCTTGCTGCATAAAGGCGATTTGCTTTGCTTGTTCCTTATCGGATAAGTCATCTGTATTTTGGCCATGTAAGAATACAGTACCCGAGGTTTTAGGAATAAGACCGCAAAGCGTTTTAAGAAAAGTACTTTTACCGGCACCATTAGGCCCGATAATTCCGATAAACTCACCTTTTTCCGCCGAAATACGGCAATCAGTCAATATATTTTTTTCACCTAAAGTGACGGAAAGGTTTGACGCTTGTAAAAGAGACATTACATAGCACCCCCTTCTTTACGCATACGACGAATCAAATAAAGGAAATAAGGTGCGCCCAAGAGCGCTGTAATGATGCCTACCCGTATCTCCAACGGCGGTAAAAGTGCGCGTCCGATCGTATCACAAAGAAGCAAGAAAAACGCACCGAACAAAGCAGATGAAGGAATTAAAAGCCGATGATCCGGTCCAATGAGAATACGCATCATATGAGGAACCACAAGACCCACAAATCCGATCATACCGCTGGTACATACCGCCACAGCAGTGATAAATGACGAAATGAAAAGAAATAATGACCGGTACCATAAAATATTCATGCCCAAAGACTTTGCCTCCGTTTCACCTAACGAAAGCACATTTAAATGACGAGCAAGGACAATCAATGTCACAAGCCCTGCGATAATCGGGGCAAAAGACAAAGCAACATGATCCCACCGGCGATAATCAAGTCCTCCGACCGTCCAAAAAAGGAACTCCTTCAAACGATATTCATTCATAAAAGTTAAAAGCCCATTTGTCATAGCGCCTAAAAAAATACTCACCGCCACTCCTGCCAAAAGAAGACTCATAGGAGGAATTTTTCCATGACGAAACGTCAAAAGCACCGTGATGATCACCGCAAAAATCGCACCGCCCAAAGCGAATGCCGGCATATAATAAAGAGACACGGAAGTGAGACCTAAAGAAATACAAATTACAGCACCAAAAGACGCACCGGACGATACACCGATGATACCCGGATCAGCCAAGGGATTAGAAAATACCCCTTGCATTACGGCTCCGGCAGCGGCCAAAGCAGCACCACACAGTAATGCTACAACGATACGAGGCATACGAATATACCAAAATACCGAAAATTGATCCGCCGTAGGCATCTGACCAAAAGAAGGCAAATCAAGCCCTCGACATACTTCATGAAGCACCACGCCAAAAGGCACAGAAATCGCTCCGGCATGAAGAGAAATAAGAACGAGGAACAATAAAGCGGCACATAAAGAAAAGAAAAATAGCCCTTTTCCCTTGACGGTTTGAATCATAAAAACCTCCTCCAATATTTTTTTATAGTATACTGTTTTTTTGTAACTCAATAAAGAGGTGTGAAGAAAATAAAAGAAAGCTCTTGATTTATTCTTAGAATAAGTATACCATTATCGTGAAGATGTTGTTTTACTATTATTTAGTTTATTTCCCTGCAGATTTTGCGGAAACGTGGAGACACAAATGAAGCAGGGTGATATATTCATTTTCATTTGTTGTTTTATCAAGAAAGGGGTCTTTTCTATGAAAAAGACAGTATTAGCTTCTTTTTGCGCCGCTCTTTTGGTCAATGGGGGGGGCGATGGCAGCATCGACCTATCAGCTTGATCCGGTGGTAGTTACCGCCAATCGAGTAGAACAGAAAGCTTTTGATGCTCCTGCCAATATATCGGTAGTGACAGCGAAAGAAATTCAAGACCGTCATTATAGCGATTTAGGGGATGTGTTAAAGAATATTCCCGGTGTGAATGTGCAGAATTATGGTGTGAGTGGGGAAAATTATTCTGCCAATCGAATTTATATTAACGGTAGTAAAGGAATTGTGTTTATGGTTGACGGTATGCGCGTCAATGTCAATGGTATGTCATCAGGTATCTTAGCAGGGTCTGAATTTCCGGATATGAAAGGCGTAGAACGTATTGAAGTCTTGAAGGGGGCATCATCTACATTGTATGGTAGTGATGCCGCCGGCGGTGTTGTAAATATCATTACCAAAAAAGGCGGTTCGGGTATTCATTCTTCTTTGGGATTGAAAACGGGCAGTTATGGTAATAGAAATATTGTTTTCAATACCCGTGGAGCAGTGGGAGATTTTTTCTATCGTGCATCAGCGTTAAGAAATAAAATGGAAAACTATACCGATGCGGTAGGGGAAGAAATTTTGCAGAGGGTGAATGCGAATAATTATAGCGTAACCATTGGGCATCAAATTGATAAAGAGAGTTTTGTTTCTTTGACCTATGATAAATACCTGTCAAATTATACTCGTCCGGATGCCGGAAAAATAGTTGGAGATCCTTCAATGACACCGGTTAATGGGGAAAAGGATAATTCGCGGATTGCGCTTAACTGGACACAGAAATTAGATGATAGATTTAGTAATCAATTCTTTGTTTATCAAAATGAAAATAAGTTAAAGGATGGTACGAATCAACCGGCGGATGAAAATTGGATATTTGACTTGAGCACGACCGGTGTGACAGAACAAATTACTTATAAAGATGATAAAAATACCGGCATATTTGGAGTGGATTATTATAAGGATAAAGTAAATGATTATTGTTCTCATGGAGATAAATATGGTCCGCTAAGCTTAAGTAATAAATCTGTATTTTTGCAGGATGCGTATGAATTTGCACCAAATTGGACTATTACACCCGGAGTTAGATATACAGATAATAGTCGTGCCGGATCGAAAGTGACAAAAAATGTAACAGTTAATTATAACGATGGTGATATGAATGTCTATGGCGCTTATAAGGAATATTTCATTGTACCTACACAAAATCAATGGTTTGGTAAATATGGAAATCCTGACTTGAAACCCATGACCGGGAAAGGGATAGAATTAGGCATGAATTATCGTGTAAAGGATGATTTGTTGTTGACTCTTAATTTACATCATATGAAATCGGAGAATGCTTTTGGATATGATGCAAATTGGAAAATACGTAATGTGGCAAAAGAAGAATCAAATGGGTATAGCATAGGCATGGAAAAAGTAGTAAGTGATAATCTTTCCGTAAAAGGCGATTATACTTATACATATATGCCGGCAGAGAATAGCTCAAAGAATATCAATGGTGATGGATACATTCCTCAACATCAAGTAAATATAGATGTAGATTATACGAAAGGAAAATTCCAAGGCATTTTAACAGCTCGGGGAATGTTTAATCGACCGGGTAGAAAAGTAAATGAAAATAAGGTGCCGGATAGCATGAAATCTTTCTGGGTAGTAGATGCGACAATGAATTATCAAGCAACAGAAAATATGTCTGCTTATTTTAAAATCAATAATATTTTTGATAAACTCTATACACATGCACTTTATATTGCCATTCCAAATGTGAAAGAAAATACGAAAAATTGGTATCCGGCTCCGGGGCGGAATTTCCAGTTTGGTATGGAATTTAAGTTCTAATGAAATAGAAAAGCAAAAGAGACGATTTCGGTCGTCTTTTTTGTTTTCTTGTTTTGTCGTATTGGCATAAAAGATGGATTTATTTTACAATGGACATAAGTAAAACTTTATTTCATAGAGGAGACAGAATATGGGGAAAATAATGCGATTTCTTTTGGCGATTATATTGACATTTGCCATTGGATTTTCTGCCGGGTGCGGAATTCCTGATGGGGGGACTTCTAAGACGGAAACTCGGGTGGTCACTGATGGCATGGGGACGGAGACGGCGCTTCCTCTTCATCCGACGCGGGTGGTGTCTATCGGTGTGTCTACCGATGATGTGGTGCTTTCGCTTATTGGCGGTGAACGGGTCATCGGCATCGGGCATCTTGAGGAAAATATGACAGATGAAGCGGCGAAGGTGCCGAATCATATCACGAGTGCGACGGAATCAGTGATTTCTCTTGCACCTGATTTGGTGATTGTGCCGGATTGGATGAGAGCGGAGTTTGCTGATGAACTTCGATCAGCCGGTTTGTCCGTGTATGTTTATCGCACGCCGGGAACGATTGAGGAGATGCTTCAGATGATAGAGGAAATAGCCTGTGTGGTGAACGAAGAAGAGAAGGGACAGAGGCTTATTGGCGAAGTTAAAGGACGCATTGAACGAATAGATGATTTTATGAAACAAATTCCGAAAGAAAAAAGATTGAAAGCGGTGTATTGTTATCCTCAAGCGGTCGGCGGCGGCAAGGGGAGTACTTTTGATGGCCTTTGCGCACATGCCGGACTTGTTAATGGGGCGGCGGAATATGGAATAGGAAGTACGGAGTCGGCCGGTAGAGAGGCATTGATTGCTATTAATCCGGATATTATTTTTATGGCAGATGATGCTTATTCTAAAGAACCAAAGAATTTGCCGGCGATGCGACAGCTTTATGATGATCCGGCGTTGGCACATGTGAATGCTATTAAGAATAAGAAAATATATATTATTGATGCGAAAAAATTGTTGAGTTACTCTCAATTTATGATAGACGCGATGGAAGAAATGGCGCAAGATGCTTATGGATATGAAAAATAGAAGGATATGAAATGAAAGAAATTTTTTGCTTTACGAATTTAGAGCCTGTCAGGGTGAAGATGAAAAAAGCCGTAGAAAGTTTATCTGAATCTGTGCCGGTGGAGATTATTCAATTGAAGGATAATACGGAATGGACCAAAGCAGATGAGAAAAAGGTGGCTACGGCCGGTTTTGTTTTGGTGCTTTGGATGGGTACCGGGTTGTCGGATACTTTTCTGGCAGGGCTTCATGCTTTTTTGGTGAAAAGAAATATTCCTTTCTATTTTGATGAATCGGATTTGGACGAAGGAGAAGAGTCCGGGGCCGTGACATCGGATGTGATTGAAAGGATTCGTGCTTACCAATCCGGCGGCGGTGTGGTCAATCATCGGAATTTATTTCTTTGGTTACTTCATACTTTTTGTGATGAGAAATATAGGTATGAAGAGCCGAGAGAATATCCTTTTTGGGGTATTTATGATCCGGATGAACCGGACGCTTTTTGGGATACGAGAGAGTATATAGCCCGCTTTCATGATTCGAAAAAGCCTACTGTGGGGCTGATATTTTATAGAAATGACTGGCAAGAGGGTATTTTGCAGTGGCAAGCGCCGCTTATTCGTATTTTGAAAGAGGAAGGTTGTCATGTGCTCGCGGTATTTGCCACAGTGATTGATGAAAATCATAATGGCACGCCTTCTTTAGGGGAAAATATGAAACAGGCTTTTTATGTCGACGGAAAGCCGGTTATTGACGTGCTTATTAATCCCATCACTTTTGGCCTTATATCCACTGATTTACTCATGTTGCATGACTTAAAGCAATTGAATGTAGCCGTTTTACAAGTATATAATATGTATTCTTCTTATGATTGGTGGAAAGATCACACGGTCGGATTGACAGCGAATGAAGTGGCTTATGCGGTAGCTTTGCCGGAATTTGACGGTGTTATTCATTCCGTTCCTATTTCTACGCAAGAAATGGCATCTGATGGTACGCATGTGCAAAAACCGATGATCGAGCGGATGCATTCTTTAGCACGGCGTGCCAAAAAATGGGCGATGCTTCGGAAGAAAAGAAATAAAGATAAAAAAGTGGCGATTATATTTCATAATTGTCCACCGGATAATTCACATATCGGCGGTGCATGTCAATTAGATTCCATCGAAAGCATGAGACGTCTTTTGTGGTTGTTAAAAGACCGGGGTTATGAGGTGGAAAATTTACCGCAGGATACGAAAGAATTTATGCAGGAATTGACCACTCACGCCACCAACGACCGGCGGTTTATGTCAGAAGCCTTGCTCAATCATGCTGACGGTGTATTCTTACGGGACGATTATAAGGCCTATTTTCACCGGTTACCTGAAGCCACGCAAGAACATGTGGAAAAGGATTGGGGAAAAGCACCGGGAGAATTGTTTATTCATGAAGGAAATATGATTGTGCCGGGGACGCTGAAAGGACATATTTTCGTCACTGTTCAGCCGGCGCGAGGGTTTGGCGATCATCCCGATGCTATTTATCATGATCCGAATTTATCACCGACTCATCAATATTTAGGTGCATATGAATGGATACGAAATGTGTGGAATGCCGACGCTATTATTCACGTGGGAACACATGGTACGGTGGAATGGCTGCCGGGGAAGGGGGTAGCACTTTCAAATGAATGTTATCCCGATATTTGCGTAGATGATATTCCGGATATTTATCCCTACTGGGTGACATGCATCGGAGAAGGCATCGAAGCGAAACGGCGTGGCGCAGCGTGTATTATTGACCACTTGCCGGCGCCTATGAGCTTAGCCGGTACATACGATGAATATGCGAAATTAGAAAAAACATTGGAAGAATACGCTCATTATCAAAAAGATGAGGAGAATCCGGACTATGCGCAGCAAACAGAAAATCTCATTCGTGAAGAAGTGGCGGAATGTCATTTGGATAAGGAAATAAAAGAAGAAGAGTTCCGGAATTTTAATGAATATGCTCATGCATTGCATCATTTCATAGCGGATTTGAAAAATATGCAAATTCAAGTGGGATTGCACATTTTAGGAGAAGTGCCGAGCGGAGAGAAAATGACCGAGTTTATTTTCGCTTTGACGAAAATGGAAAATGGCGATATTCCGGGCTTGGCGAAAACGCTGGCTTTGGCAAAGGGATATGATTATTACAAACTCATGGAAGAGGGAGGACGTATTGACGAAAAAACCGGTCTGACTTACTTGGCGCTTTTAGATCAAGTGACCGAAGAGGCGAAAAAATTTATTCTCACACTCCAAAAAGGCGGATTTACCGAAAAAAGTATTGCGGACACGCATCATATTTCCTTTATCAAAAGTATGACCGCAGAGCAGAAGGAAATAGTAGACACTATCGCACATTACATTAATGAAACCATCGTGCCGTCGCTTGAGAAAACGACCGATGAACAAGAAAATATTTTGCGTGCCTTGGAAGGGGAATATATCGAGCCGGGCCCTGCCGGATCACCTACGGCCGGCGGTGCGGATATTTTGCCGACCGGGCGGAATTTTTATAGTGTCGATCCGCGGACGCTCCCGACAAGACCGGCATGGGAGATCGGAAAACAAATGACAGACGGCGTTATCGAACAATTTATTGCGGACGAAGGGCGCTATCCTGAAAGCGTAGGAATTATCCTTTGGGCAACGAGCAATATGAGAAATCACGGCACATGCATGAGCGAATTTCTTTATTTGATGGGGCTGAAGCCTCAGTGGGAAGAAGGTAATCAACGAGTTATAGGCGTGGAAGTCATTCCTCTATCGGAATTAAAACGACCACGTATCGATGTGACCGGACGTATCAGCGGACTTTTCCGTGACACACTGCCGGCATCAGTACGATGGCTTGACGATGCAGCCAACCGAGTGGCAGCCTTAGACGAACCCATAGAAATGAATTTCGTGCGGAAACACGTATTAGAAGATGCAGAAGAATTAGAAAAAGAAGGCTTAAGCAAAGAAGAAGCATGGAAAAAAGCAAGCTATCGCATTTTTGGAGATCCGCCGGGGTGCTACGGTGCCGGGGTAGATGCTGCTTTAGAAGCCAAGAATTGGCAAAATATTGATGACTTAGGGGCTGTTTATATGAGATGGGGCGGTTACGCTTACGATTGTGCCGATGGGGGTAACTATTTGCCCAAACAATTCAAAAAAAGACTGTCCCAAGTGGAAATTACCATTCAAAATGTAGATCAAAGAGAATCATCCATGCTTTCCAGTGATGATTACAACGCCTATCGTGGCGGTTTAGTGGCGGCGGTACGAAGTTGCAGCGGAAAAATGCCAAAAAATTATGTCAGCGACAGTTCAGACAAGAAAAAAATCATCACGCGCACTTTAGAAGACGAACTGAAACGGCGTTTTAGGGGCGAAGCGATGAATCCGAAATATATCGAAGGAATGAAGAAGCACGGCTATAAAGGCGCGGTAGACTTAGCCGAATATTTAGTCACCAGTTTTGCATGGGACGCCACCTCAGACATTATGGAAGATTGGATGTATGACGAATACACGGATAAATATGTGCTTGATAAAAACATGCAAGAATGGTTCAAAGAAGTGAATCCATGGGCATTATCACGTATGGTTGATACATTGTTGGAAGCCGTACAAAGAAATATGTGGCATGCGGACGAAAAAAGAGTGGAGGCATTGAAAAATCTTCTCTTAGACGTAGAAGGCGAAATGGAAGAAAGTAGTGACAGTTAATTTAAGTGAGAACGATAGATCGTTACCACTCATTTGTGCGGTGACGGTTTAGCGTTCTCGCTTTTTGATATTTCTATAAAATATGCAATGAATTGGCACGCGGCATTAGTCATGTTTTGAGACTTTTAGGGAGCAAATGGTGATATGTTTGCCTTACCGGGGAAAGGGCTTATTATTTTTTGATAATAATGAAAACCAAAATACGGAAGAAATTTGTGAATATTCATTTTTTTCATAGGTTAGCTATGCTATAATGTTTCATAGATACAATTTTTATAAATAAAGAAGGATAGCATGTCAGAAATAGAAGAGCGCTTAAACGCAGTGCGACAACGCATAAATAGGGCGATGAAGCAATCTCCCTATGGTGAAAAGGTGACGCTTGTGGCGGTGACGAAATTCCATCCGCTTGAGGATATGGAAGAAGCCATTCGTTTAGGAGTTACGCAGGTGGGAGAGAATCGTGTGCAGGAAATGGAAATGAAGCATGAGCGTCTATCTGTTCCTGTGACGTGGCATTTGCAAGGACATCTTCAGAAGAATAAAGTAAAAAAGGCAGTGGCTATGGCCGATTTGATTCAATCCGTTGATTCGTTGGATATTTTACGTGAAATAGATAAACGAGCCGGACAAATCGGAAAGGTGCAAGATATTCTCTTGGAGTTTAATATTTCCGGAGAAGAAAGTAAGTATGGATTAGCGCCGAAGGATTTTGATGAAGTGGTGGCGCAGGCGCAGGTTTGTGAGCATGTAAGGGTAAAAGGACTTATGTGTATGGCGCCGGAAGGTGCAGCGGAAAAGGAGCTGCATGCGATATTTCATCAAGGTAGGCGAATGTGGGAGAAGTTACAAACCCATTTTCCGGTGAATCAGGTTTCTATATTATCCATGGGCATGTCCGAGGATTTTGAAACGGCGATAGAAGAGGGTGCGACGATGGTGCGCATTGGTACTGCTATTTTTGGCATAAGACAGAAGGGAGAGGCAAAATGAAATTAATGGATAAATTGAAGGAAACATTTGCTCCGCGTGAGGGAGACGAGTACGAAGAAGAGTATGAGAATGAGGAGATGTCAGTGAATACGGCGGCTCCGGTGCCACCAAAGATGGCAGCAGGTACGTCGCTTAATCGGGCTGTTCCTACTCGTCAAGCTAAGCCTTATACCATGGTGGTAGTAAATCCTAAGGATTACAGTGATGCTGAAAAGATTGGCGATCATTTGAAGTCTTTCCGTCCGGTGGTTATGAATATGGAAAAGACGGATGTGGAAGAAGCACAACGAATTGTAGATTTTGTACAAGGGGTTATGTATGCGTTAGATGGACGAATTGATCAGATTTCTGAAAATATTTATCTTTGTGCCCCCAATAATATGAGTGTGTCCAGAGAGAATTTTGCGGCTTTCCCGGAAAGTGTTGCGGCACAACCGGCGTGGGATCCTCATAAGGCACCGCAGGAATAATGAGTATTCTTGAGAAAATAAAGCATCTGTTTCATTCTTTGTCTGCTTTGTTCGTTTCTGAAGAGAGCGATGAATATGCGGATGAGGCGGAGGAAAAAGTAGAAAATGATGCATATGAAAAAGTCCGCCGGGACGGGGCACTTCCTGCGAGGGCTTTGCGCCCTTTGGATTTGGTGATGATGTATCCGAAGCAGTATAGTGATGCACGATACATAGTGAATACCTTAGAAAAAGGGAAAATGGTCATTGTCATATTAAAGGAAAATATCAGCCGTGAGGATGCTGCTCGTTTGGTGGATTTTGTGAGTGGTGCTATTTACTTAGGGAAAGGACAAGTGGAATTACTGCGTGAAGAGGTTTTTCTTTGTGTCCCTTCTTTTGTGGAATTAACGACTGATTTATTGCCCCGTTTGTCGGGTATTCCTGAATGGCGAGTGCCGGGAGAATAAGAGATATTTCATTTTTAGTTGATAGGTCATTTATGAAAGATAGAGAAAAAATATTGAATTATTTTGCCGCTACCGGCGAGGAAGCGAAAGAGATGACGATTCGTCTTTTGGATTTGGCTGATTCGGTAGAGAGAGGGCGCCCTTTTGCGGTAGGCCCTTTCATGTCGCCTTTGGCAGTGCAGGTAGGACAAACCATTGGGGCACATGTGAAAACGGTGATTTCAAAATCTTTTGGAGGCTATCATGAGGCGGAACGTATCCGTGTAGCTTTCTTTCGTCAGGATTATGACGGGCCGATAGATTTTGGCATCACCGCATTACATGTCACATGGGATGATCGGTACCGATTGATTGGTCACCGAGATGTCTTGGGTTCACTTATGAGTCTTGGCGTCAAAAGAGATGTGTTTGGCGATATTTTAATGCAAGGGGCCGGCTGTCAAGTGGTAGTGACAGATGAAATAGCGGATTTCCTCATGCAAAATTTCCTGAAAGTGGCCATGGTGCCGGTAAAAGTAGAAAAAATAGATATCGAAGAGTTAAAACCGCCGCCAAAGACTGCTAAGGAAATACGAGCTACAGTGGCATCTCTTCGTATTGATGCAGTAGGTGCAGCAGGATTCGGTATTTCCAGAAATAAAATGGTACAATATATTAAAGACGGCAGAACGGAAATCAATTGGCAAGCCGTTAAAGGTACGTCACAAACCGTGAAAATGGGAGACATTATTTCCATTCGAGGGAGAGGACGTATCGAGATTAAAGAAACCACAGGAATCAGTCGCAAAGGGCGTACAGGTCTTTTGATTGATAGATATAAATAACAATGAAAACAAGGAGGAATTTATATGATTACACCGATGGACATTCATAACAAAACATTTTCTCGAGGTATTCGTGGTTATAACCAAGAAGAAGTGGAAGCTTTTTTGCAGGAATTAGCCGGTGACTACGAACGAATTTATCGGGAACATCGTGAAATGGAAGAAGAAATGGACACCATCAAAACGAAATTACGGAATTACGAAAAGATGGAATCTACCATGTCATCTACGTTGGTAATGGCACAGGAAACGGCAGAAAGCGTAAAGAGAAATGCAGAAAAAGAAGCGGAATTATCCGTTCGTGAAGCAAGAAACAAAGCACATCAAATTTTGGCGGAAGCGGAAGCTGCTCGAGTAAAACTCAATTCAGAATTGATGAAATGTGAAGGCGATATGAATTTATACATGGAGAAAATATTAGCTAATTTCAAGAGTGCTATGAGTCTTATTGAGTCAGCTAAAAATGCACCGAAACCGTCGACCGTTCAGTCTCCTATAAAAGAAGATGACAATGAAAATACAGCAGATGAGTCATCAGAAAATCTTTTTGAAGGCAAAGAACCTGAAGAAGAGAGTGGTTCTGAAGAAGTTAAAGAATAAATAGTTCATGCGAAATAACTCGATTTGTCGGGTTATTTTTTTTGCTCGCTAATTTTTTTGCGGACAGGTGAAATAGATGTGATGCGCATTTGAGGTTTTTGGAGAAAATGAATGGGAAATTTTGTGTCAAAATATTTCATTTTCAAACAATAGTAAGCTAAATGTATAAAAATCGTCAAAAAGGCAGTTATTTTCTTTATTTCAATAGGTGAAAGAGGAATTTGGTGGTATAATAA
Organism: Veillonellaceae bacterium DNF00626; assembly: GCA_001553355.1. Classification (GTDB taxonomy): domain Bacteria; phylum Bacillota; class Negativicutes; order Veillonellales; family Dialisteraceae; genus Dialister. Next base: position 32,043 of record KQ960831.1, read on the forward strand.
ATATATATTAGTTTTTGAAAGGTAGGTTTTTATGGAGTGGCAAGAAGGTAAGATCGTAAATACGTCACTGGAAGGGCAGATGAAAACGTCGTACATTGATTATGCGATGTCGGTCATTGTATCTCGTGCGCTTCCGGATGTGCGTGATGGGCTTAAGCCGGTGCATCGGCGCATTTTGTATTCCATGAGTGAATCGGGCATGCTTCCGAATAAGCCTTATAAGAAGTCGGCGCGTATTGTCGGCGATGTATTGGGGAAATATCATCCTCATGGCGATTCAGCTGTATATGAGTCTGCTGTTCGTATGGCGCAGGATTTTTCTTCTCGTTATATGTTTGTGGACGGGCATGGAAATTTCGGTTCTGTTGATGGAGATTCGCCGGCAGCTATGCGTTATACGGAAATGCGTATGGCAAAGATTGCCTTGGAGATGCTCCGGGATATTGATAAGAATACGGTGGATTTTATGCCGAATTATGACGGATCATTGCAAGAACCTTTGGTACTTCCGTCACGTATTCCCGGACTTTTAATTAATGGCTCATATGGTATTGCAGTCGGAATGGCGACGAATATTCCACCGCATAATTTATCTGAAGTGGTCGATGGCTTGTGCGCTATGATTGATAATCCGGACATTACGGCAGATGAGCTTATGACGTATATTAAAGGGCCTGATTTCCCTACGGGAGCGATTATTCAAGGTCGTAAGGGCATTGAAAATATGTACCGTACCGGTAGAGGATCAATCACCGTTCGTGCAAGAGTCGATGTGGAAGAAATGGAACGCGGCAAGAGTCGGATCATCGTAACGGAGCTTCCTTATCAGGTGAATAAAGCGCGTTTGGTGGAAACCATTGCAGATTTATCCAGACAAAAGGTGTTGGATGGTATTACAGCCCTTCGAGATGAATCGGATCGAAAAGGGATGCGCATCGTTATTGAACTTCGAGCAGATGTGAATCCGCAAATTATGCTGAATAATCTGTATAAGCATACACAGTTACAGCAGAATTTCGGCGCCATTATGCTGGCTTTGGTCGATGGCAATCCGCGTATTTTGAATTTGAAGCAAATTTTATATTATTATTTAAAACATCAGGAAGATGTTATCACCAGACGGACGCAGTATGAGTTAGATAAAGCATTGGCGAAGGAACATATTTTAGAAGGTTTGCTTATCGCTTTAGATCATATTGATGAAGTCATCAAGACGATTCGTGAATCTCGGACGGATGAAACGGCGAAAACGTCTTTGATGGAAAAATTTGATTTATCCGAAAAGCAGTCTATGGCGATTTTAGATATGCGTCTCCGTCGTTTGACCGGTCTTGAACGGGATAAGATTGAGGCGGATTATCAAGATGTGAAAGAAAGAATTGTGTATTTACGGAATTTACTTTCCAGTCGGGATAATATCATGGGTGTCGTAAAGGCAGAATTGATTGATGAAAAGAAAAGCTTTGGTGATGCTCGTCGTACGGAAATAGCGGAAGCATTGGGAGATATGGAAATCACTGATTTGATTCCCGATAAACCGATGACGGTGACATTGACAAAGCAAAATTATATCAAACGTTTAGATTCATCTGATTTGCGCACGCAAAGAAAAGGTGGTCGCGGTGTGAGCGGATTGAAGATGAAAGACGGAGATTATGTACGGAAAATATTAGCGACTTCCACGCATAATCGGATTTTGTTCTTCACGAATAGGGGTAAAGTTTATATGCGCCCGGCATATACTATTCCGGAGTCGAGTCGAAATGCTCGTGGGAGCGCGATGATCAATTTCATTACATCTTTAGGGACAGATGAATATGTGACGGAGATGGTGGATATTGATACAGCAGCCGAAGGAACGAAATATTTGCTCATGGTGACGAAACACGGGTACGTGAAGAAAACGGCATTAGAAGAGTATCAAAATATAAGAAATAATGGAATTATCGCTATTAACTTGAAAGCTGAGGATGATCGCTTAGTGGCTGTATGGCCCGTAAGAGGCGATGAAGAAATTATCATCGGCACAAGAGGCGGTATGGCCATTCGTATTTCCATAGATGATGATACCGTAAGACCGTTGAGTCGTGGAGCAGCAGGCGTTCATGGCATGCGTCTTAAAGAAGGCGATGAAGTAGTAGGTGTTGTTATTGCCGATGAGAAAGATATTTTCACTATTTCTGCCGATGGAAATGCAAAGAGAAATGCTCAGACAGCTTATCGACTTCAAGGACGAAACGGACAAGGAACAATCAATTTCAAGAAAGGCTTTGAAGTGGTAGCGTTAGTGGCGGCGGATGATAAAGATGAATTGGTGGGCGTTTCTGAACATGGTATCACCATTCGGATTCCGGCTGATCAGATTTCAAGCAAAAAAGCAAAAGGCGCGCAAGGTGTTATTTTGCAACGTTTGGAAGAGGGCGATCGTATCGCGTCCATTGATGTGGTTAGAAATTTAGACGATGAATAAAGAAATCGCTCCCTTCGGGGAGCGTTTTTTGTAGAAAATGATGAAGGCGATAAGACTTTGAAGGGAAATAGCATGAGAACTTTACGAGATGCCGTATACGCCGCGGCGGTGGGCGATGCCTTAGGTGTGCCGGTGCAATTTAGAGAGAGGGATACTTTTCATGTGGACACTATGACCGGATACGGTACGGATAATAAGCCACCGGGTACATGGTCTGATGATACATCCTTGACCTTAGCCACATGCATGAGTATAAAAGAAAGCGGCGGCGTTGATATTTCCTTGATGAGGACATATTTTCTCAAATGGTATGAAAAAGGAGAATTTACCCCTTTCGGAGAAGCCTTCGATGTAGGCACTACGACACGTCAAGCACTGGAAACAGGTGTAGGACTCACAGATGTTCGGAGTAACGGTAACGGTTCACTCATGCGCATCGTGCCACTGGCGTTTCTTCATAGTGTATCAAAAAAAGATATCGAAGCCGTATCTGCCATCACACATGGGCATCGTATCGCCAAAGATGCGTGCATTATTTACGTCAGCATAGCGCAGGCACTCCTTCAAGGCGCTACCTTACCTGAAGCCATTCATGAAGGGATGAAAGGAAATAAAAATCCCCTTTTCGAGCATTTACCGGAAGTAGGTACACGAAAGAGAGAAGAAATAAAAAGCACCGGCTATGTGGTAGATACTTTGTATGCATCGATCTGGTCTCTTCTACAAACGGACAATTTGAAAGACGCTCTACTTACAGCAGTGAACTTAGGCGACGATAGTGACACCACAGCAGCCGTCACCGGAGGTTTAGGCGGAATTTTGTACGGCTGTGAAAGCATACCTTCTGAATGGTTAAATACATTGAAAAGAAAAGACATCATAGAAAACTGTTTATTTTTCTAACAATAGTGAATGAAAAACGGATATCGAAAATTGATATGTACCCTCTTCACCGGACATCCGGTAAGGAGGGTATTTTTATGCTCATTTTTTGAAAAGAAATTATTCTGCTTAAAGAGCGAGAATCAAAAATATTTTCTCTCCGGTGTATCAAATCCGTCTTTTATAGTTGAAAATGTGAAAATAAAGAAGTTTTGCATTTTTTGATTTTCTCAAATGTATGAATACGATTTTCCGGGAGTTCAAATGACTGCAACGGTTTTACAATGTCAGAGAACGCACAAATTGTTCACTTTCTCCGTGACGGGGATAAGCGTAGCGCAGCCCGCGAT
>KQ960831.1:35844-51486 GCA_001553355.1 Veillonellaceae bacterium DNF00626
TGAGAATAGATCACGTTTGTAGCTCATTTGTATTTTAACGGTTTAGCGTTCTCACTTTTACCGTTTTTAGTCACGTTGAGCATGCTTATGGATAGAGCAGGTTGTTACAACGTTCGTGAGAAAAAGCTCATTGTACGTAGGCTTACCCCTACCGTCAATTCCTACGGAATTGCCACCTTCTCCGTGGTCGGAGAAGGTCAGCGCTTTTAGTGATATTGCCATAAAATAGTCACATGAAATTATTTTGCCTAAAGAGCGAGTAACAAAAATGTTTTGTCATCGATGTATCAATTTATCAAATCCACTTGTTTTCATGGTAAAAATAATTGTTTATCGAAAGTTTCATATATAGTTAATTCCTTTTGATGTCGACATCTTTTAATACAAAATAATAGTATTGAAAACATGATTAAAACTATGTAAAATGATTTCGAGCTATTTTAGGCTCACCTAAAACGAGTAAATGAAGATTTAATCGAAAGACAAGGGAGATTTGTTGAAATGAAAAGAAGAAAAATGATATTGGCAACGATTGGTTTACTGATGACCGGCGGAATCAGCGTTGAAGCACACGAAATGGTGGTGATGTTGCCGGAGATGGTAGTGACAGCCACTCGCACAGTGAATAGTCGCGATAAAGTGCCGACTGCGATGGAGGTCATCACGGAAGAAGACATTAAACGCTCAGGCGCTCATGATTTACGTAGTTTATTGGCTCATGAGACAAGCGTTCAAGTAGAACGAGATAAAAGAGGCGGTTTTGAGGTCATGATTCGCGGGGTAGATAGCGATAAAACACTGCTTTTGGTAGATGGCAGGCGTTTAATTAATGAAGCGAATGCCAAAGGGCTGGGAAATAAAAAAGCATTGGAACGGATTAATTTGGGTGATGTGGAACGTGTGGAAATTGTGAAAGGCCCGTCATCTGCGTTATATGGATCTGACGCTATTGGCGGCGTGATTCATATTATTACGAAAAAATCCAAAAAGAAATCTATAGAAGTAGGACTTTCCCGTAGCAATGATGATTTAGAAAACAGATACCATTTTGATACCGGACGTATAGGGAAATGGGATGCTACGCTTGATGTGTGGTTGGATAAAACATATCGCTATATGCCGGAAGGAGAAACGGAAACTAATCATTATGGGATATCTCGTGATTATGATGTAAATCTCAATTATCATATTGACGACAATCGCTATTTCGGTTTCTATTACCAAAAATTTGCCAAAAATACCAATCAGGAAGAATGGAAAGATGGTACTGAAATAGGGCATAAAACCTATCATTACAATAAAAATAATTATGGCATTGATTATAATGCATCTATCAAAAACGGGCATTGGCAGATTCGTGCCTATGGCGGGACTTTTGATTGGGATGATAAAAAAATAGGGAATGGGCTGCCTTTTGTGAATAAAAATAAAAATACACTGAAAGCCTTTGATGGTCACGTGACTGTGGACGTATTACCGGGGCAACGTGTGACAGTAGGAGCAGAATATACCCAAAATAAAGTGGAAGGAACGCATTTAGGAAAAAATGGAAAAAATCCGAAACCGCTGACGGTAAAAGTCATTGATCCAAGGACAGGAAAAGAAACGACACAAGTAATACCGGGGAAAACGATTTCTGAGCAGGAAATATTTACAAAAGCCGTATATGTACAAGATGAAATAACAGAAGGAAAATGGTTTATTGTACCGGCGCTTCGTTATGATCATCATTCTGCGTACGGAGGGCGCCTGTCGCCTAAATTGGGGGTGACTTTCTCCGCCAATAAAAATGTGCGGGTAAAAATCAATTATGGAGAAGGATTTAAAGCGCCTAATGTTTGCCAACTATATTATGATATGCAGCCGGCGGTGAGACATCCTTTGATTAAAGGAAATCCCGATTTGAAACCGGAAACGTCAAAGAATTTTGATGTAGCGGTAGAAATGAGTCGAGACACTTGGTATACATCACTTTCTTATTATGATAATCGCATTGATAATTTGATTATTACACAGCCTCTGGCAGGTCGTCCTCCGGTTCTTCAGTGTCAAAATGTAGAAAAAGCGCGCGTTCGCGGAGTGGAATATGCGGTGGGGTCTCATATCGGAAAAAATTGGGAAATACAAGCAAATATTCGTTGGATGGACGCAAAAAATTTGACAGAAAATACGAAAATTCCATTTCGCCCCGAATGGGTGCAAACGTTTCGTGTGATGTATGATAGTCATAATGAAACAGGACTGACAGCCATGTTGTGGACAGATCGAGTGATCAATTATACCTATAACATAAATCGCCGAGGCCCGATTTTTACAGCCGATTATGATACATGGAATTTCACGATGAGTCGAACATTTGATGGAAATACAAGGGTATATGCAACGGTGGAAAATATATTTGACCGTAAAAATGAAAATTATCATTTAGATGGACGTTTTTGGTCGATAGGGATCGATTATCGGTTCTGATAAAGGAGAATGAAAGGAAATATGAGGAAGTTCTTGGGAGGAGTTTTTTGTTTTTGCGTTCTCCTGCTTGTCGGCTGCGGATGCTCTATGACGAACGAAAAGGCACATATGACCGTAGCAGTCACTGATTCATTCGGACAAGAAATACATTTATCCGTGCCGCCGAAACGCGTGGTAGTGCTTACATCTACATTGGCGGAAATGTATCATGCCGTAGGCGGAGAAATGACAGGGGTAGCCTATTTGCCGGGCAGAGTGTATCCCGATTACATCACACATACCGAGTATGTCGGTGTGCCGTATGCGTTGGACGTAGAAAAATTAGTGGCTATGAAGCCGGATATAGTATTGGGAATGAATGCGTTACATAGTCGCTTCGTTCCGGTGCTCAAACAAAACGGCATTCCCTTCCTTCTCTTTGATATCGCGCGGTATGAAGATATGAAAAAATCGTTGCAAATCATGGCGACAGTAGCAGATAAAAAAGAAAAAGGGAAACAACTTATCGCCGAGATGGATAGACATATGGAAGAAACAGAAAAGAAATATAAACGCCCCGGGATGACCTATGCTGCCATACATGGGACAGGGCAGGGACTTTTTCTGGAAGTTAAAGGATCGATTGTATGTGATGTGGCAGATCGATTGGGACTTTCTGATGTCTTTGGAGAACTATCCATGAAAGATATAGGAGATAAACCGTCTTTCAGTATAGAAGAATTAGCCATGCGAAATCTGGATGTTATATTTCTCACCACCATGGTGCATCGCGGACAGGAAGAAGACATATTCAAGAAAAACCTCATGACACAGCCGGCATGGCAGACGATGAAAGCCGTTAAAAATGGTAGAGTTTACCTGCTTCCGCAAAAATTTTTCCTCTCCGGACCCGGGATTGATTATCCGAAAGCATTGGAATATATGGCAGAAAAAATAACAGAAAAATAGTAAAAAATAAAGAAGAGTCGTCATTCTCTTGAACAAAAGAGGGGCGACTCTTTTTGGTTGTGAAAATATTTTTTATGAATTTGTTTATTTTTGATAACAGTATTTATTTCCTACATCATCAGCTTTTTCTTGGAAATTCAGTCATTTTTTACGATTTTAGTTAGTTTACGCAAATAGAGTTTGTCCATGCGCATGTAGTCACTTGGCAGTAATTGAGTGCCTTTGTGCAAATTCAATGATTCTTTATAGGCGCAAGGCGTTTATCTCATAAAATGAAAATGTTCTATTCCCTTTAAAAGATAAATAATTATTTTTGATATCGACTTTATTTATTGCTTTGACTTGCATAAAGCAACATATTATCATCAGAAATATGCGATTCAGTAGCAAATTAAATAAAGGAGATTGAAATGAAACATAGAACTTGTAAAATAGTAGCGGCATTTTTATGTGGCATCGCAGGATGCGGAATGATGAATACCGCGTATGGAGAAAACGCTGTTTTTGTTTTGAATGGAGTAACTGTCACGGGTGAACGCCATAAAGGGCGTGATATTTTTAAATATAATGAAAAGGCAGAGAAAATTCCCTTTTCCTATTCGGTGATTGATGAGAAAGATTTGAAACAAAGAGGCGTATCATCGTTGAAGGATTCTTTGAATTATACGGCAGGCGTAGTGGGTACAATTACCGACCAAGCGTTATTTAATAACAGTACCATTCGTGGCTTTGAAGTGGATCATACCAATGTGACACTGAATGGTATGAAAATGTTCGGCGGTAATGATCGTAGAACGGGATACAGTTCCGGGATTGATACTTTATATAGTCCGGAAATGTCGGGGCTTGAGTCTGTGACGATAGCCAAAGGCGCAGAATCTGTCCATCATGGGGCTGCTTCTCCGGGCGGAAGTATTGATTTACAATTGAAAAAAGCGAAGTTATTTCCCTCAACTAAGGGAGAAGTGAAATTTGGTAGTAAAAGTCACAATGAAGAGACTTTTGATATTAATCGGCCATTGACTGTTCATTCGGCGTTTCGCATCACGGCGGTACATCGTAAGTATGATTTGGACATAGAGAAAAGTTCCACGGAACGGTGGTATGTAGCGCCGACTTATCATTGGGAAGTAAAAGATAAAATGGAATTTGATGTCTATGCTTATTGGCAAAAAGATTATATTGTCGGTAGCGAAGAACCATTAAAAGAAAAGATTCCGTCTATGTCTTCTCATCCGAAAGAAGCTATTTTTTCCGTGCCGTCACGTTTGTTTTTTGGTATTCCCGGGAAAGACGGCATGGATTTAGAAAATCGTTATATAGGATATCAATGGGAAAGACCTATTCGTGGCGATTGGCGTATTCATCAAAATGCAGGATATATGAAAGCGGATGCTGTTTTTAGAAAAACCGGAGTGATGCAAATCGGTAAGCAGATGTTTTTCCGTGATTATACCGATACGACAATGAAGGCGGATTCTTTCAGCATGGACACTTATATTTACAAAGAGGTGAAACATGGGGATGTGCATCATCACTTTTTGGCAGGGGTGGATCTTCACAGGCAGTCATGGCGTTTTCGCACCTTAGAAAAGATGCTTTCGCCGTGGAAGGTATCGGATATTTTGAAAGGGAAAATGGACGTTGGAGAAATTAATGATACGACCAAATGGGATGATATTATACAAAATAAAAATATATCATGGGAAAAAGCTTTTTATGTGCAAAATGTGTATGAAAAAGGGAAAGTAAGCTTTAACACAGGATTCCGCCATACCGGATATACTACCGGGGAAGGGAAAAAGGAAGTTTTTACGGTGGCGAATACGTGGCAAGCGGGTGTGAGTTATGACCATGGAAAAGGGTGGCACAGTTACGCCAATCATGCCACATCTTTCAAGCCGAACAACGGGATGTATACCATACAGAATGAAGAAGTAGGGCCTACTCGTGGCGTGCAAAGTGAAATCGGTTTGAAATATGAAAGTCCTCATACTCATTTGCATGGTACATTGGCAGCCTTTCATATAGAAAAACAAAATTATCCCGTGGGTTTGCGGAGACCGCAAGGATTTTACACAACCGTGGATCAAATGATTTCTAAAGGAATTGAATTAGAATTGCATGGAGAAATCAATGAAAACTTAGAATTGAGTTTTTCATATACCTATGCTGATCGTATTTATAAAGGGTTGAAACCCGGTATAGAATCCATATATTTAGGGGGCGTTCCTAAACATGCTGTTTCCCTTTGGCTTGATACAGAAACGGAAGATAGAGAAAAAGCACGATGGAATGGCGGTTTGGGCTTGCGCTTTTTAGGTGAACGGTGGTGTGATGATAAAATACATACCCTTTCGCCGGTGCTTCTGGTAGATGCCTCTCTTCGTTATAAAAAAGATTCTCATAGCATACGATTGGATGTGAAGAATTTATTTGATACGCATTACTATACAGCTGTTCGAATCATGAATGATGTGCCTTACGGTTTTGTGGGGGATCAAAGACAAGTGACCCTTGGCTACTCTTATGAGTGGTAAAAAATAAAGAAATAAAAACGCCCGGATGTCGTAAATGGACTTCGGGCGTTTTTATTTCTTTTAAAAATTCCAATATCTTGGGACATATTTATCTTTGAATAAATCAATAGCAAAATTATCTGTCAGACCGCTGATGAAATCTTTGGCAGCCAAGGAAATATCTCCTTTGGCTATGCGTTTTTGTTTTTCCGGCAACTCTTCAGGGTGTTCTACATACCATTGATAAAGCATGGAAACTACATGATGACCGCGTTTCCGTTCGGGCATGATGGGCGGAGAAAGGTATACGTGAGAAAACATATATTCACGAAATTCCAAGAGAGTTTCATCTCCTTCTCGGCTCATATGAATGGAGTCAAGGGGAAGGGAATTTTCTACCAAATCGGTTACCATGGCGGTAATCATGGAAGAGTGGGTCGTGCCAAAAACACGTTTGACTCGATCGGGTAAATCGACTGTTTTGATGAGTCCCATACTTTCCGCATCTTCAAAATCGTGACAAAGGTACGCAATGCGATCGGAATATTTAATAATCCATCCTTCCAAGGTGTGTGCCTGAAGTGATCCGGAATGATTGAGCATGCCGTCACGTACTTCTTTCGTGAGATTGAGACCCTTGCCATTTTTTTCTAATACTTCGACGATACGCACGCTTTGTTCATTATGTTCAAAATGGCCGCATACATCGCGAAGAGCCTGTTCACCGATGTGACCGAAGGGCGTATGGCCTAAGTCATGTCCCATGGCGATGGCTTCTGTGAGGTCTTCATTGAGTTGTAAGGCTCGAGCGATGGTACGTCCGATTTGCGCCACTTCAAGCGTATGCGTCATTCGTGTACGATAATGATCGCCTTCCGGAGCAATATATACCTGCGTTTTATGCTTCAATCGGCGGAAGGAATTGCTGTGTAGAATGCGGTCGCGATCACGCTGAAATTTTGTCCGTATCGGATCTTCCTCTTCGTCCCTATCTCGCTGTGCAGTGGCAGATAAGACGGCACGGGGGCTTAAAAGCTCTTTCTCTTGTTGTTCTGTTCTTTCTCGGATAAGCATATTTTCCCACCTTTCTGTTTGAATATCTGCTTCCATTTTACCATGAGAAATGATTTTTTACTTTTTATATTTGGCAGTAAAATGAAATTCTATCATTGATGCGGCGATGAGAAATACAAAGGCGGTCGACCAGAAAACAAAGCCGTATCCAAAAGCCATAGCGAACAAACCTGTACATACGGGGCCCAGAACTTGTCCCATCAGGGTAGCTCCGGATACGACGCCAAAAACAGCATTTCGTTCTTCAGGGGCGACACCTTTTGCGATATACGTATTTGCGATAGGCATGACAAGACCCATACCGATGCCCGTCATAGCACGAAAACATCCCAAAGACCATACATCGGGCATGAAATATTGCAAAAGAAATGTCACACCGGCAAAGAGTGTGGATACGACCAATACATTTTTCATGGGGAATAAGTCGGTAAATTTATTGACGTTAAGAGAACAAAGCGCACTCATTCCACCGGCAAGAAAAATGATGATTCCCACGACAGTGGCCAAGATATTTTCATCGACACCCATATTTTCCTTAATGTATAAGGGCAAAATCGGTCCGATACCGGTAATGCCGAAGTTACATAAAAATTGCATACCTGCCATTAATCGAACGATAGGAATTCGAGCATATCGGCGAATCGCTTCCCATGCGGATATTTCCTTCTTTTTTCCTGTGTCTTTCTTGATGTCAGGCATGAAAATGAGTAAGCCTGCTAAGCAAAGAAATGAAACAGCGGCAAAAAAGACGAAAGGGGCCCGATAGCCAAAGAAGTCGGCAATGAAGCCTCCTGCCAGTGGCCCGAACATGACGCCTGTCACCATGGATGCTTGAAACCATCCCAGTGCTTTGGCGGTTTTATCAGGCGGTGCTACGGTGGAGACTACGGAAAGTCCTATCGCCATAAAGCCGCCCACAGCACCTTGAATAATGCGCAAGACCAAGATTTGCCAGGGATTGGTAGTGAATGCGCATAATAGGGTAACCAAGCCCACTAAACCAAGAATTAATGCAAGTACATATTTTGCTCCATAACGGGCAGATTGCAATGCCCAATAAGGAGAGGTAAATGCGACCATTAAAGGGGTCACGCCGGAAATAAGGCCTGCCCATAAAGCAGCTTCACCGGAATTTCCCACACCTATTTCACTCAAAAATAACGGCAAAAAAGAAAATAGCCCGATAATGGCTATTCCTCCTCCTATCTGTATCGCACACATTACAATAATAATACGTTTCCAAATATTTTGTTGACTCAATGTTTTGTCATCTTCCTTTTTATTTTTATTTTTTTTGACATTTTTTGTAGGCTTTGTTTGTGTCAATACATTCTATTATATTCCTTTTCGATAAAATTCGCTATGGTAAATTAAATTTGTTATAATAAAAAAAGATTGAGAGGAGGCAGGGATTATGAAATTTAAAGAAATACCGGTAGAAGAGTGCGGATTTAATGCACTAAGTGACTGGAGCAAGTATGTATTGGTTACAGCAGGAACAGTGGGCCAATGTAACACATTATTAGTCACATGGGGAAGCTTTGGCGTGATGTGGCGGCGGAAGATTGCCACTGTTTATATTCGTGAAAGTCGCTATACCAAGACATTCTTAGATAGTCAAGACTATTTCACTTTATCAATGCTATCGCCGGAAGATAAACCGAAGATGAGTTACATGGGAAGTCATTCCGGGCGTGATGAAGATAAATATGAAAAGGCAGGACTTCATCCCATTGATTTAGATGGAGCGGCAGGCATTGAAGAGGCTAATTTGGTGTTGGTGTGCAAAAAAGTGTATACCGATGAAATGGCAAGAGAAAAATATACAAATCCGGCGGTATTTGACGAATGGAATAAAGGAAGAAATGAAGGCAATACACATCATATGTATATCGGCGAAATCATAAAAGCCTATGTAAAGGAATAAAAACAAAAAGGAGCTTCACGGCTCTTTTTTTGATGGCATGAAACTCATGAAATTTTTATTTTTTTATCCCATTCTCTTTCTTTACAGAACTTGAGCAGTGGAGTATAGTACAAAATAGGAGTATGAAGGAGGTCGTTATGGAACTTAGTCAAGTGGTGGAATATCTAAAACAATGCGGCATTTTCTATTTAGCCACAGAAAACGGGGTATTTCCGCGAGTACGACCTATGAGGCACGTATCTTTTTATAAAAACGTATTATATATTTTGGTAAATAAAGATTCGTCTTTATATGGAGAACTTCTTTTGAATAATAGGGCGGAGATTTGCACCATTCACCCGGGGCATTCTGAGCTGACGATATCTTGCGTCTTAGAAGAAGAAGGCAGTCCAACTATTTGCCATGAAATTATCGAAAAAGAACGATCATCTCTTTTTGGCGTCTGCCGGGCGCTTCGTTGGTCAGTATTTCGTTTGACATCCGGGAAAGCTTTGCTGACAGATTATGACCGAAAGAAAGAGGAATGGACTTTATAAATAGGGCACGTCTGTGGGCGTGCTTTTTATGTATTTTTTAGGAGGAATAAGATGAACGGATTAATTACGGATCTATATCAACTTACGATGGCAAACGCACTTTTTCACTGCGGCATGCATGAAAGACAGGTAGTATTTGATAGATTTTATCGGACAAATCCCTTTGACGGCGGTTATACCATCGTGGCAGGACTGGCGCATTTGCAAGATTTTATAGAACACTTTCGGTATGATAAAGAAGATATTTCATATTTACAAAGTTTACATATTTTTTATCCGGAATTTTTAGCTTATTTAGAAAAATTCTCTTTCAAAGGAAATATTTACGCTATGCCTGAAGGGACAGTGGCATTTCCCGGTGAACCGTTGCTACGCTTTCACGGGACAGTGATGGAAGCTATGCTTTTAGAAACAGGAGTATCCATGATTTTAAATCATGAAAGCCTTATTGCCACGAAAGCACGGCGCATACGCACCGTAGCGCCAAAAGATGTTTTGATGGAGTTTGGTCTCCGTCGGGCGCAAGGACATTCCGCCGGACTTTGGGGCGCACGCGCTGCAATGGTAGGCGGATTCAATGGCACATCCAATGTGGAAGCAGGGAAAAAATTTGGGATACCCGTTTTAGGAACGATGGCACATAGTTGGATCATGAGCTTTGACAGTGAAATAGAAGCTTTTCGTGAATATGTGCGGCAATATCACGACAATTTAATCCTTTTAGCGGATACCTATGATGTATTGGAATCAGGCGTGCCTCATGCAATTGAAATATTTACGAAATTGAAAAAAGAAGGGAAATTGCCAAAGAAATATGGTATCCGTATTGATAGCGGCGATTTAGTATATTTATCTAAAGAATCAAAACGCTTATTTACTGAAGCCGGTTTTCCTGAAGCCATTATTTCAGGCTCAAACGATTTAGATGAATACGCCATAGCTTCTCTTAAAATGCAGGGATGCACCGTCACATCGTGGGGTATAGGAACTAAAGCCATTACAGCTGACGGCACACCGGCGCTGGGTGGTGTTTTCAAGATGGCGGCTAAAGAAGAAAACGGCACATTCCGACCGGTGATGAAAATTTCCAATGACATCAAAAAAATGACCAATCCGGGAATTAAAACAGTGTATCGTTTTTGTCGAAAAGACACAGGGAAACTCATTACCGATCTCATTTGCTTAGCTTCAGAAAAAGCAGCCACCGGAGAAGACTTTACTCTCACGACAGAAACGGCGGACTGGCGTAAAAAAGAACTCAAAGCCGGCACCTATGAAGTGAAAGAATTACTCAAGCCGGTTATCATCGAAGGAAAGAAGGTACCCTTGCCGAACCTTTCAGAAATTACAACATACAGCGACCAACAAATGAATATGCTTTGGCAGGAATATACACGACTTTTTAAACCGCACAAGGTAGAAATCAATTTATCTGATGCATTACAACAATTAAAGAAAGAGCTGATTCACCAAGAATTGACGAAAAATCATAAATAGGGAAATATCAGCAGTTAAAGACGATAGAATACAATCTGTCGTCTTTTTTCGTCTTATATTTCATTTAAGTGGTAGGAGATGGGAGACATATTGACTGTTATTATATAAGGTATATGATAGAAGAAATAGAAAAATGCCGTTGCAGTGAGGAGGCTTATATGCGTATTGTGGTTTTGGGCGCCGGGGAACTGGGATGCACGATAGCGGAATTATTGGCTAATGAAGGTCATGACGTGGTCGTGGCAGACTCAGATGAAATGCGGTTGGAACGTGTTCGTGGATCATTGGATGTTTTGACAGTCCTTGCCGATGGAGTGGGGCCGGATTTTACACGGAATCCGGATATTCGTGATGCGTCAGTCTTAGTGGCTGTGACAGATAGGGACGAGATGAATATTTTGGCTTGCCTCTTTGCCAAAAAGAATGGAATTAAGCATCGAATCGCTCGTCTGCGTGACGTAAAATTTTTAGAAAAATCTTCAGAATATATTCGGGATAATTTTGGTATCGATTTGGTTTTAAGTCCGGA
Source organism: Veillonellaceae bacterium DNF00626 (assembly GCA_001553355.1). GTDB lineage: Bacteria > Bacillota > Negativicutes > Veillonellales > Dialisteraceae > Dialister. The sequence continues at coordinate 47,344 of KQ960831.1, forward strand.
ACAGCTGACAGCTAAAGAAATCGTTCGTATATTGATGACTCCGGCAGCCTTGAACGTGGAAGATTTTGCCAATGGGGCAGTTCGCCTTTTTGAAACTCGGATGGAATGGGATTCCCCTTATGTGCATTGTCCTTTAAAAAAATTAGAATTACCGCAATCAGTATTGGCAGCCATGATTGTTCGCGATCGGCGGATGATGATTCCCCATGGAGATGATTGCCTCTTGCCGATGGATCGAGTATATTTCGTCGGAGAACCGGGAGAAATCAGAAAACTGGGGCGGTATGTGACGAAAAGACGTATCCGCAAACCGGAACGGGTGATGATGATAGGAGCCGGTAAAACAGGTCAAGCTTTAGTATCTTTATTACAAAAAGAAGACATAGCACTGAAAGTGATTGACAAAAATAGGACGCGCTGCGAAGAATTGGCGGCTCGCTTGAAGAAAGGCTCTGTCTTGTGCGGTGATGGATCAGATATGGACTTTTTGGAACGCGAAGGTGTGGCTGACGCAGATGTCGTGATTGGCACGACAAAAGATGAACAATTGAATTTACTAATTGCACTTTTGGCGAAACATTTGGGCGCGAGACAAACCATTGTTCGCGTCATTCGCTCAGCCTATGCGGATCTAATGACACGCATCGGAGTCGATGTCACCTTGTCCGTGCGTCTTTTAGCCGCCGGTGAGGTATTGGGCTATATCAGGCGACAAGGAATCGTATCCCTTACACTCTTGGAATCGGCAGAAGTAGAAGCCATGGAAATCAGTCTACCTGCCGGAGCACCCGTAGTTGGTATCCCTTTAGCCAAAGCCGGGTTACCCAAAGAAGTTTTGGTTTGCGCATTTGTCCGCAACGGTAAAGCCTACATTCCCAAAGGCGATTCCGTTTTGGAAGCACAAGACAAGGTCATCCTTATCACAGTATCTTCCGCATCAGCACAAGTGCTTTCATACTTTAAGGATAGGAAAGAAATATGAATATTCATGCAGTTTTTACCTTATTGGCACGATTGCTTTTATGGGGAGGTTTGCTTCTTATTTTCCCCTTGATAGTAGCGATATACTACGGAGAATCCCTTACGCCTTTTCTATGGACGATGATATTGGCCTTCCTTCCGGCGGTGATATTGCACCGGCAAAGACATGTAGAATCACGATTGACAATAAAAGACAGCATTGCAGTGACAGCTCTGGCGTGGATTTCTGTTTCCTTTATATACCTATTTCCCTATGTATGGAGCGGTGTTTTGACACCCCTGAGCGCATGGACAGAAAGCGTCTCCGGACTGACAGGCACCGGAGCGACAGTTTTTGCTGATTTGAATCAAGTTCCAAAAAGCCTTCTCTTTTTCCGATCCCTGACACATTGGATTGGCGGTTTGGGCATTATTGTCGTATTTATGGCACTTTTTCCGCCATCCGGGAAAGAAATGACGCCGATGATGAGCGAAGAAAGCACAGGCCCGACCTCCTATCGCACTGTTCCTCGAATTAAAGAAATGGCAAAAGCACTATTCAAAGTATATTTCTGCCTGACAGCACTGGCAGGGCTGATATTTTTCCTCTTAGGAATGACCCCCTTTGATGCGATAAACCATAGCATGTCTGCCATCGCCACCGGAGGATTCTCCACCCATAATGAAAGTGTGGCATACTACAATAACGGATGGCTGAAAATAGCCATACTATTTTTCATGGTCATATCCGCTGCCAACTTTGGTCTGTATGTGGCAGCATGGAAAAAAGATAGATGGATCCTTTTCAAAGACAGAGAATTTCGCGTATTTCTCCTTTTATGGATAGGCACATCACTTCTTATCTTTTTAAATGTGATGATGTCCGGTATTCTTTCCGGAGAAAAAGCCCTTATAGAAGCATTTTTCACAACCGGATCAGTAGCATCTACGACCGGTTTCGTATCCGCAGACTTTGACAACTGGCCTGCCTTCTCACGCTTCCTGCTACTTCTCCTAATGATCATTGGCGGATGTGGCGGATCGACATCCGGAGGCCTTAAAGTGACACGACTGATTCTCTTAGTCGAGTCCGTTTACATGACACTTCGCCAACGGATTCACCCGGAAGAAGTACGAATGATCAAAATAGGCGATACTACATATCGCACTAATACACTACTACCTATATTCGGCTTCTTTTTCTTCTATATCGGAGCGATTTTTATCTGCGCCATTTTACTGACAGTAGATGGATATATTTCCATTTCCGACGCATTAGGCCTCTCCATAGCCGCGATGAGTAACACAGGCCCGGCATTAGGTCAATTTGGCGCCACTTGCAACTGGGCAGACATGTCGGCATACACCAAAATAATTATCTCCATAGCCATGCTTTTGGGACGATTAGAATCATTCACCCTGTTAGCGATTTGCTTTCCCTCGTTCTGGAAAAAAAGCCGTTGGTAAATGAAGTGCCGGTGATAAAGGACTATATTCAGATTGTGTACAATAAGTTGGTGTAAAAAGAAATGAGTCATATCGATTCTTTCAGTATAGTAAATTACGGATCATTTATGATAACTATGGTAAAATTGGTTGTGGCTATATACAAATATTAATTTTTAATGGTGTGGGAAGTGTATAATTATTGCGTGTCAAAAATTTACGGAGTAAAAGCTGGCACTTACTTAGAAAAACGGTAAACTTGACAAAATAGCTTGAAATAGTGTATTCTTACTAAAGTCAGTTATAGGGAGCGGTACTCAAGTGGCTGAAGAGGACGGTTTGCTAAATCGTTAGACGGGTAACCGTGCGAGGGTTCGAATCCCTCCCGCTCCGCCACAAAAAAAGACATCGAAAGATGTCCTTTTTTTGTGCATGAAATGTATCATTTTCATGAAAATTATTTAGTGTACATGATAAAAATTGTATTTGTATCCCAAACTTGGTGAATTTAAATGACTCTCAAAGAAAATATACAGATGAAGTTGTATTCAATGGGAGAAAGTCATCATATTGAAACAAGCATTTTTGAAATATATTATTCCTGTATACTTTTGCTGAATGATGTTTATATGATGTCATTTAAAATGCCTGCGATATCTGCCGGATCTAAATCACCGGCCACCGGGGTGATGATGGGATGATTACCAAGCATGACTGTGCCTTCTTTTACATAGATATCCATGTCATTATTTTCGTCGGCATAAGCCTTTGCCAGCTTGCCCATGACTAAATATTTCCTTTCAGCACTGCTCATTGAATCTAAAGCGGCAGGGGCAATGAAATCCTTACCATTAATTTGTATCATATCCGAATCTTCTTTTATCGTCACATGACCATTGGAGAGTTCAGTCAATTTTTCTTCATAATTATCACGTCGTTCATCAGGAGCGGGATGATCATTAGGAGAAAATATTTCTCCTATAAAATCTTGTTTATAGACTCCTTCTTTTTCGATGACTCTTTGCCAAAGAGCGGCAGTGGCACCGGGATTAAAACCACCATGATAGCAATAATTAAAGGCTAAATTATCTGCTTCCCATTCATCCACTTTCGTGATTTGTACATTGTTTATTTGAGTGACCACGATATTCAAAATAGCACGAGTGATTTCCGAATTCCCGGTGGCATTAGCAAGTACCGAAGCACCGACGATATTAGCGATTTTTTTCCGCATTCCCTTAACGGCATGATTTTTTTGCCCATGCCCCATTTCATGAGCCAAAACGACAGCCACTTCATCTATATTATTCGTCAAGTTGAATATTCCTTGATTCACAGTTATTACATGTCCCGGCCCGCAAGCTGCGTTGAATCGGTTGTCAGGGTTAAGAAAATATAGGTAGGGTTTATCATTTATAGATGGATCTATGGTGGAAACGCCTATGGATAAATTATTCATAATACCTTCCAACAGTGACGTGTAATAAGAGTCCGTGGATACACCATATTGTTGCTTCATCGTATTAAAATAAACTGTTCGGCCTTCCTCTGTGTCATTGAGATATTTCATATACTCATCAATAACCGCATAAGTGCCGGCGCCTGAAAGTATGGAAGACAGCACATTGGATAATGTAGAAGCCTGTACTTCATATATGGGTGGTGTTATTAATACAGTGAATCCCATAATACCGATGGTGAGGTAAGTAGAAATTTTACGAAATAATGGTTTCATCC
>KQ960832.1 GCA_001553355.1 Veillonellaceae bacterium DNF00626
TTGACGCAGACACAGATAAAGGACTGACCGTAAGTCGTGACGGAAACACGATCAAGTACGGTATTAATATAGACAGTTTAGCAAGTAATATTACAAATAATGTAGTGAATAACATTAATGCAGGTAATACGGTGATTACGAATATTTCTACGGGCTTTACTGTAAGTGATGCTAATAATAAGCCTGTGGATATGGCGATGACGAAGGATAATAAACCGAACCTTCAATTTGTATCCAAAGACGAAAATACAGAAGTAACAGCAGAAAAGACAAAAACCGGTACAAAAGTAACTATCGGACTTAGTGCAGCGGCACAACAAGGATTAGCTAACCAAGATTTGAACTTTGGCGGTACGAGCGGTACGGGCAAGGTTAACTTAAAGTCGCAAAAATTATCTATTACAGGTGATGCAGACGGTATTATTTCCACGGCCGCAAAAGAACAAGGGTTATCCATGACGGTAAATAAAGAAAAATTGGCCTCTGCGGTGAACAGCTCGACGATAAAGATCACGAATGTCGATTTAAGTAATAACAGTATCGTAAAAGGTAAGATGGATTCATGGCAATTAGCCGCAAAGACTACTGAT
>KQ960833.1 GCA_001553355.1 Veillonellaceae bacterium DNF00626
GCAACCGGGAATACCAATCTCGTCACCGGCGGAAAAGTATTTGACGCTTTGAGTGCTTATGCGAAGAGTGCCGATTTGACAAAGTTGGAAACAAAGGTAACTAATATTACCAACGGAACAACTCCGGTTATGACCTTTAAGGGAACAAACGGTATCACGGCAACGATAAATAATACTGAAGTTACATTTAATATGGATTGGGCAAATGCTTCAGCACCGAAGTTTCATATTTACCAAGCTCAGGAAGAAAGCAGCGCAGTGGGAAGACGAAGAAGAGCGCGTTCTGTCGATGGGACATCAAATATACCGGGAACAACACCTATCGGTTCTATGCGTCTTGATCAGTTAAATATGGTATTTGGTAAGGGGCTGAAAGCGGAAACGAAAGCGGAAAATGGAACGACGTATACGCTTATTTCTTTGACGGAAAATACCGGAATGTCTAAATTTACGGTAAAAACTGATGAAAAAGATAAGACCACACAGAAAGAGAAAACTTTTGATGTAGAATCGGGTGGTTCTAAGGCGCAGCTTAATGTAGTGGGCGATGGAAAGAATATTTCTACGTCTATTGATAAAGATAATAATACGGTCAAGGTATCGCTCAAAGATGATGTTTCTATTAAGTCATTGACTGCGAAAACTGTCACGACAGATACGGTCAAGGTAAATGATAAGGTGTATCTGGATAAGGATGGACTTCATGCCAATAATCAGGTGATTTCCGATGTGAAAGCCGGGGAAAAAGACAGTGATGCGGTGAATGTGGCACAGCTTAAGGCTTTGGCAGGGAATACGGATAAGATAGGTAGGGCAGTAGGTAAGTTGGCGGTAGAGTCTCGGAATGGTGATGCATTGAATGCGGCTTTGTCGGCTTTGCGTCCGCTTGATTATGATCCGGAGAGTAAGTTTGATGTTTCTGCCGGGTATGGTACATATAAAGGTGTTCATGCGATGGCAGTAGGCACATTCTATCGTCCGAATGCTACGACGCTTTTCTCTATCGGTGGTTCTTTCACCGGTGGTGATAGTATGATGAATGCCGGAGTGTCATTCAAAGTAGGATCGGGATCCGGAAGTCAGACATATTTGTCAAGGCAGGCTATAGCAAGTATGTTAAAACGATTCAGTGTAGAACATGAGGCAATGAAGAATGTTCTGGCAGAACAGGATGCACGTACACAGGCACAAATAGAGGCTCTTCAGAAGGAAAATTCATCTTTGAAGGATAAGGTGAATCGTTTGGAGAAGGAAAATCAGGATCGTATCGAAAAAGCGAATAATCGCATTGCAGAATTGGAACGGCAAGTGAAAGAGGTATTGATCAATTTAAAGAAATAGATGTGATGTAAGGTACTGCATGGGTGTCGCTTCGCCTGACAGATATCCATGCAGCCCCCTTCTTATTTCGTTTTTTGGTTAGTTTGTACGGCTCATAAAGCCGGGCGGACGTTTTTGTATAAAACATCTATCAAGGGAGAAATCTCTGTGATAGGGAAGTACGCTTACGCGATCCGGCGTGCTTCTTGGATTTGCATGGGTGTTAGCTTAAAATGCCCGTGCAGTCCCCTTCTTATTTTGTGAATCAAATGATGATAAAACATCCTTTTTGGCAGTCAATGCTAATGAGGGTGTTTTTGTATGTATGGCTTGGTGCATGCGATGGAAATGGGGTGTCATTATTTTATTTGTACCTTGACGGTTCAGTGCTACTGCTTTTAGTCACTTTAAGCATGCTTATGGATAGAGCAGGTTGTTACAACGTGCGTGAGAAAAAACTCGTTGTACGCAAGCTTACCTCTACCGTCAATTCCTACGGAATTGCCCACCTTCTCCGTGTGCGGAGAAGGTCTACGCTTTTTTGATTTTCTCAAATGCATGAATACGATTCTTCCGGAATTTCAAATGACTGCAACGGTTTTATCACGTCTAAGATTGCACCATACGTTTACTTTCTCCGCTCTCGGG
>KQ960834.1 GCA_001553355.1 Veillonellaceae bacterium DNF00626
TTTCTGTTCAGGATACTTTTGAAGATTTGCTTTTTCCGCCCCAAAATACAAATTACAATCTACCTTTGCGTCTGTCAACGCACTACGACCTATTGTAATACTAGCACCTTCCAGACTAAGCTTAAAATCAGGAATATTCGGGTCTTCCGTCGAATCTTCTTGTAGCGCGGAACGATCTATAAACAAGGTAAAGAAATTTCGTGGTGCCGTTAAAAGCCCCTCAGAAGCTTTAACTTCTATGCCAAGATCACCTTCTACTTGTATTTTCTTTTTTAAAATTGTTCTTATTCTTTTACTATAATTATCTATGTTTTCATTGCTTGTCAAAACAGTAATAACTGATCCCTTCTTGAATTTGCCAATTCTAATATCTCCCCCTATATAATCTTCTGCTTCCAATCCTTGATTTTTATGTGTGTAGACAACCGTGGTATTTCCGCTATATTGATCTATAATAATTTCTTTTGATGTATTCTGATGAATAAACCCTTTATCTCCATCAAAAGTATTCAAACTACTATTTCCAATACTGCCATATACACCTTTCAATACACCTTTACTCTCATGATTCCACACTGCTCCATTTTTTAAAATCATATGTGCCTTACCTTTTTGCACTCTAATAAGTCCGGTAAAATAAGAATCTTTCGTATTTAATGCAAGACCAAAGGTTTTAGCTCCATAAGAAAGTGCCACATTTCCTTCTATTTTTACATCATGTTTAACGTCTTGTTCTACCACTTTTCCTTTTCCATTATCTTTACTATTAATAAAAACTGAGCAAACTTCATTATCTTGCAAAATTGACTCCGGTGCCCCTACTTGTATTGCCCATGCTTTCATTTTATTAGCTTTATCACCTTTATCATCTTCATTAACTTTATCATCTTCAATGGCTTTTATTATGCCACCACCTATGGAAACATAAGAATTTACTTTTACATCTCCATTTACATCTTTTACTTTTACAACCGGGCCTTGACTACTTTCCAAATCAACTAATCCCTTTATATCTAATTGAGCAGAATTATTATCTCTACTTTCCAATAAAATAGGTTCCTCATATTTAGATGTTGTATTTCTAAATTTCACCGTTCCCGTATTTTCTATAGTTAAGCTACCTTCGCTACCAAAAATACCATGCTTCGTTTTTGATTGTCCGCTTATCATTATATTAAGATCTGTAACATTTTTTATCACAGCTTTATTTGAAGATATCAAAATTCCACTATCTCGATAACCCGGTGTAGATTGAAAGTTCAATGTTAGTCGATGATTATGCATATCAATATATTGATTATCTTTATAAAAACTAATACTGTAACCATTTTTACTATTAATAGTTGTATTTTTATTTATGTCATATGAACTCTCCCCTCGTTTTATACACCCATTTTTCACCCAATAATTGTCTATATCAGAATATCCATCAATTCCCTCGTCTGTCTCAAATTCATCATCATTGTCACCTGATAAGTTTTCTGTAAGGACTGTAAATTGCGAAAAAGCACCAAAAGTATTTAATTTTTCCATATTAATTCTTGATAAATAATCTTTACTCATCTCTATATCAATATTATTTTCTTTTTTCTCCTTTGCATACGCATCCTTACTCATTCCTTGTCCATTACTTTTCCATAAAATATTTTGTCCTACTGTTTTAATAGAATTTGTCAGAAGGCCTTCTCCTATATAGGCTTGAGCCGTAAGGTTTTTATCTTTAGGTGCGTAATACAACTTACCGACAACAGCATTAAGGGCTTTCGTCGCATCACCTATATTTGTGGCATCCGTAAAAATCTTAATGGTCGAATTGGCTTCTGCTGCTTCGATATGTGTATCTCCCGCTTTATAATCTGCTGTTTCTTCTCCCTTTCCTTCATGGGCATAGTAAAGGTATGCATTTCCTTTATAGTTTTTAATGGTTAATTTACCGCTATCTTTTTGTCGAATCACGCCTCCGGTACCATTAAGCAGGGAAATGGTACTTCCCATGCCACCATTCGTGGTATCCCATTCACTGCCGTCTGCAAGGAATAAATTCAGTGAACCATTCCCTGTGACACCACCTCTCCATTTAGAGTTATTCGTCAGTCCAATATACGCTGAAGCCCCATTCATACAAATAGTTCCTTGTAAATCAGCGGTCTGTGTACCTACGGCAGTTCCATCTTCATTAGTATTGAAATAAACCCGGGCGTCTTTCCCTAAATCCATAAGATAATAGTCACCCTTCGCATCTTCTTTTACTTTAAAAACTCCCCCACCAATGTGAAGTATTGATGCTACCGAATTATTTCCACCTCCGTTAGCTGCATAAATCCCACGTCGTAACGTATTTTTTTGAGAATCATCTATATCCACTGTATGAATATTTATTTTTCCCCCATCTTCACTAAAGAAGATAGCACTTGCAAATATATCTCTACTTTTCGGTTTTAAAATTCCTATGGCTCCCGGATTTACTTTAAATATTCCTTTGATGTTTAAAGTAACAGGTCCATATACCTCAATACCTCTGGCATACCATGTTCCCCCTAATAATTTTTCGATAACCACATCTGTGTCAATATTTGCCGTACTTGGTTTATTACGCCACGTATCTCCCATTTTGATACCAATAGCACCAAATTGACCTCCACCTTGCGCTGCAGCATCGCTATACTTTGCCACTTCATGGATAGTAATCGTACTCTTAGGTGCATTTGGCTGATTTTTATTACTATAAATTTCTATTTTTGACCCCTGCATCCCTAAAATACCAATAGGTCCTGCAACTCCCTCTTCTTTTCCACCGTTCTTAACAAATGATTGGATTGTCAGGCTATGTCCTGCCATATCTAAAACAGTAGGGCTTTTTGCTGATTCATTAAATATTCCGGCATACGATCTTCTTGGTGCTGCAGGTTCTAATACATCAACAACTCGATCTTCGGTCAGTGTTGTTTCCCCTCCTACAATCGCCTTTGATGTATCAGCTGATACTGATGCTTGACATCCGCCTGCCATTAAAAGAGTAACTATACCTACAGCTAATTTTTTCATTTGTTTATGACTCATGTAATAACTCATATTTCCTCCTCGATTAACTATAAAATAAATTTTACTTTTCCCTTAGTATTGAAAATATCCGTTTCACTTACATGCGGTAAAACACCTCCTAACTTTTTTACTATATTTGTCTATTTCCTTAGAAATATCTCTTTTTATGTGATTCAATTTTTTAGAAGGCAAATCGAATTCCTGCATCCAG
>KQ960835.1 GCA_001553355.1 Veillonellaceae bacterium DNF00626
AGCTCGAGATGAGGGATCCTTTCCCTGTTTCGTAGGGAAAGAATTCCCGGCGTTCCCGTCGCATCTCAAGAGGAGGCGCTCTCCACAGGAAAGGCGAGAGGAACTCCAGGGTCGTGCCACCATTCCAAGAGTCCCCCAGATGTGTCAGTCCATTCCAGAGGAACCTGTTTTCCCTGCACTGCCTTGACGTTCAAGCCGAGGATCGACTCCCACCACGTGTGCACGTGGGACAGCCCTGTGGGAAAGCCTCGTGGGAAAGCCTCGTGGGAAAGACTCGAGGGAAAACCATAGATCCTTTGCTCCACGGGGCGGACTGCGTGACACTGCTGCTACCGCTCTGGAGGAAAGCGCAAGTGCATGCCCGCATTCGAGACGAGGACTGACTCCCCTGGGGAGACTCCAGAAGTACCCCAAGATCCATGTCAGCACTGGAGAGGAACCCTCAGGTTCCGGCCCTGAGTTCACACAAGGTCTTAGGCCCCGGCATCAGCGGGAGAGGAATTCCGAAAGGCCCCCGAGGAACTCGCATGGGGACTGGCCTTTCCTGAGGCCACCAGAGCGGGTCCCTGAGGGCCCCGTCGTATGTCGAGAGCACCTGCCGCAACTCGAGAAAATCCAGGAGGTTTTGCCCTCCAGGCGAGATGAGGCCCATTTCCGATGAGGCTTCTCGAGGCTAATCACATCTAACCCCTGGAACTTCCAAAGGGTCCTTCACACCCTTTCTGCAACTCAAGAAGTTCCCGACACACCCGTCTCCACTCGAGAGGAAGCACGAGGGTCCCGAACACATCCAGGGGAGCCCCGTTTCCGCCTCCGAGCTCGAGA
>KQ960836.1 GCA_001553355.1 Veillonellaceae bacterium DNF00626
GTATAGTCACTCTTTTAATGGCAGGAAGTTATCAGGTTATGGCATCAAGTGAAGGCGCGGAAACAAACGTAGAAAGAACACTAATACAAAATATAGAAACAAATCAAGCAATTAATGAAGATGGAATGGAAATAAAAAATAAATATTGGCTTAATAAAGGTTATACGAAGATAGATAGTGATGAATTTGCTACACATTACTATGACATACCGGTTGATATGCATATAAAAGTTAAAACTACACAGGCATCCACTGATTCGAGAGTTGCCGAGTATAGTGCTATTGCATGGGGAAATGATAGCATGCCAATAAAAAATGATAATGCCTATATAGACATGAAAGGACATGAACTGACATTAGATGTAGAATCAAATAAATTGAATATAAGCGGAGTCGGGCTTCATGTAGTTGGAAATCTTGAGATTAAAAATATAAAAGGAATGAAAATTCACTTGTACGGGAAAGAAGCGACAGGGAATGCTATTTATGTTAAGCAATCATATAATAATGAACAATCAAAATTACTTATTTCTAACGAAAATGTAGAAGACGGAGTATTGGATATTCAAAATGAATCTTATAATCAAGGTCCTTTAATTTATGCAGAAGGAGAAAATAGAAAAGAGCCCTTACCTAAGATTAGTAGAAGGCTACAATCCATTATTAGTATTAAAGGGAATATAAATGCGATAGCTAAAAAAGTAGCCGTTGTTAAAGCAGCTAATGGTACAGTTACCATCGGAGGGGGCTATATGAAAGCAGAGGGAGACAAGGCAGTTAGCTTGTTAGCCTCTTATAATTCAGGAATATTTATTAATAGCCAAGGAGAAGAAATAGAAGTTAAAGAAGGAGAAAAGCGAAAAAAGAAGCTGATATTTAAAGAACAGAATAGGCATCATGATGTGAAAATAGAGGGAAATGTCATAGCAGAAGGAAGTCCTTATGGCGATGGTGGAATTGTCGGAATGGCTTTAAATACGAGAAACTCCTATTTCACAGGATTGGTAGGATTGAAAAAAGGTGAAGCTCACATGATTCTGAGTGATGGGGCTAACTGGTATCATGAAAATAAAGGCGGACGAGGAAATGAGATTGGAGCCAGTCATTTGACAAGCTTTTATGGAGATAAAGGGGTTATTCATCAGAATACACCAAAAGAAATTATTATAGATCAATATAGCGGAAATACCACGGTTGTCTACGCACATAAAAATCAAGGATTGGAAGCGGAAGATTATATAGGGGGAGATATTAGAATTGGTAAATTCAA
>KQ960837.1:0-47056 GCA_001553355.1 Veillonellaceae bacterium DNF00626
GGATGAAACCATTATTTCGTAAAATTTCTACTTAGCTTTCGGGAAAAACAACATGCTTTTCTCACTCTGTGTGAGCAAATTATATTTTGGTTAATTGTAAAATGAAATCGGACACATAAAAATACAAGCAGAAAAACCTGTAGTAAGATGAATTTGACCAATATATCTGCTGAAAGGGGTATCCTTCATATCTCAACAGCATTCTAACACAAAGAAACGTTCTTTCCAACAGCAAATTGCTCGACTTTCATCCGCTACATAATTTTTCTGAGTGACTGTCCGATTTAATATTGCAATTTAGTAATGATTTCTATTTGCCTTAAGGAGGAAGAATGGAATTAAAAGAAATAGGGAAAATACACAGTCCTTACAAAACAGTAAAAGAAGCGCCGCGGCAGGGAAAGCTTTCTGATAAATCTTGTGAGCTTGAAATCTTTCCGGCTTATGAAGCAGCACTGCTTCATGTGGATGAAAGGAGATATTATGTGGTTTTATATTTTGCCCACGAAGCTGACCGCACGGCCCTGCAAACAGTGCCGCCCTGGGCAAAAGAACCTTACGGCGTATTTGCCTGCCGTTCGCCGCGCCGGCCGAATCCCATCAATTTATGCGTGGTCAAGCTGGTAAGGCGAGAAAAGAACAGACTTTTTGTAATCGGGCTGGATGCCGTTGACGGAAGCAGCCTGATTGACATAAAACCCTATGTAAAAGAACTGGATGAAGCGGAAGCGTAGGCAATAAAAACAGACACTGCGGAAAAATAATTTCATCGCGGTGTCTGTTTTTATTGCCTATACAAGCAAGTGATACAGCTTATTCAAAAAATGCAGTGCATGCCGTGGTCAAGGAAGTGCCGTCTTTTCCACCGAACGATTTGTAAGAAGGGTGGATGGGAAGCCTTGTTTATACTGGTGATAGCAGTGTTATACCGGTATATGTTCATCGAGGGTTCTGACGGACATGTGCGGAATGATTACAGGGACGCCTGTCTGGTCCTGCTTGATTTCAGCATGGACGCCATATACATCTTTGAGCATATTTTCCGTAAATACTTCTTCCGGAGAGCCTTGGTTATAGATTCCCCCGTTTCCGTCAAATACGAAGACCCGGTCTCCAAATCGTGCGGCTAAGTTTAAGTCGTGAAGAACAACGACAAACCCTATATGATGATGTCGCGTAATTTCCTTTATTACTTCACACAGCTCCAATTGCTTTTGTAGATCAAGACTGTTTGTCGGCTCATCCATGAGAAGCACTTTCGGTTTTCGAACAAGTGTCTGTGCGATAGACACTAATTTCTGCTGGCCGCCACTGAGTGAAGAAAATGAGGTCTGTGCCAAATGGCTTATGTGGAGTGTTTCTAATATCTTCATGACGCATGTTGCATCCTCTTTTGTGATATGCAAGTTTAAATAGGGCAACCGGCCTAAAAGAACTGTCTCAAAAACCGTAAGGTTTAAGGATGAAACTTCTTCCTGTGGCAGATAAGCCATGAGTGCGATTCGTTCTTTTAATGTTATGTTGGTAATGTCCCGGTTCCCGTAAAAGAATCTTCCTGATGGAGAAAGCAGGTGAAAAAGGCATTTCAGGAATGTGGATTTTCCGGCGGCATTGGGGCCTATGATTACGTTGAATTCATTTTTGAATGTAAGAGAGAGATTTTTGAAAACAGGAGATTTTCCCGGATAAGCGAAGGATAAGTTTTTCGTGGTAATCATAGGCTTTTTCTTCCTTGGTTGAAGATGAGGATAATAAAGAAAGGGATTCCGATAAAAGAAGTAATGAGTCCAATCGGGAGAAGTGCTCCGGGAATAAGGATTTTTGAAAGCATGGAGGCCACAGAAAGGATAAAAGCGCCAAAGAGAGCGGAAACCGGAAGCAGGAAACGCTGATCTTCCCCGGTGAGTCCTCTTGCAAGATGGGGTGCGACAAGGCCTAAAAATCCGATGGTTCCCACGAAGCAGACTGCTGTTGCTGTGAGCAGTGAGACAAGTATGATGACATGACAGCGCAGCTGGTAAACATCTACTCCCAGGCTCAGTGCTTTCTGGTCATTCAGTGTAAGAGCCGTGAGTTTCCATGAGTGATGGAGAAAAAAGAAAAAGGTGAAAAGAAATACAATGGCAAGAATGACTGTTTTCTCCCAGGTGGATTTTGACAGGCTCCCAAAACTCCAGAAGATCAGACTTTGCAATTTATTTTCATCGGCAATATATTGAAGAAACATGGTGAATGCATGAAAAATGAAATTAAGAGCGATGCCGAAAAGAATAATTAAATGTCTTTTGCTTTGATGCCAGGCGGAAAAACGATAAATTAGAAAAGAGGCTACCAGGGCGAATAAAAAAGAGTTGACCGTGACAAGCAGATTTGACGGTATGCCCAGAATATTGATATCCAGAATGATTCCTACTGCGGCGCCGAAAGCGGCTGCTGCAGAAATTCCCAGTGTATAAGGGCTTGCCATAGGATTTCCTAAAATGGTCTGCATTTCACAACCGCAGATGGAAAAACCTGCACCGGCAAGGATTGCCATGCATGCCATCGGGAGGCGGATGTCCCATATTACGGTGTGAAGAGTTGTGTTTTCATCGCCTGCAAGAGCTGATAAAACCGCTGAGAGTGGAATTGTAGTAGACCCTATGACAACATTCAGAAAAAAGCAGAGAAGAGTGCCTACAATAAGGGCAGTAAGAGCAACTGTTTTCTTTCTGACAATCTGGCGGTATATAAAAACAGCTTTTTCTACGGAGGCTATTCCATTTTGATTTTCCATAAGCCATCCGTCCTTTTTATCAGCATGAATCTGTCGTAAAATTCATCGAGCTGTTTTTCCGGATCAAGAGATTGGAATGCTTCCGGGTAGAACGATTTAGCAAAACACTGTACCGGGTAGAAGAGGAACGGTGTACGGTTAAGTTCATGATGAAATTCATAGACTTCTTTATTTTTAACGGCCTTAATATTCTGCCAGCCCGGACGTAAAAGGATATTGAAACGATTCGGCTGCGGTGCCTGTAAATCAAACCCCATGCCCATCCGACTGCAGTCGGAAAGGATAATGAAATCAGGGTCAGCGTTGATTACAAATTCCGGATCAATCATAACTCCGCCTTTCATGGATTTTCCGGCAGCATGATCTGCCAGGTTGTCTCCGCCGGCATAGTTAATAAGGGCACCCCATCCGGATGTCTTGCTTGTTTTGGATGGACCGTACACTTCGGCGGTGCCTGATTTTTCATAGTAAACAAGAGGTTTACTTCTTTTTACGTTGGCAAGTCCGTCTTTGACTACTTTAAACTGTTTATCCAAAAATGCATTTACCTCTGCCGCTTTTTCCTCTTCATTGAAAATCTTACCCATCAGCGTATATGTTTCCTGGGCAGAGCGGTCTACATTTTGGGGGACATCTACCAGCACAAGGGCAATACCGGCTTTCGTGAGTTGCGGTTCTATATCCAATGCATGGAGGTGAGCCTGCATGGCGGAGTTGACGATGAGAACGTCCGGCTTTTTGGCAAGAATGGCCTCCAAATCGAAGGGAGCATTGTGTGGAGAAATAACAGTCCATCTGTCTTTCCATTGTGGGAATTTGGCTTCATATACGTTATCATAACTCCATTTGCCGCCGGAATCGCCGACACCAACCAGCATTTCAAAAGCTGCTTCTCCTTTGAGGGGAATAATAAAGTTAATCAGGTCAAAGGTACTGAGGGCGTAGGTTTTAATAGTTTTGGGAAGAGTTACTTTTCGGCCGGTGGCATCTGTGATAGTGATGGACACATCTTTTTTGGGGGATACCGGTTGGAACAGGTTGCTACATCCGGCAAACATGATGCCTGCTACCATGAAAAGAAGACAGAAGAAGAATTTTGTACTGCGCATGTGCTCAACCTCCTAGAATCGATACTGGTAAGAAACGCTGTAATTGGTACCTGGCATTCGGAAGCCGCAGCTTTCTTCATAGTAACGATCAAAAATATTGTTGACTGCCAGGATTTTTCTGAGTGACTGTCCGATTTAATATTGCAATTTAATTAATTACAATATAGTTAATTGTATTTTAGCAATATGCTATCATTTTGTCAAATTGATTTAATGGAATAAAAAATATGTTTTAACGCCCTTGCTGCTTCTTTTGGTTTATCGGCAGTCATAATCTCGGATACCACAGCAATTCCATCTATATTTATTCCTTTTAACTTCAATAAGGTATCTTGATGGATTCCGCCAATAGCCACTATGGGAATTTCTATATTTGCCTTGATTTGTTGCAGTGTGTGTAGGGAAATAACAGTAGCATCTTTTTTTGTGTCTGTCGAAAATATAGCGCCTACACCTAAATAGTCTGCCCCTTCTTCTGCTGCTTTCTGTGCTTCTTCTTCTGTCGAGGCAGATATACCTATTATTTTTTCTTCCCCAATTATTTTTCGTGCGACAGAAAGAGGCATGTCACTTTGCCCTAAGTGAACACCGGCGGCATCAACGGCTTGCATGATGTCTAAGCGGTCATTGATAATCAAAGGAATATGATAAGCATCTGTTACTTCTTTAACTTGACAGGCTTGTTGATAAAATGTTCTTGTATCGGCTGTCTTTTCTCGAAGTTGTACGACAGTTACTCCGCCTTGAATGGCTTCTTCTACTACATGAGCAAGAGGGTATTTCTTGCATAAAGAAGAATCTGTCACTAAATACAATTCATAATTCTTATCATATTTCATGAATGCGTCCCCATTCTTTCAATGTGTTTATATTCATTTTCCCTATTTCATCAATAATTCCCATGTGAAAATGTCCAAGACCTTTATTTCCATTTTGTTTCCATGAAATTTCTCCGGCTATGCCCATTGTCATAATAGCTTCTACAGTAGCATCATAAGCATCCTGGCTTGCCGCAGCCACAAAAGTTCCTACCAACGATGTGCACATACAACCTGTCCCGGTAACAGTGCCCATCTCTTTACATCCATTTTCAATTTCTGTCAGTCTTTGACCATCAGTTATTTTGTCAATAGCACCCGTGACTGCCAATATGGTTTTCCATTGTTTCGCATAATTTTTGAGTAAATCATTCACCTGAGAAATATTTTCGCTACCGGCATCAACGCCTTTCATGTGAATATTTTCTTCTGCCAGAGCCATTATTTCCGACAAATTACCACGAATCACTGTCATATGTATTTTCCCCATCAAAAGCCGTGCCACTTCTCGTCTATATACTGTTGCACCGCATCCAACGGGATCAAATATAACCGGTATCCCTAATTCATTGGCCTTTTGTCCTGCCATTATCATTGACTTCACTTTTACACTATTTAATGTACCTATATTAATAACTAAAGCTGATGCGATACCCACCATATCTTCTACTTCTTCTATGGCATCCGCCATCACCGGTGCGCCCCCTATGGCAAGTGTTACATTCGCACAATCGTTTACTGTCACATAGTTGGTTATATGATGTACCAACGGTTTTTTACTTTTAATATCTGAAATCATATCTTTCATCGTGATCCCTCCCAATCTCGTATTCTACTCCCATCCCTATCAAAATAAAAGAGACTTCAATGGCTGAAAATATGTATTCTTTACCATTAAAGTCTCTATCGCAAAAATTATTTCGTATTCTTTTCAATGAATTTAACCAATTCAGGATATCCCACATCACCGCCGCCGATGATTCGATCAATTTCTTTTCCATCACGGAAAAATATCAATGTGGGTATGATTTCTACTTCAAATCGTTCTGCCAATTCTTTATCGTCATCGCAATTCACTTCATAAATAGGTATAGATATTTCACCGGAGACTTTCTCTACCATCGGATGAAGACGACGACAATAACCACACCACGGTGCGCTAAACATGACAACAGCATTTCCTTTAGCTGTCACTTCATCAAAATTTCCTGTTCCACTTATCACCTGTATCATATACATGTCCTCCTATTCATAATCTTATATCTGTATTTTATTATATCTGTTATATCGAAAATCGTCAATTCAACGACTTCTATTTTTTCATAAAAATAACCGCCCGATAAGAGCGGTCATGCTACATGTCGTAGCTATATAAAAACGAATATAAGTTCCACCTACGTTTCGTCTATTCACGTCTGGTGGAGATGAGGGGAGTCGAACCCCTGTCCAAAAAGATTGTCACATAAACTTCTCCGAGTGCAGCTATTGTTTGAAATTTAAGTAAAGTACCGTACAAGAGCAAACTACCTTTACCGATTTCGGAATTATTTTCCCTACTTTGTCCCGAACGCCCAAAGCAAGTATCCTATTGGTTGATGTCAGCCTGACGTCATAGGAAAACGTCAGGGGACATTAGCAGATTAGGCTGCTAAAGCAAAATCTTGTTTTGCGTTTATGTTTGTCCACCGTTTAACGGGTAAATGGAATCCCGACTCGCTATTTATGACACAAATTCTCCTGTCGAAACCGGTGCATCCCCGGAGTGTTCCTATCATAATTCAAATTTTTATCCTTGTCAAACTTTGTTTATCTTACCAATTCAAGACAAGCGATCATTTCCTTTGGTAATGGTGCTTCAAAATGCATTTCTTGATGAGTGATGGGATGAACCAAATCTAAAGTATGGGAATGAAGCGCTTGGCCTTCCAAGGGAAAATCATCTTTCTTTCTTCCGTAAAGTGGATCATTCACTACCGGATGTCCTATGTATGCCATATGAACACGAATTTGATGCGTCCTTCCCGTTTCCAATTGACATTCAAGCCACGAATATTTAGGGAAATATTCCAACACACGAAAATGCGTCACTGCCGGTTTCCCTGCATCCGGTTGCACTTCTCTTTTCATTCGATTTTTTAAGCTTCTCCCTAAGGGGAGACGAATCACCCCTTGATTTCCTTCCATCTGCCCATGCACCAATGCCAAGTACCGCCGTTGTGCCACATGGTCAGCTATTTCTTTTTGCAAAACAGGAAAAGCTCTTTGTGATTTTGCTACCACCATTACTCCGGATGTATCCTTATCTAACCGATGAACGATACCCGGTCTTTCCGGATCACCCACAGCACGCAAAGCATCTCCGCAATGAAAAAGCAAAGCATTCACCAACGTGCCATCAGGATTCCCCGTACCGGGATGAACCACCATGCCCCTTGCTTTATTAATCACAATCATGTCATCATCTTCATACAAAATATCTAAGGATAATTCCTGAGGAAGCAACGAATCTTCCTTCTTTAGCTCCCAAGAGAAATATATTCTCTCTCCTTCAGATACATGATAATTCGCATGAAGCACTTTTCCGGAATCAGATAGAGCCTTACCGGCTTTGATATACTTCTGTACTTCTGAGCGTGTCAAACCGGTTTGTTCCGTCAAAAAACAATCAAGACGAACCTTTTCATCATCTGCGCCTACCACATAATCCTTATCAATCATTATTCGTTCTCCAAAAATAAAAAATTATCAGCGCTACACCTACGCACACCGCAATATCTGCCACATTAAATATGGGCCATATGCGAAAATCAAAAAAATCTATCACACCCTGTATGCGTACGCGGTCAATAGCATTTCCAAAAGCACCGCCCAAAAGAAAGCCTACTGCCAAAGGAAAATAAAAAGGTTCTTTAGGAATTTTATTTCGCAGCCATAAAAAAGCCACAAACAAGAGAACTACAATACCCAGAAAAAAAGCGCTCTGATGAGGAAATATCCCAAATGCTGCACCGGGATTAATGATATACGTCAAATGAAATATCCCCGGTATCAAAGGCAATGTTTCTCCCAAATCAAAGAAACTCGTTACCATATATTTCGTTAATTGATCAAGGATAACTACTGTTATCGCTGCATAAATTGTCTGCATAAAACCTCCAGTCAATTTATTATAGCATGTAAAAAGTGCAAACAGAATATAAAATTCCATTTGCACTCATCATCAATAAGCAATAAACACTTCTACATCTTGTCTGCCAAAGTTATAACATTCTTCAAACGTTTCCATACAAAGATCAATTTTATTCCCTTTAATGGCTCCACCGGTATCTGCTGCAATAGCATCACCGTATTGAGGAATATAAACTCTTGTTCCTAACGGAATCACACTGGGATCAACAGCAACTGTACCATAACCAGCCCTTGTACCTGTGGCAGTGATACCAAGACCATTTCCATCTGACGGATGATAAGCGGTAGCATTCATTGTCGTTACCCAGCCTACAGTACCTTCTTTATTTCCCGTGCGAATAATTCCTTTCGTACCCTCTTCAAGGGTTTCCTCTTTGATAATTCCGCTGCGAATCACCTTTCCGTCAGAAAGAAATTCTTCCACTTCCACTTGGCGTTTTCCCGGCGTTCCTTCTTTAACAATTACTGTTTCATCAGCGCCAAGAGAACTATCATACCAACGTTCATATTCACAAGGTGCATTTTCTACACGCTCCACAGTGCGCACAGTATAAGGCACTACATGAATCACCATATTCCGCGTAACTTTTGTCAATGCATCTTCTGTTGACATGACAGATCGCCAATCATACCCGGCATCATTCAAAACACCTTGCACCGTTTGCTGCGTAGTATAAATGACTTTAGATTTTCCATTTTCTACCACAGTTACAGGGACAGCACGTTCTACATAAAGCAAAGAACCATTTTCTACTGACTCGGTACTAGTCCAATACTTGTCATAAGTACCCAAAGGTTTTTCCAAGTCTTTCAATATTTTCCCAAAATTACTGCCTTTTGTTTCTATGATTTTCTTTTTAGAACCATCATAAACAATTACCTTCTTCACTTTCGATTGAGAAGTCACTGCATCAGCAAACGTAGCTGATGCGGAAAGAAAACAAAGAACAAATGTCAGGAATAAGGAAATTATTATTTTTATTTTTTCAAAAGCTAATTTTTTCATGTTCACCTCTCCCACGGTCGTTATTCTACCATAGGTGGACATTTTGTCAAATTTAGGTGAGTTTACAATTTATTTTTACGCTATTTTCACTATATTTATTGATTTTTTGAAATTTACCCCTCTCGTAAAATGCAACGGACTTTATTTATCCATCTCAAGAAATATATAATATTTTCTTTTGTTTGGTCTGTTTTCACACTTTGTTAATTGTCAATGTTGTCCTTTACCAATAGACATTTATCATTTTGAGTGAAAAAAGAAGTAAAAATTAATTCCCATAAAAAATGACTTTATCACATTTTGACTTAGCCAAAGAATAATTTCGCATTCCTTCTCACTCACTCTTTGCATTTTTGCTTATGGGATTTTTTCGACCCATTTCTTCCCTTTCCTCCGTCATTAAATCATTAGAATTTGTTTAAAAGTGGGAAAGAATATTTATTTTGTTCGTTTATATGTTTGCCATTCCCTAAAAATCTTCATTTTCGATATCTTTTTGCATTTGATTACCCTTTTACAACAAAAGCCTTATGCGTCTTTTCCATAAGGCTTTTATATTGCTTCTATTTACGTTTTTATCTCTCATCGAACAGGTATATAATGGACCAATTTTTCAGCTAATGTCATTTCTTTTGTTCTTATTCTTTTTTCTGCCAATGACTGGAAATAGTCTTGAGCACATAATTTATTTTCCTCCGCCGCTGTTTTGATCCATGTCCCATCAGGCTGCATGATATAGGCTTTTTGGTTATCTTCCAATTCTATATCCAACATCTTTTTTATCCGCTGTTTGATATCTATATCATCTATACCAATCATGAGTTCTACACGATCATTCAAGTTTCTCGGCATCCAATCGGCACTACTGATATATATTTCTTCTCGACCGCCGTTTCTAAACCAAAAAATACGACTATGTTCCAAGAAACGCCCGACAATACTGCGAACGGAAATATTTTCACTAATCCCGGGAATCCCCGGTTTTAAAACACAAATGCCCCGTACAATCAATTCTATTTTGACTCCCACTTGTGAAGCTTCATAGAGTTTCGCAATAATTCCTTTATCCAAGAGCGAATTCATTTTCGCTATAATATGAGCTTCTTCTCCTTTTTTGGCATATTCTATTTCCCTTTCAATCATCGCCATTGATTGTTCTCTTAGATTAATCGGTGCCACGATAAAGGATTGCCATGTGGGCGGATCGGAATAACCGGAAAGCAGGTTAAAGAACGCAGACGCATCTTTTCCTAATTTATCACTGCCGCTAAGTATCCCTAAATCCGTATATAGTTTCGCCGTCGATGCGTTATAATTTCCTGTCCCAATATGCACATATCTCCGAATACCTTCTTTTTCTCTTCTAATTACCAATGTACATTTAGAATGTGTTTTAAGTCCTACCAACCCATAGATTACATGAGCACCGGCCTTTTCTAATCGCCGTGCCATTTGTATATTATTCGCTTCATCAAAACGCGCTTTCACTTCCATAAGTACGGTTACTTGTTTACCGTTTTGTGCGGCTTTTTCTAAGGCTTGCACAATGGATCCGGAGGATTTTACTCGATAGAGCGTCTGTTTAATAGCCAACACATCTTTGTCAATAGCGGCAGAAAATAAAAATTTTTCTACCGATTCTTCAAAAGACTCATAGGGAAGATGTACCAGTAAGTCTTTTTCTTTAATCATGTCAAATATATTCTTATCATTACTAAATTGCAGCATACTCCACGGGGTATGGGGATGCGCTTCGGGATAACGCAGATAATCATAACCTTTGATGTCATAAAAGGCAAAAAACACTGTTAAATCTATCGGCCCATCTATTTCATACATATCTTCTTTCCGAAGATTCATATCTTGCGTCATAAAGCGTTGCATAAAACGACTTGTTCCCCGCTCAAATTCCACGCGAACCGACTGCCCCCATTGCCGTTTCCTTAGTTGCCTTTCCACTTCCACCACTAAATCCCGCGCATCTTCTTCATCAATATACAAATCGGCATCTCGAGTAATACGGAAAGTATGTGCTTCCAGTAAATCGTAACCGATGAAAAAGCGCGAAGCAAAATGCATAAGTACATCTTCCAAGAAAATAAATTTCTTTTCGTTTCCGGTAGCAGGTATCGCAATAATTCTTGACAACACAGATGGTACCGGAACAACAGCGGTTTTTACGTCAATATCATTTTCCTCATCAATGGACATATCTCGTTCATTTCTCTCCAGAAGCATGGCAATGTTCAAACTTTTGGACGTCAAAAACGGAAAAGGATGCGAAGAATCCACCGCCATCGGTGTAACCACGGGAAATACTTCCCTTTCAAAATAATTCTCGAGCCACTTTTTTTCTTCCTCATTTAAACTTTCAGGTTTTACGAAAAAGATGCCTTCTTTCGCTAAGGCCGCCACAAGAGATTTAAATAATACATATTGTTTAGCCACTAATTTTTGACAAGTTTCTGAAATATTTTCCAACTGTTCCACCGGTGTCATATGAGCAATATCACGGCTCATTACATGATTATCCCGTTGATGACGTAACCCTGCCACACGTATCATAAAAAACTCATCCAAATTAGATGAAGTAATCGCTAAAAATTTTAACTTCTCAAGCAGAGGATTCCCCGGATCTTCCGCTTCTTGCAAGACTCGTTTATTAAAAGCAAGCCATGATAATTCCCGATTGAGATAGTAATGATAACTTTTCACATCTGTATCCATATTATCGTTTCTCCAATTTCACTGCCACACCATATACATTTTCAAACAATTCTTTGTTCTTTTCAAATATCCATCGTTCTAACGCGGTATTTTCATCGCTGTCATATTCAATCAAAAGACAATCCCCCGACATTCGTACCATCACATCTTTCATTTTTTGTTTCCTCGAAATATCCATAGCACGCGCCAAACGGAAAATAGCAATTAATTTCAGTACAACTATTTTTGCCATATCTGATATAACGGCATAAGGTTTTTCATCGATTTGCGGTATTCCTTTATGGTCATAATAAACAATACACGCCACTATATCTTTTTCTTTATCCGAAATACCAAAAATATCTGTCCCTCTAATTAAATTCCATGCATGAAGAGATGAATCGAGTAAATTCACATATTTCCCTATTTGATAGAGAATAATAGCCATACGAAGTAAAAATTCATCTCGATCAGTAATTCCACCATATTTCTTTAATTCTGAAAACATCATATGGCTGTAATATTCTAACGCCTTCGTATGTGCCGTTTCATAGTAATACGACTTGGCAATAGCACGAGTAAGCTCTAAATTTTGCCCTCGCATGTATAAAATCGCACTTTCTTTATGCTTTTCTGCCCCATAAAAACCTGTCACAGCTTCCACAAAGGAAATACCGGATATTAAAATATGATTGGTCGATACGTGATTAATTATTTCCTTATATATATAAATGGATGGCCATATAGTCATCGACTGCCATTCGTCAATCACCTTTTCATCACGTTGATTTATCATAGATAAAAATCCTGAATCACTATAAAACTTCCTGAACACATCCGGATTAACTTCAGTGATATTTCCTTCTCCCACAGGCAATTGCATTAGCTTTATGATAATTCCTGCTTCGCGCCCGGAGAATATAACAGATAACGGATGATAACTGTTAACAGCACCCCAAAGCGGTTCCATAATCGCATGAATATATTCTTCCATCGCTCGCGGAAAATCCTGGGATTCTCGCTGACTTGACTTGAATGTTTCCAATAGACGAAGCGTACCTATATGGACATTATGCTGATAGGTCAAAGTCCCTTTTGTCCATAAAGTAAATCCCACACAGCCGGATGTAATATCCACAAAAAGAAGATTCTCCCCTAAATCATATTTCTTATCACGACACATCTTTCTCATACCGTATTGAAGCCAAAAGTGCTTATAATATATTTCCTGCGGCATATCAACGACCTGTACGATAAATCCTGTATTCACTCGGATAAGATCCAATACAGAAAGACAATTTTCCGCTTCCCGAAGCACAGCCGTAGCATACACTTTATATTCCGTCACTTGATAATCATCAAGCAATTGCTTTAACCCCCGAAGCATATCGCAAAGGCGACGAGTGGAAGAAAAAGATAATTTTTTATTAAGAAATACTTCCTCACCAAAAGATGTTTGTTTCCGCACCGATTCAATCACACGAATATCATCAATAGCCGCATAAGAAACAATTTTCATGGATAAATTGGAAGAGCCTATATGAATGACTCCATACATTGAAGCCTTCTTTTCTGTCATAGTCATTCCTCATTTCATCAACTATTTAAAAATATAGTATTATACATATATTATATATGAGAATGGTAAAAAAGAAATAAAAAAATCAATCTATCTATCAATTCTATGCACAACAGCACTTTCGTTGTAAAATAAAGATAGTTGCACAAAGAAAGGAAATATTTATGAACCGTATCGCCATCATCGACTTAGGCTCTAACTCCATCCGTTTCATTATCATGGAAATTTCTAAAGACGGCGTCTATCGTCTCATTTACCAAGAAAAGAAACCCATTCGCTTAGCTGAAGGAATGACACTAAAATCGCCCCTTCTCACAGAACATGCCCAAGAGCGAGCTTTGCACTGTCTACAAGTATATCGTCATATCGCTGACGCTTACCAAGTCATAAAAATTATCGCCGTTGCCACAGCAGCAGTCAGAAATGCTCACAACGGCTCATCCTTTCTCAAAAAAGTTCGTTCTCTCACTCACATTCCCATGACAATCGTCAGTGGGAAACAAGAGGCAGCTTTAGGCTTTATCGGTGTACTTCACACGATTCCCATGTCTGATTTCATACTCTTTGACTTAGGCGGTGCCAGTTTAGAAATATCTTTAGTGCAAAACCACAAACGTATACACTCCGTGAGTATTCCTATCGGTGCACTTACGTTAACGGAAAAATTCAAAACAGGGGGACATGTATCTCCTGCCATTATAAAAAATATACAAAACTATATAAAAGAACGATTCACAAAAATTCCGTGGCTTGCTAAAGCAAAACTTCCGGTCATTGGCATCGGCGGCACAGTACGAAACTTAGGAAAAATTTATCAAAGAAAAACCAACTATCCTTTACCGAAAGTGCATCAATACCAAATATCCGCCAAAAATCTTCTCCCTCTGATCACTCACATCAGCCAATGTACGCTGGAAGAACGCCGGAAGATACCGGGACTTTCACCGGAACGGAATGACATTATCACCGCCGGTGCTCTTATTATAGGAGAATTAATAAAATATACCCAAACAAAATATATTACTATTTCCGGTTGTGGTCTTAGAGAAGGTCTATTCTACCACTGGTATGCCCCCATTTATGACCCGAAGGGCGAAACATATAAAAATATGCTTATTTCTTCCACCCGAAACTTTTACAATACTTTTCCTCACGAAAATGATAAACACACCCGATTTGTAACAGCGCTTGCACTTTCCCTTTTCGACCAGTGGCAACAAACATTACAACTTCCGAATTATGTAAGAAATATTCTCTATACTGCTGCCTTACTTCACGATACAGGAAAATACATCAATTACTACAATCATGAAAAACACAGCACTTACATGATCTCTCACGCACGAATTTACGGATGGACGCACAAAGAACAAATCATGTGCGCCGTCACCTGTGCCTTTCATCATCGTTTTTCTGCCAAAGTACTAAAATCCATACCGGAAATATCTATTCTAAATGAAAAAGATCTCATCCAAGTCAAAACTATTTCCTGTATTCTCGCTTTAGCAGAAGCCTTAGATGCCGGATATGATGAATCCATCTCGCAAATCATAGGAAATACAAAAAAGGAAATTTTAAATCTCCGCGTATACCTAAAAGGAAATCACCTTCACATTTACCAATACACAACCAAACAAATCACGGAAACATTTCGGAAAATTATCAATCGACCACTTCACATAGAATGGTATCCCGACAGTCAAAAACAAGAACTTATCCAACTAATGGCAGACCTTCTATAAAAGAAAAATCGATTCCCATAAAAAGGAATCGGTTTTTTTATTATCTATTTCGTACCATTTCCGGTGACAAATCATGATGAAGCAATCGATAGCGAGCAAATTCCACCCAATCTGTACCGGGCTTACCATAATTCGCATAAGGATCGATGGACAAACCGCCACGAGGTAAAAACTTCCCCCACACCTCCATATATCGAGGTTGTAGCAATTGAACCAAATCATGCAAAATCATATTCACACAATCCTCATGAAAATCCCCATGATTACGATAACTAAAAAGATATAACTTCAACGACTTACTCTCTACAATATATTCATCAGGAATATAAGAAATATATACAGTCGCAAAATCCGGTTGCCCTGTCTTCGGACACAAACTGGTAAACTCCGGACAATTAAATTTCACAAAATAGTCATTATCTTTATGTTTATTGGGAATCTTCTCCAATACAGACGGATCATAATCATATGCATACTTTGTCTCCTGATTTCCAAGAGCATGCAACTTTTCAATACCTTCTCTATGTTCCATAAACGCCTCCGTCCCTATTGTACCAAATCACCATCAAAATCCGCAATGAACTCTTCCGTAAATAATCGCTATTGTCACCAAAAGAACCAATACCAGCATCATATAATCGCCCAACTTCGGTATCACATTTCCCATAAATGTTCTCTGCTTACCGCCGAACCCTCGAAATTCAAGAGATAACGCCATCGTTTCACTACGCCCCAAAGAACGAAGCATCAATGGTCTAACGATAGACATATACCGCTTTACTTGGCGGAAAAAATTTCCTTTCACCGCAAGCCCACGACAAGCCTGCGCCTCTCCGATTTCTCGATTTTCTGATATAAAATCCGGAATAAAACGAAGCCCGGCAGTAAACATAAATGCATATTCATAAGGTACACGAAGTTGCCGTACCATAGCAGTTGTCAAATCCTGAAGCTTGGTAGTCGTTAAAAGATAAATAAAAAGCAAAGTCATTCCAAGCATGCGAAGCGCTGCTACATAAGATTCCTCTTTCGTGCCGCCGCCTACATATTCAACCAATCCCAAGAAAGCGGCGAAAACCACAAGCATCACCACTGCCTTTATATTTCCAAAAAATGCTCGAGCAAGCAATAGCAATACTACTTCTACCCCGCATAAAATCAAAAGACTATACGGTTCATGAAGGACAAGCGCCCAAACAGCAGTCCCTATGGTCAAAATAATTTTCGTTATCGGTACTAAACTTCTCATCGAACACTCGCCCCTTTCAATGCTAAAAACGTACGGCAAAATACATCCATATCTTTGCAATATGGCGCTCCCGGTAAAGAACGTCCCAAAATCACGGACGGCGGATAAGATAACCCCAAACTTTCCGGATTATAAGCCCCTGAAAATAACTTCTCCGGCGCTCCATCAAACGCCACCTTCTTCTCTGCAATAACCACCACGCGCGAACAATCTCGAGCCACAATATCCATATCATGCGTCACAAAAATCACCGTAATACCCTTATCACAAAGGCGATGCATTAAAGATACTAATTTACTACGTTCTCTTCCATCCTGTCCGCTCGTCGGTTCATCCAAAACCAAAAACTTTGTATGCATAGCCAAAGCAGAAGCAATCGCCACACGCTGCTGATCTCCACGAGATAACATACGCGGATATTCTTTTGCCAAATCCGTCAAATCCGTATCATGAAGAGCTTCCTTCACTACAACATCAAGATCCGCTCCCCGTTTCCCCTGCTGATAAGGACCAAAAGCCACTTCCTCATAAACCGTAGGCATAAACATCTGCCTATCCGGCTGCTGAAATACATAACCGATAAATCGACTCCGCATAGTAGCATCCTCAGAAGTGATATCCATACCATCAAAAAATATATTTCCCGATGCCGGATATTCTAAACCTGTCAACAAACGTGTCACTGTCGTTTTACCACTACCATTACGACCGCTCACCGCCACAAATTCCCCTCTACCAAAAGAAAGAGAAATACCATCCAACACATACGGATCCTTTTTAGTATACCGAAAACTTACATCTTTAAGCTCCAACATGTCCCTGTCCCCCTTCCAATGCATGAACTACCGAATACTCTGCATCCTTCATATTAAAAAATGATTTTTCAAAAGAAATACCGGCTTTTTCCAAAGAAAGCTGTGCACGAAACATATCAGGAATAGCCTCTTGATAAACTCCATGCTCATCCATATACCGAAGAACATCACCGGGCATCCCGTCACAAAGAATTTTCCCTTGATCCAAAAGAACAAAACGATTAGCATATGGCAAAGTTGCCTCCAAATGATGCTCAGCTACCACTACCGTAAGCCCCTCACGACGATTCAACTCGCCAACCATTTCATAAAATTCCCCAATACCTTCCGGATCAAGAGAACTCGTAGGCTCATCAAATACCAAGATATCAGGCTCCTCGGCAAGCACAGCCGCCACTACCAACCGCTGCCGCTGTCCGCCGGATAACGTAGCCACACGACGTCCTTCCATTCCGCCTAAATGCACTTTTTCCAAAGCTTCTGCTGAGCGACGACGAATCTCTTCCGGTGAAAACCCATGATTCTCCAAAGTAAATGCCATTTCCTCACCCACCGTGAGCGTCACAATCTGCGATGTATAATCCGACAAAATCACGCCGATACTATACGCCAATTCAGCAATACTCGTTTGCGTTGTTGCCTTTCCATCAGTAAAAACCATGCCGGTCATCGTTCCGCCATAATAATGAGGAACTGCCCCTGCCATTGCCATAAGAAGAGTCGTCTTTCCCGCGCCATTAGGCCCTGTCACCACCAAGAAATCACCCTTCTTTACATCCAATTGAATATCACGAAGTACCGGTTCTTCAGAAAAAGGATAAGAAAAACTCAAATGCTCTACACTAATTACCCCTTCACCCGATTGTTTCAAAACCAGATTTTTATGATCACTATTCTTCACGCCGGACACCTTCATATATCCGAAAGACTGAAACAAATGAAATGCCGGGAAATAAAGAAATGGTGTAATCAATGCATTTCCCACACCTACCAAAGCCACCATCGGGAGCATTGCATAAAGATAAACCTTCTGAGGAATCCCCATAACCAAAGTCAAAATAGAGACAAAAACAAATCCACTGACTATAGTTGCCAAAAAGCCGGTTATCATAGGCTTCACATCAAACTTGCCAATTTTTAATGCCGGCACCGAATGAGCAAAGAAAGCGACCACAAACGATGCGAAAAACTCACTAAAGAAATTACCATAAGGAAATGCAGACTTAGACGTGAACACTTCCATAAGTGCTGCCACCATACAAATACCCACACACTGACGATATGACGGCTTCGTAAGCAAAATAGCCACCACATACGTAGCAATCATCCAGTTAGGAGTAAACCCTGCCACCGACGGAGACACCAAATGTAAAATCATTCCGATAGCAAGCATCAAAGTAGAAATAGTCAACCACCTAAGCTCACCCCCTCGTGCCTTTACAAAAATGAGCTTAGATACATCTACCACAGACTCCATAACAATCCCTCCTAAAAAATAATAAAAAAACCTTTCATTCCTCCGCAAATGCGAAGGGACGAAAGGAATTAATTCCGCGGTACCACCCTTATTGACTAAAAGTCCAACTCATGGCCAACACCATTATTCCCTATAACGGGAGACCCCCGGCGGCTCCTACACCAAACGGTTCAGACCGCATCTCACAAGTCCATTCATGACAACTATTGCACCGCACTCCCACTTCCGGCGGCTCCCTGAACCAAATCATTATCACTACTCTTCTTGATCCTCGATTTGAATTGTTCAAAGTATACCACTTCATATATAACCTGTCAAACAAAAATCAAAAAAAATTTTCATTCCCCATCAAAAAACACAGCAACCACTTTTTCTCCGCCATAGATAGACAAGCCGCACAAACAAAGATCAGACAATACAGGGACAGTCAACAATAGCAAGGGATCCGCCACCATAAGAAAAGGCGAATCCACAGGAAGATAATGAAAAATAACCGACGGAAGAAATACAAGCGCCACATAAAACAAAGCAGACACCACCGTCTGAACAAAACGTTTTTTCCTAACACCGGTCAATGCAAAATAAAAATAAAAAGCAAAAAACCCCATAACTAAAACCAATTTTATAACAAAAATCTGCTTCAATACCGCTGCCAAAAAGAATATAAGCATAAAAGGCGCCATCATATTCATTTGATACCACATCACCGGAAGAAGAGCAACTATCACGGAAAAAGGTATCACCCCACTCAAAAACGCAGTTGTCAGCCAATATTGAATAAAATCAGATTTCCCCTTCAAATACCTATAACACCAAACCGCTCCTTCTACCGCAAAAGCAGACAAAATAACAAAAGAAATCATACAAACCAAAGCCGCCAAAACGAACAAGATATATGAATCCTGATACAATGCTTGCCAACCATTAAGCAAGCACCAACAAAAGAGTGTCAAAAATACAATCAACGAAGGCCATATCACCACATGAGCCACGGCGCGCGAGCGATAATAATCCTCACCCCGTTGACGAAAACGAAACAACTGATACACGATCGGAACAATCCAACCGATCCCTATAAAAACTAATAATGCCACCTGAAGTGCTGCTACGGTATGCCACAAAATTCCCACTGCACTCACAGGACATAACAAAATCAAATACCAAGACAAATCACGTATCATAAAATCACCTCGCATCTATTTTACCATAATATTCATAGCAAACAGAAAAGGACTTTGTCTGCATACAAAGTCCTTTTCTGTTTGTTAAGTGTACTCATGAAGTGCTACCCCAAGATATTTTCACTTCACTATATTGTAAGCCTCCCCCAATAATAGCTTACTTGATTAAACAGTCATTGATTGTCTTGT
Organism: Veillonellaceae bacterium DNF00626; assembly: GCA_001553355.1. Classification (GTDB taxonomy): domain Bacteria; phylum Bacillota; class Negativicutes; order Veillonellales; family Dialisteraceae; genus Dialister. The sequence goes on from KQ960837.1 coordinate 19,837, forward strand.
GATCTTCTCATTATTATTTATCACAAGGGAGAGAAATAAAAAACGCCACAAGAAATATAAACGTAATCATCCAAAAAACAATTACATCTAAACTCATGCCGCGCAAGTTACTAACTAAAGAATTGATGGCACTCTGACTTCGTTCATCGCCTTACCATCATCTCGTGATGACATTGATGGCAAAACTCACTTCACAGTTACGGGCTAGCTCCGGACTCCCACCGAAATTTCCCATGACAACTCTCATTTATTCAATTGACTATTTAATCTTTTATTATTTTAGCACAAATATTTTTTCCGTGCAACACCATTCATGAATAGAAATTTCCCTAATTATCGACTTCCGAAAAAATATTTCATCTAAACATTCGATTAATTATAAGTAATTCATACTGCTGATACGAACCAGCATTACTTACCCCAACGCCCCCGTCTATTTCCTTTTTCCGTGTCATTCTTTCTCTTTTTTCGCATATCTGCCCCTTTGTGTCCCAGTGCCTTATGCTCCTTCTTCTTCGTAGGCTTATACATCCCGGGCACCACAGATTTTGTCACTGCCGCCTTCTTTACACGACGTACCTCACCCTTTTCATCATACTTCGTAATCTTTTCCTTAATCGTTCGCTCCAACTTACGAAGTATAGAAATATCCTCCGGCGTAGCATAGGTCAGAGACACCCCTTCCATGCCGGCTCTACCGGTACGCCCGATGCGATGAATATAATACTCCAAATTACGCGGAATATCATAATTAAATACATGAGTGACACCCACGACATCAATCCCTCTGGCAGCAATATCAGACGCCACTAAAACTTGTATCCTTGCCTTTTCAAACTCACGAATGACCTGATTACGCTGTCCCTGCGTCATATCACCATGAATTTCATCCACTGCTAACTCCGTATCACACTGAAGTTTTTCCGCCAATTCATGAGCGCCCTCACGAGTATTACAAAAAACCACCGCCAAATAAGGATGAAACTCCTCCAAATGCTTCAAAAGCAATGCATATTTCCTTGTCTTTGTTGTTTCATACACACGCTGCTCCACCGTCGATGCCACAGCTTTTTCTGCCACATCAATATAACACGCTGCCTTCATATACTTATGTGCTAATTTTTTTGCTTCCATAGGCATCGTTGCACTAAAAAGACAAAGCTGCCGCCTCTTCGGCGTCGCATCAATAACCGCTTCTATATCCTCTCTAAACCCGGCAGCCAACATTTGATCCGCCTCATCCAATACAATCGTCTTCACTTCACCAAGGCGAATACTACCGCGCCGCAAATGATCCATCAAACGTCCCGGCGTTCCAATAACAATATGAGGATCACGCTTCAATTTCCGGAGCTGATTCTCAATCGTTCTACCACCGATAATATCCACCGCATCTACACCGTGACTCTCCGCCAAAGGTCTCAGCACCTCAAAAATTTGCTTCGCCAACTCACGCGTGGGTGTTAAAATAACCCCTTGAGTTCCACGCTCACTATTTATTCTTTCCACCAACGGCAAAAGATATGCCAAAGTCTTCCCCGTTCCCGTTTCCGACTTTCCGACCACATCCTTACCCTTCAAAAGAACCGGAATAGCTCTTTCCTGAATCAAAGTAGGCACCTTAATTCCACGATGATACAAAAAATCCGCCGACATTTGACTCATTCCTAATTGCACAAAAGCATTCATTACCCGTCCTGCCTTTCCCTATTTTCTAATCATTATACCATACAGATTACTATTTCCCCTACCAAAGAAATATCACCACTCCAAGAAAAAACGACGATGCTCACACATCATCGCTTTCCCATCCCTATTTCCCTACTCAGAAAGTTCAAGCATACTCTCCAAATCAGTTGCCTTGAAACTACGTATCTCCGGCTTTTCCTTCAACATAGCAAGCACATAAGACAATGCCACTTCTACCCCGGTAACCAAACCTTTCTCCCCGATATCAAACTTCGGTGCGTGATGAACATAACCACTTCCCACCTCTTCATCATAAATACCGGTCAATACGAAAAGTCCGGGATAAGTAGCCTCTATAATCGAAAACGTTTCTGCGCCCATCCAAAGTGACGTACGTTCATGAATGACATCCTCACCGCAAGTCTCAATGGCTGCCCGACGACCGACTTCCACACACTCCTTCGTATTCACCGTAGGCGGGAAGAACTGATCCTCCAAAAACTCCTCACGACAACCGGTCATGACACAAGCATGATGAACAATATCCATCAAAGCCTTCCGGAAATTAAGACCTGCCTCTTGCGACTCACACCGTGCTGTACCGGCAAACACAAGCTCATCCGGAACCACATTCGGCTCATGCCCCCCTTCTACCGCGCCAAACGAATAAGTGAAACACTCCGACGGCGGAACCCTCATCATCCGATAATTACGAAGCTCTGCGCCCAACTGAATAAAAGCCTCAATCGGACTATGTGTCTGATCCGGTCTTGAACCATGACCACCAACGCCATGAATTTTCACCCGAAAGAAATACGCACCTGCCATCGCACTACCATCAATAATTTCCACCTGTCCCACCGGCACATCCCACTTCACATGCGTACCATAACAAGCATCAATATGAATATGATGATCACGCAAATAACGAAGAAGCTGAGGAACACCACGTTTTCCCAATTCCTCTGCCTCCTCAAACATCAGAACAACCTTACCTTCCCAATCCTCCTTATGCTCTACCAAAATCTTCGTCTCCGTCAAAAGCATAGCCATATGACCATCATGCCCACAAGCATGCATAGCCCCGACATTTTTAGAAACAGCGACCTTTTTCTTCGATAAATTAGTAGCATCCTCTACAATAGGCAATGCATCGATATCCGCGCGCATCAAAACCGTCCAACCGGGCTTACCGCTATCCAAAAAACCCAAAACACCGCCGGAAGGCACACGCACCGTCTCAATCCCCCACTCATGAAGACGATCCTCAATAAACTCCATCGTCCGAAACTCCTTTTGCGAAAGCTCCGGATACTCATGAAAATACCTACGGAAAGAAATTAACTGTTTTTCTTCCTTCTTCACCAATGCTCTAATATCCATACTATCCCCTCCATTATTTTTTTTATTATAGAAATAGCCTGCCCCTCTGTCAATCAATGACATAAAATAACAACTACGGACAAACCAAACCCCCGTCATATAATTCATATAAAAATAAAAAATAAAATCCGCTTTTCTTGCTATTAGAAAAAAAACATGCTAAAATAGCATGGTATGAATAAAACAGACGGGAGGTGAAACAATTGCCGCAAATTAAATCCAATATAAAGACCATGAAAACCGATGCCAAAAAAAGAGCTGCTAACGCTGCAGTTCGCTCACGGATTCACGGTGCAATAAAAAAAGCAGTAGCTGCTGCTAACACAGAAACAAAAGACGAAGCTATACGTGCTGCGCAGAGCATTATCGACACTGCTGCACGCAAAGGCATTATCCATAAAAACGCTGCTGCTCGCAAAAAATCCCGTCTCAATGACAATGTAAACGCTGCCATTGAAAAACAGAAAGCCTTAGATGCAAAAATGGCTGCAGAAGAAGCAAAAGAAGAAGCAAAAGAAGCTTACATCGAAGCAATGAATGAGAAGAAATAAAAAAGAAAGACGAAGACATCCCGTCTCGTCTTTTTTATTGCCTAAAATTTCTATATTTTTTTAAACACAAATAAATATTCATGCGCTATTAAAAGAAAATTGTATTTTACACTATTTGTCTTCCAATACCCCGTAGCTTTACAATTATGTTGCTCTTTGATGATTACTTCTTTCAATTTAAATCCCGCCTCTTGAAAAATTTTCATCACATCAAAAGACATCGGTATCATAAACCCCTTTTGCCTTGTATCTCCCATCAACACAGCACAAAATTTATTTTTTTTCAACACTCGATAACTTTCTTTTGCCACACTTTTCATCTCTGCCAAAAAATCTTTTACTTTTAACAAAGATAAATCACCTTCTGTATTTTCACTATATGAAATAATATTTGCATAAGGCGGATGTGTACAAATTAAATCAATAGAATCATTAGAAATAAAATCTAAATGACGAGCATCCCCTTTTCGCAAATAAACTCTACCATTCGCCCCTTCATGTTCAAAATCAACTTTTTCTTTGCATCGTTCCAATGCCGTATCATTGATATCTACACCAATGATATTTCTATTCAATAATTTCGCTTCAACATACCATCTCACTATATTATCAATGCAATAAACACCTTCGAATAAATTATTTATTTCGACCATAAAAATAACACCGGATATATTTTCTCCGGTGTCGTTTTTTTATTTTATTTCTGCCACTTTTTTCATGGCTTTTTCCGCCGCCTGAATGGTTCTTTCTATATCTTCTTCACTATGGGCATAGGCCATAAACAACGTTTCAAAAGGCGATGGCGCAAGGTAAATACCTTGTTCGAGCATGGACAGGAACCATGTTTTAAATTGTTCCCATGAGGACGCAGCAGAGTCATCGTAGTTTTCTACGGGATTTTCGTTAAAGAAAATTCCAAACATCGAGCCTGATTGATGAATTTGTACTGGAACGCCTGCTTTATCAGCTGCATTTTTCCAACCGGTGAGCAGTTTTTTTGTTTTTTCTTCTAATTTTTCATAAAAATCCGGAATGGATTGTATTTCTTTGAGTGTCATAAGTCCTGCTGTAACAGCTAAGGGATTTCCGGATAGAGTGCCGGCTTGGTAAACAGATCCTTCCGGTGCAATACAATTCATAATTTCTCTTCGTCCGCCATAGGCTGCTGCCGGAAGTCCGCCGCCGATAATTTTTCCGAGACAGGTAAGGTCCGGCTTGATGTGATATTTCCCTTGCGCTCCATAGCGTGAGGTACGGAATCCACACATGACTTCGTCAAATATGAGTACTGTGCCGTGTTTTTTGGTCTCTTCTCGAAGGGTTTCAAGGAATCCGTCTTTCGGTAAGACACAGCCCATATTGCCTGCTACCGGTTCAACGATAACGGCAGCAATGGTATCTCCTATGTCGTTCATCGTTTGTTTGAAGGTTTCGATATCATTATAGGGTACAACGACTGTGTCTTGTGCCGTTCCTTTTGTGACACCGGCGCTATCCGGGCTACCAAAGGTGGCAGCTCCTGATCCGGCTTTGACTAATAGGCTATCACCATGTCCGTGGTAGCAACCGTTGAATTTGAGAATTTTATCACGACCTGTATATCCTCTTGCTGCACGAAGGGCACTCATGGTGGCTTCTGTGCCGGAGGATACCAGTCGAATTTTTTCTATGGTCGGATAAAATTCTGTGACTAATTTCGCCAATTCTGTTTCAATGCATGTGGGCGCACCGTAACTGGTACTTTTTTCTGCTGCTTTTTGTATAGCGCCAATCACTTTGGGATGGGCATGGCCTAATATCATGGGCCCCCATGATCCGATGTAGTCTACATATTCATTGCCGTCAATATCTATAATATGCGCTCCTTTGGCTGATGCGATAAAGGGTGGCGGACAGTTCATGTGCGGATAGGATCTAACCGGACTGTTTACTCCGCCGGGCATATATTTCTTTGCTTCGTCAAAGGCTTTTTGTGATTCTTTGAGATTAAACATTATTTTCCTCCTCTTTTAACCACTTTGCTACGTCAATGGCATGGTAGGAAATGATAATATCTGCTCCTGCACGTTTCATGCACATCATGCTTTCCATAACAATTCGTTTTTCGTCTATCCATCCGTTAGCTGCTGCCGCTTTGACCATGGCGTATTCTCCGCTTACGTTGTACACTGCCACCGGTCGATTAATTTTTTCTCGCACTTGGTGCACGATATCCAAATATGCTAATGCCGGCTTGACCATGATAATATCTGCCCCTTCAGCTAAATCTAATTCTACTTCTTTCATGGCTTCACGGCTGTTGGCAGGATCCATTTGGTAACCTTTTCGATTGCCGAATTGCGGTGCAGAGTTTGCAGCATCACGGAATGGCCCATAATAAGCGGATGCATATTTCACGGCATAGGACATAATAGATGTATTTTCATATTTTTCTTTGTCGAGCGCTTCACGAATAGCGGCAATACGGCCGTCCATCATATCTGATGGCGCAATAATATCCGCTCCGGCTTCTGCTTGGGATACTGCTGTTTTGGCTAATAGTTCCAGTGTGGGGTCGTTGTCTACTTCTTGACCGCACAGCTTGCCACAGTGTCCTGAATTGGTATATTGACACAGACATACATCACCGACAATGAGCATATGCGGAAATTCTTTTTTTATGGCTTTCATCGCTTGCTGTACCGGGCTTGTCATGTCCCATGCCGATGATCCGATATCATCTTTATACTCCGGTAATCCAAATATTTCTACTGCCGGTATTCCTACTTTGGCTGCCTTTTCTACTTCTTTTAATGCTTCGTCTACGGAAAAATGATAGCAACCCGGAAGACTTGATATTTCTTCTTTCACTTTTTGTCCCGGTACAACAAAAATCGGGTAGATAAAATCTTTTATGGAAACAGTGTTTTCTCTAACCATACTCCGAAGGGCTTCGTTTTTTCTTAAGCGACGCGGACGTAATAAATTCACTTTCATGATTGGCATACTTCCTTTCTAATGGCTTCCGTCAGGCCTTTAATGGTAAAGGTGTCGGAAATAATATGAGGCGTCAGTCCAAATTGTCTGCAAGCGTCAGCTGTAATTGGCCCGATGCATGCTAATGTTACATCTTTCAACAGTTCTGTTTCTCCATCTATTTGATGCATTAAATTAATTACCGTAGATGAGCTGGTAAAGGTAATGATGTCTACTTCTTTATTTTTCAGTAATAGTTTCAGTTTTTGTTTATTTTCTTTATCGCACACGGTTTCATAGGCTTCTGCTACGTCTACACGACATCCCAAATCTCGTAGCCCATCGGGAAGTACGTTTCGCGCAACTTTGGCGCGAGGAAGAAATATAACATCTTCTTTGGTTAATAAAGGTCTCATGGCTTCTAATAAATCTTCTGCTTTATAGGCTTTAGGTATCACATCTGCTCTAAGTCCATATTTTCTTAGTTCTTGATCGGTCGCCGGTCCGATGACGGCAATTTTCATATGCCCCATCGCACGCATGTCCAACCCTTTGTCGTACAGCCGACGGCAGAAATATTCTACTCCATTCTGACTGGTAAATACAATCCAAGTGTATTCTTTTATATGTTCAATGCCTTCATCAATAGTCTTCCACTCGTCTGACGGTACTGCCATTTTAATGGATGGTATTTCTGTGCAATAAGCACCTAAGTCTTCCAATGCTTCGGTAAGCCGTGATGCTTGTGTCCGTGATCTTGTAATCAAAATGCGTTTTCCAAAGAGCGGTTTATTGTCATACCATTGTAATTCGTCACGCAGTTTTACAACATCTCCGACAATAAATACAGCCGGCGGTTGAATATTCAATCGTTTTACATCATCGCCTGCTTTTTCTAATGTAGTCGTGTATGTTTCTTGATAAGGTCTTGTGCCCCAACGAACAAATGCCGCCGGTGTATTCGGATTTCTTCCGTACTCCATCAGCTTTTTGGCAATTTCCCCGGCTTGTCCTACGCCCATAAGAAATACTAAAGTATCGACAGCTCCGGCTAATTTGTCCCAGTGTATGGATGATTTTTCTTTCGTGGGATCTTCATGACCTGTAATCACGGCAAAGGATGCAGCTACTTTTCTATGAGTTACCGGTATTCCTGCATATGCCGGTGCTGCAACGGAAGATGAGATTCCCGGCACTTCTTCAAAGTCTACACCGGCCTTGTGAAGAACTTGTATTTCTTCTCCGCCTCGGCCAAAGATAAAGGGATCTCCGCCTTTCAGTCGAGCAACAATTTTTCCTTCTCTTCCTTTTTGTGCTAAAAGTTCACTGATTTCTTCTTGTGTCATCGTGTGGTTGCCCACTTTTTTCCCTACGTAAATGTATTCTGCCTTTTTGTTGGCAAAGCGTAAAATACGACGGTCTGCTAAATAGTCACCTACAATGACATCTGCTATTTCTAAACAACGTTTTCCTTTTAGTGTGAGAAGTTCCGGATCTCCGGGGCCGGCTCCGATTAAAAATACTTTCCCTTTTTTCATAATGCCTCCTTATGGTAATTTATGTAATTCTTCTAAAATGTGACGACCTCCATCGGCCAATAATTGAGTAGCTATTTCTTTTCCTAATTCTTTCGCCTTGTCTTTTGTCCCGTTCATGTCACGTCGATATAATGTTTTCCCATCCACAGATGCAATAAATGCCGACACGTGAATATGTCCTTCTGCCGGTACTGCATAAATGCCTGCCGGCACTTTACAGTCACCGCCCATTTTTCCTAAGAAGGCCCGTTCAGCCATAATGCATGATGCTACTTCTTCATTGTGCAAAAAGTGAATGATTTCTTGTATTTCTTTATCGTCTTCTCTCACTTCGATGCCCATAACACCTTGCCCGGCTGCCGGTATGCTTTCTATTTCTGATATATAAGAAGAAATGCGCTCTTCCAATCCCAATCGCTTCAATCCGGCAGCTGCCAAAATGATAGCATCATAGTCTCCTTCGTCTAATTTACGAAGACGTGTTTGGACATTTCCACGAAGTGTTTTTATTTTCAAATGGGGATAGCGATGAAGAAGTTGTGCTTGCCGCCGCAAACTGGATGTGCCCACCACGGCATGAGGCGGTAATTCGTCTAAATTCTTATATGCGGATGAGACAAAGGCATCTCGTGGATCTTCTCGATTTGTCACCGCCGCCAGCATTAATCCTTTTGGCACTTCAGCCGTCATATCTTTCAGTGAATGGACTGCCATGTCTGCTTTTTTCTCTAAAAGCATCACTTCCAATTCTTTGATGAACAGTCCCTTTCCACCTATATCAATCAATGCTCGATCTAATATTTGATCGCCTTCGGTCGTGATAGGAAGAAGTTCTACCTCTATATTAGGATATTTCTCTTGTATCCTTCCTTGCACATATTTCGCTTGCCACAATGCCAAAAGACTTTCTCTTGTGGCTATCATGATTTTCTTTTTCAAGATATCATTCCTTTCCGGACGTCAGTCCAAATAATTTCGTCACCGCTTGTTTTTCTTCTCGTTCTTTTTCTGTACCGGCATATTCATTCAATCGTGTCATCGGCTCTCGAAGTATTTTACGGATAATCATATGTGTCATATTTTCTATGATTTTTTTGTCCTCTTCTTCCAGGTTGGGTAGTTTCCCTAATGCTCGTTTTAATTCTCTTTTTCTGATTTGCTCCGCTTTATCCGATAGCGATACCATCACCGGCCTTGTAGTGAGGTATGTAAATCTTTCTTTGATAGATTCTATTTCTTCTTCAATAATGAGCTTGGCTCTCTCGGCCTCTCCTGCTCTGAATTGGATATTATGTTCTACCATGTCTTGTAAATCATCAATATTATACAGTGTAACGTTTCTGATATGTCCTACTTCCGGTTCAATATCACAGGGCACAGCGATATCAATAGCAACGAGGGGTTTATTTTTTCTCTGCATCATCAAATTACGAATAGCCCAGGCTTTTACAATATACTGCGTAGCACCGGTAGCCGTGATGAAGATATCAATATCCTCTGCTCCTTCTACTGCGCCATGAAAAGGCACTGTCCGTCCGCCAAATTTCTGTGCTAAGGCTTCGGCTCTCTCCGGATGACGATTGGTAACCACCAATTCTTTTAAGCCTTTACCTTGTAAATGTTTCACCAAGAGTTCTGCCGCATCACCGGCACCAAAGATAAGCGCACTTTTATTTTCCAATGATCCTAATATTTTTTCTGCCATTTTCACTGCTGCGTAACTGACAGAAACCGCCGCTGTGGATATGCGTGTCTCCGTACGCACCCGTTTACCTGTGCGAATAGCTCGATGAAACAGTGTATTCAAAACGGTTTGTGTAGCTTTTTCCGATAGCGCTAAGGTATAGGCTGTTTTGATTTGATTCAAAATTTGGCTTTCTCCAAGCACCATCGAGTCTAATCCTGACACGACGTTAAATAAATGGCGAATACATTCTTCATTTCTGTAAAAGAAGAAATAGTCTTCCTCTGCGCTTGTATTTCCTGATAAAGTCATAAATAACTCAAGAAGTGTTTCTTTCGCCTGTTTTTCTTCCAACACGGCATAAATTTCCGTTCGATTACAGGTAGATACAATAACTGCTTCTCTGATATTTTCTTGTTCCTTTATATGACGCAGACCACACCTTGCACTTTCTTCCGATATGGAAAATCGCTCACGAATGTCTACACTTACCGTTTTATGATTAAGTCCTAATACTGCTAAAATCACGACGTATACACCCCTCTGCTTTTTCTATTTGCCCTTGTTTCACTAATTCCATCATTTCTTTGCCCAAAGCAATGCGCCAAAAGCGTTCTCTTTCCGTTCCGCTTTTGATATATGTCTTTAATTCCTTCCGCAAAACAGTCACCCGTTCAAGCCACTCTCCATACCCATCAGGAATCGTTTCTGCCAATCGTTCTTTCATATATTTCGCCATGGCAGGTGACTTTCCGTCAGTGGATACGGTGATCATAAATCCTTCTTTACAAATCCTCGCCGGGAGAAAACAATTCCCCACATAAGGAAAATCTGCAGAATTAAATAAAATCCTTTCCTGCTTTGCTTCATCTCTGATATCTTCGGCTACCTTTTGCACTCCCGTAGCGGTAATAACGAAATCATACCCTTTTAAATCTCCTGGAGTATAATATTTCCTCTTTAAAGAAATATCCTTCTCTTCTGCCATTTTCTCCAACTCCGCGCAAATATCCGGTGCCATAACTGTCACTTGAGCCTCTTCTTCTAATAGCCTCTGTACTTTCCTAAGTGCCACATGCCCACCGCCTACGACCAACACGGAAACACCTTTCATATGTAGATTAATAGGATACATCATATTCTCCTTCATCACACCATGCGCGAAAATCGCTCAAAAGCATCAGAAAATTCAGATAGCGTTTTCTCCGTATCGCCCTCTTTCATTCCTTTCGCCACACAAGTACGAATGTGCTGTTCCAGTAATACTTGCCCCACTTTGTGCAACGCTGATTTGGCTGCATTAATTTGTGTTATAACATCTTCACAAGAAATATCTGTATCAATGGCTCGATCTACAGCCTGTACTTGCCCTATAATTTTCTTTAAACGGTTATGCAGACATTCCGAATTTTCGATCCCTTTCATACTAACCATCCTTATTCTCATTATTTTTTAAAATCATACTTTTTATCGGTTCAAAACTTTTCCGATGAATAGGCGTAATACCTAATCTCCGTATGGCATCAATATGTTCTGCCGTACCATATCCTTTATTTTGCGCAAAACCATAACCGGGATACATTTTGTCATATTCATCCATTAAATGGTCTCTATGCACTTTCGCCACAATAGACGCTGCTGCTACTGCCGCCGATTTCGCATCACCATGTATAAGGGGTAAAGTCGGTACAGAAAAATGAAGAGGCATAGCATCCACTATGACCGCTTCCGGTGCTATGGACAACTCGTTCACTGCCTTATACATAGCTTCCATCGTTGCTTCGTAAATATTCACCGCATCAATTTCTTCCGGCGGCAAACTTACAATAGAAATATCGACTGCCTTCTCTCGTATTTCCTTTGCTAACTCTTCTCGATGTTTCGGGGACACTTTCTTCGAATCATTCAGCCCTTTAAAAAAGGTATACGGTTTTAAAATGACCGCCGCCACAGTCACCGGTCCGGCTAAGGGGCCTCTCCCTACTTCATCCATCCCGACTACATACGTCATACCTTGATGATAAAACTGCGATTCCGGCGTATACATATCGTCTACACGAAGACGCTCTGCCGCCTCACGTTCACGCTTTTTCACATAAGATTGAAATAAATGTTGCACGCCCACTCTTTCATCATTCATGATTTCGGTCAATACTTCAGCAGGCACATCTTCTTGAGATAAGATATTTTTTATTTCTGAAATAGTCATTCTTTTTCCTCCGGTACCTTATCCAATGTGACACGACCTAATTTCCCTTGACGAAAATCATGAAGCACCAACGTTTCCGTGCGCTCAAAATCAACGACTCCCCCGGGCAAAAGACACCCTCGACGCCGCCCTATTTCTTCCAACAAAATTTCTACTTCATCAGATAGTTCCTTTAATTTATATTTTTCCATTAATACTTGCGGTGCCATCTTTTTCAATGCATCCAATAAGGAAATAACCACACTATGCGCGTCAAAAACATCACCGGCAATAGCGCCGGTGGCTGCCAAGCGCAGTGCTGCCTCTTGATCTTCAAACTTCGGCCAAAGCACTCCGGGCGTATCGAGCAAATCTAAGCCGTCAGATAGCTTCACCCATTGCTTTCCTCTTGTATGTCCCGGCGTATTAGCCGTTCGTGTCATTGCCGCACCGGCAATAAAATTAATAAGCGTAGATTTTCCCACATTCGGAATACCCAAAATCATAACTCGTGCCGAACGTGCCTTAAATCCACGACTTTTCCACTTCGTAAGCACGGGAAGTGCCGCCTCACGAATGATGCGCAATAATTTTTTTCTATCCTTTCCATCCTTACAACTGATGGAAACCACTGACGCGCCTTTTTTACGAAAATATTCTTCCCACTTCTTTGTCATTACCGGATCGGCTAAATCCGCTTTATTCAAAATAACAATTCTTGCCTTTGTACCGATTAACTCTTCCACCATGGGATTAGCTCCGGAAAAAGGAATACGAGCATCAAGCAACTCTGCCGCCACATCTACTGATTTCAAATGCTCCTCAATCAGCCGCTTTGTCTTCGCCATATGCCCGGGAAACCATTGTATCAACATATAAACCTCCATACACTACGGGGTATCCTATATACATTTTACCATATCTATATCGATAAATGTATTTTATTTTTATATTTTTCGATATTTATCACCCTGCATTCATTATTTATATTTTCTCTTATTAGCATTCTCTCTTTTTTCGTTGTAAAATACAGTTATTACAAACAATAAAAATTTCATGGAGGGATCATCATGGACATGAATAAAAAAGAAATAATCAATACTGTATTAAATGAAACTAAAAAAGCTGTACGTGGAAAGGATGACGTACTTCGCTCTATTTTGACTGCTATCTTAGCAGGCGGTCATATTTTAATTGATGATATTCCCGGCGTAGGGAAAACAACCATTGCCGTGGCATTTAGTCATACCTTGGGACTTGATTACAAGCGTGTACAGTTTACGCCGGATGTGCTTCCATCGGATATTACCGGATTTTCTATGTATGATAAATCATCTGATTCATTTCGATATATGCCCGGTGCTGCAGTGACGAATTTTCTCCTTGCGGATGAAATTAATCGAGCATCACCAAAAACACAATCCGCTCTTTTGGAAGTCATGCAAGAGGGAAAATTATCCGTCGATGGCAAGAGTTATGACGTTCCGAAACCTTTTATCGTCATGGCAACACAAAATCCTATCGGTTCATCGGGAACACAAGATTTACCTGAATCTCAAACCGATCGTTTTATGATTCGTATCTCCATCGGTTATCCAAGCAAAGAAGATGAAATAAATATATTAAAAGGAATCACACCGGCCTCTGATATTCAACCGGTACTCACCGGAGAAGCTCTTTGCTCACTCCAAGAGGAGGTAAAACAAGTTCATATGATTGATGATTTATATGCTTACATTGTTTCTTTAGCTCATTTATCTCGCCACCACAAAGATATTTCTTTGGGTATCTCTCCTCGTGGTGCTATGGCCCTCGCTGCCATGTCTCGCGCGGCAGCATTCATCGATGGACGAAATTATGTCACTCCCGATGATATACAAAAAGTTATTCCCTTTACGTGGGGGCATCGTATTTCCCTCACCGGCGATGCACGCATGACAGGAAAAACAACCGAGCAAATTTTAAATGACATCTTACATTCTATTCCTGTCCCAACTCTTACGGAGGCTTAAATGCAAAAAACAGCTCTTCTTATCATGGTCATTTGCGCTATATTTCTCATGACTATGTACGATTTTTACGGTGCTTTTCTTTTGGGCATCATTATGCTTTTGACACCTGTTCCCGGACTCTTTTTACTGTTTTGTGTAAAAAAAGATATCACGGTTACGACAGACGCACCTACTAAGGCTTTTCGTAATCAAGAAATACGAATCCCCTTTCACATTCATTCCCGTTTCTTTTATTTCCTTCCATTTACTATCACGATAAAAAATAAAGGAGACACATTTTCATACAATCAATCCGAACAAGCCCTTACATGGACACCAACAAATTCCGGACGTATCATACCACCGGCAGTTACTATTTCTTTTACTGATCCCTTTCATCTTTTTTATCGTTCTTATACACATGAATTTTCACCGATGGTTATTATGCCTAAAAAAATTGGACATACAAGAAATATTCTCCATGCATTACTCCAAGGTATCATAGAGGAAAAAGAATATTTTGGTGCGACTGCTTATGAGCCGGGTGATAATATCAAGCTCATGAATTGGAAAGTCACCGCCAGAAAAGATGATTTATATATGCGTGATACGCAAACAGATACATCGCCTCTTTTGACATTGGCCGCAGATTATGACACGCCGGACAGCAATCAAGATATCCTTTTTGATACGCTTTTTTCTTCCGGTATGGCACTTCTTGATCAACATCATACTTTTCGCTTTTTATGGTGTACGGAGAAAAACTCGCCTCGCTCTGTTCTTATCCGCACTCAGGAAGAATGGCTCAAAGAACTCTATGCATTCCTTCTCTATGGCGGTACTCATGCACTTTCTTATGCTCCCTGTCCGTCAGACAGCCCTGTAATTTATTTCACAAATCAAAAAGCACCTTATTTGCCCTCGTCACCTTTTATCCGACTTTGGACAACGAATAAAACCGGCTCCGGCGAATTATGCGGTACATCCGCCATTCTCGAAGCCATAGGAGGACAATGATGAAAATTTTTACTATTCCTCTACCGGCTCTTGCTTTATCTGCTACTTGCCATGCTCTTTTGTCCCCCGCTTATGAAAGTGCTTTCGCATTTGCTGTTTTATTATTTCTTATCACCACTTTAACCATTTTTCTATTGATAAAAACAAAAAACACTACAAGAAAATATATTTTTACGACAATTCCTATTTTATTTGTCTTATTTCTTCTTTCTATGCCAAGTAAAATGGAACAAAGCTTTTACTCAGCCTTAATTCCTCTCATAGACCGTTGGAATGAAGCCTATGATGTATCTTTCACATTCGACTCTCTTCTTCCTGATACATCACCTACCATGGCACTCTATGCATTTTTCGCCTTTCTTTGGTACATCGGCACACTTTCTGCATTTTCTCCTTTTATCCGTATCTTCGCAAGTATCATTGGTTTTTTATCCATTTTATTCAATTTTTATTTTGCCATAGAACCACCCATACTTGATATTCTTCTTATCACCGCTTTCGGAATTAGCTTAATAGCAGATAAAAAGAGTCAAGTTTTTATAAGTGCCATATCACTTCTCATCGGTAGTATTTTATTCTTTCTTTATCCGACAAAATCCTATCATCAGCCGGCATTTTTATCGACTTGGCAAGAAGCATTTCTCTCCATCACTGACCCGGCACTTTCTCTTTTTCATGGTGGGCATGCCTTTGCTACCATAAACGCCGGTAGTGACGAAGAAAAAAAATTAGGTCATGTAGACGGCATTCACTTTACCGGTCGGACGGTGGTCAATATCCAAACCGAAGAAGTAGAACATCCTCTTTACATACGTCATACCATTGGCGCCATATACAAAGACAATCACTGGGATGAACTGCCCGATAGCGCTTATGAAAATACATCCCCTCTTTTCGACAAAAATCAAGGTGAGTGGTACGACCAAAGTGCATGGCTCATGGAAGTCATTTCTCATAATGCGGAACTCACTTCTTTATACAATCAATATTTACCTTCAAACGCCCCCTTATCTACAAGAAAAAGAAATTTTTCCATTTCTGATGTGTATGGCAAAACGTCTTACTATTTTATTCCCTATCATGCCAGTTTTGGATCTGATATTTTTATCTATGATCGAGCACCAAAAGGAAATAAGCAAAAAATTTACTCCACTTATTTATGGCAAATCCCTACCGGTTCTGCTCTTTCATTTTTAGGAAATACAACGTCATCAGACCCTTATTTCCTTACTTATGCAGCAGGAGAAAAACTGTATGAAAAATTTGTTTATAAACATTATTTAACCGTTCCGGAAAAAATACAAACTTCTATCAATAGCATATTCCCCTTATCTCAGGCAACAACACTCAAAGAAAAATACCAAAAAGTGGAAGATATACGACATTTCTTCTCAAGCCACTATACCTATACCACACATCCCGGGAAAACTCCTGAAGGGAACGATTTTATCAATTATTTTCTTACAAAGCAAAAAGAAGGCTACTGCACCTATTTCGCCTCTGCCGGTGTTATGCTCCTTCGGGCATCCGGCATTCCGGCACGTTACGTCACCGGGCTTTATGTCAGCGAAAAAGATTTGCTCAAATCACCTGCACTTGATGGCGTTCATCATATCTCTGTCAGTGATCGGCACAGCCATGCATGGGCAGAGGTATATGTAGACGGAATCGGTTGGGAACCTTGCGAATTTACGCCGGGTCAAGGAAATGGAGAAAATCCCTTCCAACCCCCAACGCCTAAATTATCCGATAAACAAAAAACTCCACCCACTCAGAACACACAAAATAAACAAAAAGAACAAAAAAATGAACCCCAAAAGAAATCACAAAAAGAACAGGAAAAAAATTCTCAGCCAAATGAGAAGCATCAGCAAAAATCTTCCTCATCAAATCAATTAAAAAATCTCCCGGTGCCGCAAAAACCTGTTATACCGACAAAGAAATCATCTATTTCTTCTATCTTTTATCCTATTTTTGTTCTCTTATTCATCTTCCTTATTAGTATTTACTTCTTGAATAGAAGAATAAAATATGTGCCGCGCATGCTCCACCAAGCATTAGATAATGAAAAATATTTCGCAGCCACCATTCCGTACATGATGCGATTAACCTTACGATACGGCTATCCGTTAAAAGAAAGTTATGATACATGGTGTCATACGGTCAATCAGGATGAACGCTTCAACGGTTTTGATACGTGGCTTAATTTAATCATGAAAAGTAAATTCAATGAAACCCCTCTAACGATGGAAGAACGAAAAATTGCCATCAATATCATCCGGAATATTCGCATGCAACTACTGTCGTCACAAACAAAAAAAGAACGTTTCCTTTTCCGTTACATCTACAAACTTTAATGGATACTTCAAACTCATGTGAGAATAGGATACGTTTATAGCTCATTTGTATTCCAGCGGTGTAGTGCTATTGCTTTTATGTTTTTAGCCACTGTAAAAATGCTGACGGTTAGAGCAAATGGTTACCATGTACGTGTAAAAAAACATGGTAGCAACTTACCTCTACCGTCAATTCTTTCTGAATAGCCACCTTCTCCATGTACGGAGAAGGTTTTTCTTTTAACTTCCCATAAAACAGCCCCCAAAATATTCCATATAGGAAACATAGATGCATGCCCATCTTAAAACTCTTTAGGAAACCAAGGTAGGACTCCCAAAACTTTAATTTGTCAAACAAATAAAAATCTCCTTTAGGAAAAAAGAAATTCATTGTATACTGTATAAAAACAGAAAGAAAAGGTGAACCACATGAATATCTTATCACTGATATGGTATGTTCTCTGTCCGATACTTATCATGACAACTGCCGGCTATCTTTTAGGGAATAAATTCCATGTCGATCCTCATACGTACAACCAAGTCATGAATAAAGTCGTATGGCCCGTTTATATTTTCTACGGCTTTTATCTTTCCCTGCCGTCACTATCCATTCTCGTATTTTTCCCTTTCATTTTTTTATTATTACTTCTGCCCATGATTTTTGGCAAAACCCAATGGAATTATATCCCCTCCATTTTTGAAGAAGGCGCTTTTGTTACAATCGTAATACTTCTATTTATTTGTATCCGTGATCCCTATGTGACAAACGATAATACTTCCTATTTGCCTATATTCCGGACTGTGTCTATTTCGCTTGTCATCATGATTCAACTATCTACCTTAATGCTTCAAACGTTCAAAAAGCATCAAAAGCCCGCTCATTTTCTAAAAAATTTACTGACACTCCCGGCTCTTTACGCCATTTGTGCTGCTTTTGCATGTTACCGGCTGTCCTATCCCATAGAAGAAACATTCACTGCACCGGTTATCTCTCATCTGTCCGGTGTTTTTATCATACTCGCTACCGTCACATTTGGCGTCCAATTAAACTATATGTCCGATACCGAGAAAATAACCCAACCGCTTCATTTTCTGATACCTCTTATTCTTGCACCGATAGCCACCGCTGTATTTCTTTATTTCATTCCTATACTTTCGCCCCTTACTAAACAAATATCTCTGATTTTTTTCACCACTCCCTGCATGTTATATATCCTCAAATCTACTGCCATCCATTTTATACGGAAAAAATCACTGTATCCTTTACTCATTCCTGCATGTTTTGCTGTCATTTTATGGATAACAATAACGCTCAGCGTCGTTCTCCTATATCCCTTGGAGGCGTAACATGGAACTTTTCAATATTCTCACCAACAATATTTTACCTCTGCTAATTTTCATGAGCATCGGATACATTCTGGATAAATATGCCATACTCGATGTAGCGGCTCTGACAAAACTTACTTTTTATATCATTCTTCCCTGTTTTATTTTTTACAGTATTTGCATTGCACATATCAATATATCGCTCTTGCATGTATTTCTCTTAGCCCTGACACTTATGATTGTCTTAGGAATTATCAGTACATCATGTGCCAAAATATGTCATTGGGATAACTCCAAAAAAGAAGCCCTCAAAAATGGCACGATGTTTTCCAATTCCGGCAATTTAGGCATTGCGTTAGTAGCTCTTGTATTCACCAATAGTCCCTATCTTATCAACGGAGAAACCCCTTATTTCGCTGAAGCAATGGCAGTAGCAACTATTTGCCTTATACAAATGAATATGTTTTTAAACACATTAGGTCTTTATCAAGCCGGAAAAGGGAGCTTATCTCCCCATGATACATTGATGGTCATTTTTCATATGCCGGTCATTTATACCTTAACGGCCGCCTTTTTAGTTAAATCTTTGAATATCGATTTAAGCGGTACCTTTTTATGGCCTATTTTTCAAAGCTGTGCCGGTGCTTTAGTAGCCGTGGTCATGATGGCATTAGGTATTCAAATACGACGATCACATATTTCCTTCGGTGACCATGATGCTTGGCTTGCTTGTTTCATTCGACTTATCATCAGCCCCTTCTGTGCTTTTTGCCTTATCAAATTATGGGCATTCATCGGACATCCCTTTTCGCCCATAGCATCACAAACCATTTTCATCATGTCATCTGTACCGGCCCCTGCCAATTCTGTCCTCTTTGCCATAGAATTTAAAAATCACATAAACTTAGCAACAGAAATTGTCATCATGTCAACCCTTCTCTCCGGCATTACCCTCACCGGTGCTATTTATCTCTCACGTATCCTATTTCCTCTTTCATAAAAACATAAAAGGACTTCATCATTCAAAACGAATCATGAAATCCTTTTTATATGCATTGGAGGCGGTGCTCGGATTCGAACACGAGGATACAGGTCTTGCGGACCATTGCCTTACCTCTTGGCTACACCGCCACAGTAACATTCATAGTATATCCTATATTTTCTCAAAAGTAAATTGAAATATTTCTATTTTATTTTACCATATGATTCAACTAATATTTCAAAAAGCATTTTTTCTGCTTCACAATCCCATAACGCCCGGTGGAAATATTGACAAGGCAATTGAAACCATTCACAAAGCGCTTGCACGGAATATTTCTGACGTCCATCAACATCCGGCACTACCTGATGAGCCAACATATTCGTGTCAATATACGGGCCGGATGTGAAAGACTTTCCCTCACTTTTCGACTTGAAATAAATATGCAACAAATCCATATCTATACTATGACCTACTAAAATAGAATCCCCTAAAAAAGCGACTAATTGCGGATATATATACTCCCATTCGGGTGCTGTTTTCAACATGTCATCAGTCATGCCTGTCAACTGTTTCACCACCGGTTTAATTTTTTCTTTTGCTTTAACCAACGTATGAAATATATCTACCATCTGCCCTTCTTCAACACGAAGAGCGGCGATTTCCGTCACATCTCCCATCGTTCCGGTAGTTTCCACATCAAGAATGGTATATGTATCCTTAACTACATTCCTTATTTGTTCTATATCTTTTATTTCATATAACCGTATCGCAGTTAATATTTCTTGGTTTTCTTTTTTCATATTCTTCCCTCTACACCATGCTTCTTAGTTATATAAAATTTAGGAGAAAAACGCAAGTTTATTTATAAAATATCCATTCACAGCACATAATACTTACCCGGCTACCGACTCTTTACATTTTTTCCAAAAAATATTTTTTTCATCTTGACAAATGAAATTTCGTACATTATAATCATTCTAACCTCTAACAAAGAGGCCTAAAAAATGAAAACCCGTTGACGGGAAAGAGTAATTTACTCACGTAAAACAAAGCGAGCCGAGTTTGGTGAAAGTCGGTATTTACACGTAAATGAAAATCATCCCTGAGGTGCAACACTGAATTAATTAAGTGTTGACGTCATTTCCACGTTAAAGGAAACGCGTATGTTGGTACGTTGTAGAGCGTCTGAATAATTTCAGAAACCTGGGTGGTAACGCGGATTCTTCCGTCCCTCGATGAGGGGCATTTTTTATACCCTTTTTCAGACATAAGCTCTCAACTGCAAAAGGTAAGGAGGGATTATGATGGAAAGTGATATTGGTATTTATAGCAATGTATAATTCTAAATCATTATGAAAAGGGGTATTTAATATGAAAAAAACATTTCAATGGATCATGACTTATTTTGGAATAGTCACATTTGTATTCTTTCTTTTAGGACTTGCTGTACCATCCTGGTGGACATGGGTTCTTAGCAAAGTGGGCGGCGTATCCGTTCTAAGCGTTCTCTTGGGGATTATCATGTTCGGCATGGGGACAACACTCAGCCATAAAGATTTCCTTGTCGTTTTCAAACATCCTCGTGATGTCTTTCTCGGTGCTGTCGCACAATATACTATCATGCCGCTATTGGCATATTCACTATCCCGACTGTTCCAACTTGATCCGGCACTAACCGCCGGAATGGTTATCCTCGGAACTTGTCCGGGCGGAACCACTTCAAATGTCATCACCTACATGAGTAAGGGAGATTTGGCTTACTCCGTCACAATGACATCCGCCTCCACCTTACTCGCACCTATATGTACACCACTTCTGACATTTTTACTCATCGGAAAAGAAATCCATTTCGATCCGGTAGCTATGTTTGTTTCCATATTAGAAATAGTCATCCTGCCTGTCGCTTTAGGCGTTTTACTAAAAACATTCTTGCCTAAAGTAACCAACTTCGCTATGGATTACACCCCGGGCATATCCGCTTTGACAATCTGCCTTATACTCGCCGGTGTCGTCGCATCCTCCAGAGATGCCCTTTTATCCCACTTAGGACTGGTTCTTGTAGTCGTTATGCTCTTCAATTTATTAGGATATCTTTTAGGCTTTGTAGTCGCTAAAGTATGTGGACTCTCATGGAAAAAGGCTGTCACCTTAGCCATAGAAGTAGGAATGCAAAATTCCGGACTCGCAACCGGTCTTGCCAAAGTTCACTTTGCTGCTATGCCGGCTGCCGTTATTCCCGGAGCCCTGTTCTCCGTCTGGTTTAATTTATCCGGCGCCGCTCTTGCTTGGGCATGTATCAATTATCTGAACCCTCGCTTCGGTGAAGAAGAACTATCTGTCGAAAACGGTAATCTTGAATCTGCCGTTTAAAATATTGTTAGTACAAAAATAAAGAAAGAGGGATGTATGATGGAAAATCAATTTTTACCAAGTTACACAATCGGTTCTAATGCATATGAAGCCGTACCGGAAGTTTGTGGATTTTATGGAAAAACTGCTGTCGTCATCGGCGGAAACAAAGCAAGAAAAGCAGCAGAAAAAAGATTACTTTCTGCTTGCAAAGGAGCATTAGAAGTCACAGGTTCATTCCTCTACGGAGACGATGCTACCTATGAAAATGCCGATGCATTAGCCAACCTAAAAGAAGTGCAAGAAGCCGATATGATTTTTGCCGTCGGCGGAGGACGCGCTGTAGATACCGTCAAAAAGACAGCCGGAGAAATGAATAAACCAATTTTTACATTTCCCACACTCGCTTCAAACTGTGCCCCTGTCACAGCTGTCGGTGCCTATTACTACCCAAACCATGCTTTCAGATCTGTATGGTATCGTACACGTCCGGCATTCCACACCTTCATTGATACACAAGTCATTGCCGAAGCTCCGGAAGAATATTTCTGGGCAGGTATCGGAGATGCACTGTCCAAACAATATGAAGTCGTATTTTCCTCTCGCGGTGATACCCTGACCTACAGCCAAAGCTTAGGTATCCAACTGGCACACCATTGCTCCGACGGACTCCTTCAACATGGCGAAGAAGCCTTAAACGCAGTAAAAAATCAAACCGTTAATAAAGCCGTAGACTATGTCACGCAGAATATTATTTGCTCCACCGGTATCATCTCCAACCTTGTACCGGAAGATTACAATTCCAGCTTAGCTCATGCGCTGTACAACAGTCATACAGGAACCCCTCATGAAGGAAAATACCTGCATGGTGCCGTTGTCGTCTGGGGTGTACTTGTTCTCCTTACCATGGATGGACAAACAGAAGAAAGAAATAAACTCTATGACTTCTGCAAACGCACACAATTGCCGCATAAATTAGCTCACATCGGAATCAAAGATCCGACAGAACTCGTAAAAAATGCTCTGATAAAACCGGATTTACGAAAAGTCCCCTATGAAGTGACTGAAGCAAAGGTCATGAAAGCCATTGAAGACTTAGAAAAATTAAACTAAAAAAACATGACAACAAAAAGCACGCTTCCTAAAGAGCGTGCTTTTTGTTGTAAATAAAGATAGGAATTATCTATTTTTCAATGCTTCTATTTCTTGCTTCTGACGAGCTATTTCATCTTGCAATCTACCAATAATATCATAGAACTCAGTCGCAGAAATCATTCCTTCCGATGTCCCTGATATTTCCTTATGCCCGGAGCGACCCACACGGATAGATGCCCCAAAGGTATACGCATCATCACCACCGGATACCGTTCCTGCAAAACTCAAGAGCACATGACGATTCGGGCGGAAGAAAGCTCCCATAGCGATGGCATTTTCACTTTTATAATACCCCGTAGCCACAGAAATATTCCACTTGCTCGCTGCATCATATCCCAAGGGATGAAGACCGGACAAAGCAGTCACCTTTGCCAACCCTTTATTCGTATACCCTTCCATGCTTGCCAATTTATCTCCGAAAGTTTTTTCCACTTCCTTAATCCGCGCTTCCGGATCACCCAATTTCGTCACCTTTTCATCTACAGTCTTAATCGTCTTTTCCAAATCCGTTCTTGTGTTATCAATCTTATGATCCAATGCCTCTACCTTGTTCGCTTTTTCTTTTACCTGATCATAATCAACTAACTTAGCTTCTAAATCACCAACCTTATTAGCAGCTGAATCTGCCTTACCGGAAATAGTCTTCACTTTTTCATCCGTTTCCGTTTTTGCCTGCCGTAACTGTCCTGCAATGCCTTCTTGAAACTCTTGATTCCCGTCTTTTATTTTGGTAATCTCTTCATTGTGACTTTTCACGGTATTATCAATCTGTGTCACTTTTCCCTCTAACTCACCGACCTTATTAGCAGCTAAATCTGCCTTGTCTGAAACAGTTGTTACTTTCCCCTCAAGTGTCGTAAACTTTCCCTCTACAGCCTCCGCTTTCTCCTTTGCCGCCGTAGCCATCTTATTTACTGTATCTCCCACCTGACGGAAAGCTTCTAACTTTGTATCCACTTTTCCTTCAGCCGCTGCCACCTTCTGTTCAGCCGCTGACACCTTCCCGGTCAATTCAGCAATCTTTGCTTCATGCTGAGCCGCTTTCTCTGCATTTCCTTTGACAGTATCATAATTTTGAATCATATTTTCTAAAGTAGCCTTTTTTCCGTTATAGTCATTTAAATCTTTTTCCATAAGCTTTATTTTTCCATCTATAGCAGTTACTTTCCCAAGAGCTTCATCTGCCTTATTCTTAGCCTCTTGTATATCAGATGCCTGATCTGCCATAACACCGCTGCTTACCAATGACGCCAATAATGCACTTACTAAAATCACTTTCTTTTTCATTTTCATTTACCTCCATTTAATAAATTCGATTTACTTCCTGACGTTTTCAATCATACCATATGAATTGTATAAATTCAATATAATCATATTATAAAATAAATTTTTATGTTCGATATCATATTTTCTGTAATCAAATATAATTAAACTATTACATATATAACAAAATTATGTTATTTCATACGGTATTTCACGAAAATACC
Source organism: Veillonellaceae bacterium DNF00626 (assembly GCA_001553355.1). GTDB lineage: Bacteria > Bacillota > Negativicutes > Veillonellales > Dialisteraceae > Dialister. The sequence goes on from KQ960837.1 coordinate 44,468, forward strand.
GGTGATTCGTCCCTATTCTCTTATTATTTATCCATCAAAGAAAATAAAATCCACCAAGAGCAAATATTGAATCGTCTATAAAAACTTCACATTGTAAAAATAATGTCATATCATAAATCTCAATCAAATATTCTAAAACGTTTTACTCTTGCGGTTATTTTCTCTGCTTTTCTTTCCTACCGCGTCAATGGTACTAAAGGATTTACATAAAATCCATATGCATGCATATCTGTCACGAACACAAAAAAACAGCGAGGTTATCTCACCTCACTGTTTTTTCAGTACAGTATTCTCAGGGATTAACTTGAGATTGTTTCGTGTCATAAACAGTATTGACGCGAACACGATCAATTGATTGTCCTTTTACTTCATTTCTCAATCTGTCTACTCGGATACGTGCATCTCTCACATCTCTGATTTCTTTTTCAAATTCACTCAATGCTCTGTCCATCATATCATCTGACGGCGCACCTTTTTTCAGTGCCGCATAAATCATTTGTGCCATTTCATGACGAGAGAATTCCGTCTTATTCGCCATACTTTGGAATGCGCCTAAAAGATTTTCCTTTTGTAACTGTCGGATGTATAGATAAGCCCAATGGTTATCCGGTGTATCCGGATACATTTCCGGTGTATACAATTGTTCTTTCGGTGCATCTAATTTAGTAAGCACTTGATTCATCTTTCTTTCCATCACGTCTATCCGGTCTTTCAGTCCTTTATTTTCTTTTCGCAAGTCAATAATTTCTCTTGCCATAGCAATTCGAGACCCGGTGACATTATTTTCACCACTTCCCATCTTCAGACTCAAGCCGATATTATACATGTTATTATCATTTCCTATGGTTCCGCTGAAGCTAACCATGGAATCTTCACTCGGTCGATAGTATGCGCCCATTGCAAAGGCATTATTTCCGCGATAGTTACCATAAGCAGCGGCAAAATCCCACTTATTATCAGGATCAAAGTCAAGCGGATGAAGTCCTGCCAATGCGGCTGCTCCTGCTCCTACACGGTCAATATGAACTCCCATGAGTGCTACTCGTGCTTCTGTTCTAAATAGCTGTGATCCATTAATAGCATCAAAGCTATTTGGCGCTATAACGCCCGGAGCCACATGATGAATAGCTTTACCGCCGGCATCAATACCTTCTTTTGTCACAGCCGGTCCGTTCTTGATAGTAAGTCCGGTTTCATTCAAAGTCACATCGCCCATTTTCATGGATTTTGTTTCGATGGTATCAGCTTTGAGTACCTTGGTTTCTACACGCTCAAGGTTCTTCAACTCTTTAGCCAGTTTCACCGTCATCTTACCGTTTTCCTTGTCTGTGACAACTCCGATATTACCATCAGAAAGCTTGGTAGTATCCTTTACTCCGCCTTCGATGGTGAGTGTGTCATTCAGCTTACGTTCAACCGTGTCACCGCTGTCACCGGCAAACTTCATGCCGTCATTCATCGTTGCCAATTCATTGACTTTATCGCCATCTTTGACAACAATACGTGTTTCTCCGTCTTTGCCATCAACGCCGACTTTACCATCTTTCGTAGTAATTTGAACTGTATTTTTACCGTCTTTACCTTTCATGCCGATAGAACCATCTTGACCATTCAAAGTGACGCTATTGCCATCTTTACCGGTAACACCCATTTTTCCGTCTTTACCGTTAAGAGAAATAGTGTTTTTCTTACCATCTTTATCAGTAGCACCGTTGATAGTCGTAATACCGTCTTTACCGTTGATTGTAACGGAAGCGCCGTCTTTATCGTCAGCACCTTTCGGGCCTTTCGCGCCGATCGTGCCATCTTTAGCGTTCATAGTAACCGTTGTACCATCTGCGCCTTTACCGCCGATGGTGCCATCTTTACCATTCATAGTAACGCTTGTACCATCTGTGCCTTTAGCGCCCACCGTACCATCTTTACCATTCATAGTAACAGTTGTACCGTCTGTACCTTTAGTTTCAACGATACCATCCTTGCCATTCATGGTAATGGATTCTCCATCTTTACCATTAACAACTAATTTACCATCTTTTTCGCCTTTTTTGCCGATTTCGATAGTATCTTTCATCGCATAGGTAATCTTCTTGGTATCTTTGTCAATAGTAGCAATCAAACCATTGCCGGCTGCAAATTCTACGGTTTCTTTCTGATCCTTACCTAAGGCAACATTAGCTCTGTTCTGGGCTTTATCTTCTCCTACCAATATATCAAAACCTTGATTTGTCTTGTAAAGTTGACTGCCGTTCACAGCATCTTTTGAATCTTTACTAATATCCCCATTTTCAATAGAGGTTAGTTTATTGCCGCCATTATCTAGTCCTTTGTCGGTTAAAGAAACAGCTTTCTTATCTTTTGCCTGAATGGTAATACCGCCCTTATTGATAACAGTCGTGTTACCTTTTCCGTCAGTGGTTGTTACACCATCCACGGTGGTGGTAGTACTATTCCCTTTTCCATCGGTAGTTGTTACTCCTGTAGCGTTTGTAGTAGTTGTATTCCCCTTATTATCGGTTGTAGTTGTGCCGGCACCGGTCATATTGGTCGTATTGCCTTGATCGTCCTTCGTTTCTACACTTGTCAAGT
>KQ960837.1:47156-50912 GCA_001553355.1 Veillonellaceae bacterium DNF00626
CGTCCTTCGTTTCTACACTTGTCAAGTCTTTCAAGTCTTTTGCCAATTTAACTGACATCTTGCCATTCGCTGCATCGGTTACTACGCCGATATTCTTATCAGATAATTTTGTTGTATCTGCACCACCTTCAATGGAAAGGGTTTCATTCAATTTACGGTTGACTACATCGCCACTATCACCATTGAATTTCAAGCCGTCATTCATGGTAGCTAATTCATTGACTTTATCGCCTTCTTTGACAACAACGCGTGTTGTACCATTCGTGCCATCTATGCCAACTTTACCTTCTTGCGTGCCTATGGTGACTTTGTTTTTACCGTCTTTACCGTTCATATCGATAGTGCCGTCTTTACCATTTAATACAACAGCACTGCCATCAGCACCTTTTGCACCGACAGTACCGGCGTCTGCATTCATTTCAAACGCATTGCCGCTCTTACCATCGCCACGAACAGTACCATCTTTACCATTCAAGGCTATCTGATTTTTCTTACCCTTATCATCAGTAGCACTCGCTAATGTCAACTGACCATCTTTACCATCAACAGTTACAGAGTTACCATCTTTACCGGTAACGACAAACTTACCGTCCTTACCGTCATCTTTACCTTCACTATTCTTTTTGCCCATGACGATATCATCCTTCATCGCATAGGTAATTTCTTTACCGTTTCGTGTGATTTCAAGTCCGTTACCTGCTAAAAATCCAAAGGCTTCTTTTTTGTCTTTTCCAAGACCAATATTAAAGGTGTTTTCATCGGTTTTTTCTTTGATATACACATCAAAACCGGCATTGCTCTTCTTGAATTTTTCATCTACTGCAGTTTCTACATCTTGAATTTGTCCCTGTGTCGCTGCTTTAGATACATCAAAATCAGTGCCTCTTTGGTCCTTAGCCGGCCATGTTACATTGGAAAGTCCGGTAATGAAATTATTCTTACCATCTTTCAAGAATGTCATAGTCGTTAAATCTTTAATCGTACGTCCTGCACCATCAATCATCATTGGATTTGTTTTATCTTGACTATTAAAGGTAATGCTTTCTAAATCAGAAAGTTTTTTAGCTAAACGAATCTTCATCTTCGCATTCTTGCCGTTTTGGTCATCTACTATTGATTCAACGCCGATGTTGTTATCACTTAAGTTCTTAACTACGCCGCCTTCTTTTTCAGCTTCCACACCACCGACAATATTGATTTGATTGTTTAATTTTACACCTACAGTAGTGCCACTATCACCCATGAATTTCAAGCCGTCATCCATAGTAGCCAATGCATGAGGGATATTTCCTTCTTTCATCAAAAGACGTGTGGAGCTACCTTGACCATCAACACCAACTTGTCCTTTTTCTGTTGTCAAATCGATTGCCTTATCACTCCCGGCGCCTTTAATACGAACAAATCCTTCACCATGTAAAGTGACTCCATTATTTTCTTTACCGGTAACCCCCATAGTCCCATCATGGCTCTTGAGGAATATTTCATTCTTTTTACCGTTTTCGTCTGTGGTTTCAACAATAACTTCCCCATTCTTACCATCCAATGTCATCTTTTCACCGGTCGTTCCATGAATTGTAATCTTACCGTTTACACCGGGCTTATCGGCAGTCTTTGCTTCACCCAATTCAATTTCATCATTTAACCGATAGGATACTTTCTTAGATGCCTTATCAAGTGATGCTGACAAGTTCTTACCGGCATCAAATTTGACTGTTTCTTTCTTCTCTTGTCCGAGAGCTACATTAGCTCGATTAGCCTCTGTATCTTCACCGACTAAAATATCAAAACCTTGATTTGTCTTGTACAATTGACTACCGTTGACAGCTTCTTTGCTAGTACTAGATACATCGCCAGCTTTTACATTCTTGATAACTGTACCATCGTTACCGCCTTCTAAGGTAATGCTACTTGTATCTACGGTACCATCTTGTTTTTTATCATACTTCACAGCATTATCCAAAACTTCTTTTAATTGGCCTTGGCTCGCTGCTTGGTCAGCCTTTATGGTGGTCATATCTTTTGGCAATGTAGTATTGGAAAGTCCAGTAATTACTTTATTGGTACCATCTACTACGATGCTATCCTTGTTATCTGGTGTTTTGAAAGTCATCTTCGTAATGTTATTGATAGTTTTTTGAGTGCCATCAATCTTCATCGCTGTATCGCCAACACCGAAAGTAATGCCATCTAACCCTTTAAGCTCTTTCGCTAAGCGAAGAAGTAATCCTTTATTGCCATTGGCTTCAACACCGATGTTATCATCTTGACTCAACTTAGCTTTATCAGTTATACCACCGGTGACAGCAAGTTGTTCATTCAATTTCAACTTGTCTTCAGTGCCAAAGTCACCCATGAATTTCATACCATCATTCATAGTGGCTAATTCGTTAGTTTTATCGCCATCCTTAACGACAATTCTAGTCGTACCATCTTGGCCATCAACACCAACCGTGCCATCTTTTGTAGTAATATTGACAGCATTCTTACCGTCTTTACCCTTCATGTCGATGGAACCATCTTGGCCATTTAATGTAACGCTATTGCCGTCTTTGCCGGTAACGCCCATCTTGCCTTCTTTACCGTCAAGAGCGATGACATTTTTCTTATCCTTATCATCGGTAGCACCGGTAATCGTTGTAATTCCATCTTTACCGTTGATAGTAACAGATGCGCCATCTTTACCATTAGCACCTTTCGGGCCTTTCGCACCGATTGTACCGTCTTTAGCGTTCATGGTAACAGTTGTGCCGTCTGCACCTTTACCGCCGATTGTACCGTCTTTACCGTTCATAGTAACAGTTGTACCGTCTGTACCTGTAGCACCTACAGTACCATCCTTACCATTTACTGTAACGGTTGTACCATCTTTTGCCTTGCTCTCGATCTTTCCATCTTTACCGTCAATAGTAACCTTTTCACCGTCTTTACCATTTACAGTAACCTTGCCATCTTTGCCAGCTTGTCCAGGTTGTCCTTCTTTACCGACTGTGATGTCATCTTTCAAAGAGTAGGTAACTTTCTTAGCATTCTTGTCCAATGTAACTTCAAGGCTATTGCCTGCTGCAAATTCGACAGTTTCTTTCTTATCTTTACCTAAGGCAATATTAGCTCGATGCTCTTCTGTATCTTCGCCTACTAGAATATCAAAGCCTTGATTGCTCTTCTTCAACTTTTCATCTACTGAATTTTCTACATCTTGAATTTGTCCCTGTGTAGCCGCCTTAGATACATCGAAATCAGTGCCTCTTTGGTCCTTAGCTGGCCATGTCACATTGGAAAGTCCAGTAATGGAATTATTTTTTCCATCTTTCAAGAAGTTAATAATAGTTATATCTTTAATAGTACGTCCTGCACCATCAATTACCATTGGATTTGTTTTATCTTTACTGTTAAAGGTAATGCTTTCTAAATCAGAAAGGTTCTTCGCCAAGCGGATCTTCATCTTCGCATTTGTTCCGTCTGCTTCATCAGCAATAGATTCTACGCCAATGTTATTATCGGTCAAGTTGGTTATCTTCTGTCCCTTTCTGATGATAGTTGCTCCACCTACGATATTTACTTGCTTATTCAATTTAACGCCAATAGCATTGCCATCATCGCCTTTGAATTTCAAGCCATCATTCATGGTTGCCAATTCATTGTTCTTATTACCATCTTTAACGATAATACGGGTTTCGCCATCCGTACCATCAAGACCTACTTTACTATCTCCAGTGGTAATGTCTACTTTATTCTTACCATCTTTACCTTTGATAC
>KQ960837.1:51012-52023 GCA_001553355.1 Veillonellaceae bacterium DNF00626
CTTTATTCTTACCATCTTTACCTTTGATACCGATAGAACCGTCTTTACCATTCAATACAACAGAGCTACCATCTTTGCCAGTTGTTCCAATTGTACCGTCTTTACCGGAAATAGTAACACTATTTGACTTACCATCATCACCTTTTGGTCCTTGAATTCCGATTTCGCCATTCTTACCCTTGATAGTAACCGACTCGCCGTCTTTACCATTGACAGTGATTTTGCCATCTGTGCCAGCTTCTCCATCTTTACCGACTTCGATATCATCTTTCAGTGCATACGTAATCTTCTTACCGTTTTTGCTGATTTCAAGACCGTTTCCGGCATCGAAACCGAAGGCATCTTTGTCATCTGCCCCTAAACCTACATTAAAGGTATTATCTGTCGTCTTGTCTTTGATATATACATCAAAGCCTTGGTTGGTCTTGTACAATTGACTGCCATTGACAGCTTCTTTGCTATCTGCTTTTACTTTTCCATTAGCTACGTTCTTGATAACGGTACCATTCGTATCGCCACCTAAGGTAATGGCGTTTTTATTTACAGAGCCATCTGTGTTTTTATCATATTTAACAGCAAATTTATCTGTATCATTTGCTTTATCCAACACTTGTTTTAATTGTCCTTGGCTTGCTGCCTGATCAGCTTGCATCGGAGTTCCATCCGTTGGCAATGTCGTATTGGAAAGTCCCGTAATTACTTTATTGGTACCATCTACTACGATGCTATCCTTGTTATCCGATGTTTTGAAAGTCATCTTCGTAATATTATTGATAGTTTTTTGAGTACCATCAATCTTCATGGCTGTATCACCGGCACCGAAGGTGATGCCATCCAAGCCTTTAAGCTCTTTCGCTAAGCGAAGAATTAAACCTTTATTGCCATTGGCTTCAACACCGATGTTGTTATCTTGACTCAACTGAGCATTATCAGTAATACCACCAGTCACGGTAAGTTCTTCATTTAATTTCAACTTATCTTCAGTGCCAAAGTCACCCATGAATTTCATAC
>KQ960837.1:52123-53890 GCA_001553355.1 Veillonellaceae bacterium DNF00626
TAGTTTTATCGCCATCCTTAACGACAATTCTAGTAGTACCATCGGTGCCATTAACACCAACAGTGCCATCTTTTGTAGTAATATTGACAGCATTCTTACCATCTTTACCCTTCATGTCGATAGAACCATCTTGGCCATTTAATGTAACACTATTGCCGTCTTTGCCGGTAATACCCATCTTGCCGTCTTTACCGTTAAGAGAAATCGTGTTTTTCTTACCATCTTTATCAGTAGCACCGTTAATAGTCGTAGTACCATCTTTACCGTTGATGATAACAGATGCACCGTCTTTACCGTCAGCACCTTTTGGGCCTTTCGCACCGATTGTACCGTCTTTAGCATTCATGGTAACAGTTGTACCATCTGCGCCTTTACCGCCGATTGTACCATCTTTACCGTTCATAGTAACAGTTGTACCATCTGTGCCTTTAGCACCCACAGTACCATCCTTACCATTTACTGTAACGGTTGTACCATCTGCGCCTGTAGCTCCGATTGTACCATCTTTACCATTCATGGTAACAGTTGTACCGTCTGCACCTGTAGCACCTACAGTACCATCCTTACCATTTACTGTAACGGTTGTACCATCTTTTGCCTTGCTCTCGATCTTTCCATCTTTACCGTCAATAGTAACCTTTTCACCGTCTTTACCATTTACAGTAACCTTGCCATCTTTGCCAGCTTGTCCAGGTTGTCCTTCTTTACCGACTGTGATGTCATCTTTCAAAGAGTAGGTAACTTTCTTAGCATTCTTGTCCAATGTAACTTCAAGGCTATTGCCTGCTGCAAATTCAACAGTTTCCTTATTGTCTTTGCCTAACGCAACGTTGGCTCTGTTATCGGCTGTATCTTGACCTACCAAAATGTCGAAACCTTGGTTTGTCTTGTACAATTGACTGCCGTTGACAGCTTCCTTACTATCTTTAGAGAGTTCTCCACCTTTTACATTTTTAATAACTGTACCGTTTGTATCTCCACCTAAGGTAATAGAGTTTTTGTCGACTTCGCCAGTACCTTTTTTATCGTATTTAACAGAGAAATCTTCGGTAGCAGTTGCTTTATCTAAGACTTCCTTCAATTGACCTTGGCTCGCTGCTTGATCAGCTTTCATTTTAGTCAAATCAGTTGGCAATTTTGTATTGGAAAGTCCGGTAATTACCTTATTTTCTCCATCTACGGTAACACTATCGGTACTACCATCTTTACCGAAGGTCATTTTCTTGATATTTTCGATAGTCTTCGCATTGCCGTCAATCTTCATGGGTGTCGTTTTATCCTGACTATTAAAGGTAATGCTTTCCAAATCGGAAAGATTCTTCGCTAAGCGTACAACGAGTTTTGCGTTCTTTCCGTTTTCGTTATCTACCATGGATTCAACGCCGATATTATTATCTGTCAAATTCGTGACTTTATTACCATCTTTTACCGCAGCCACGCCACCAACGATGTTTACTTGGTTATTCAATTTCACGCCGGTCACAGCACCGCTGTCGCCCATAAATTTCAAGCCATCGTTCATGGTAGCCAATTCATTATTCTTGGTACCATCTTTCACGATAATACGGGTTTCTCCGTCGTTACCGTCAAGACCTACTTTTCCATTTCCGGTGGTAATGTCTACTTTGTTCTTACCATCTTTGCCTTTGATACCGATGGAACCGTCTTTACCATTCAACGTAACGCTATTGCCATCTTGACCGTCAGCGCCTTTTGGACCTTGAACGCCGATCGTGCCGTCTTTACCGGAAATAGTAACGGTATTTG
>KQ960837.1:53990-56622 GCA_001553355.1 Veillonellaceae bacterium DNF00626
TTTGTCTTACCATCAGCACCTTTTGGTCCTTGAATACCGATTTCACCATTTTTACCGCTGATAGTAACTTTTTCGCCGTCTTTACCATTGACAGTGATTTTGCCATCCTTACCATTTTCTCCAGCTTTACCAACTGAAACTTCATCTTTCAAAGAATAGATAATCTTCTTACCGTTTTTACTGATTTCAAGACCGTTTCCGGCATCAAAACCGAAGGCATCTTTTGTAACGTCGCCCAATTTCACATCAAATTTGTTGGTATCTGTATTATCTTTGATATATACATCAAAGCCTTGGTTTGTCTTGTACAATTGACTGCCGTTAATGGCTTCTTTGCTATCTGCTGCTACTTTTCCATTAGCTACGTTCTTTATAACGGTACCGGCATCTCCTCCTTCCAACGTAATGGAGTTTTTATTCACTGTATCGCCATTTTTATCATATTTCACCGCATAATCGGTAAATGTCTTATTCGCTGTATCTAACTCAGATTTCTTCGCCACATCTTTAATCGTAACCGTTTCGGTTTTATCCGGATGCTTCTTATCTTGTACGGTCAATACAATTTCATTATGATCAGTAACACTATATTTCTTATCTGTTTCCGCTTCATTACCAATCAAACGATAATCGCTCATGGCATTGGCATTTGTCTGTACTTTTTCGGCTAATGCTCTCAATTGTCCTTGGCTCGCGGCTTGATCGGCTTTCAAGTCTTTCAAGTCGGTCGGCAAGGTCGTATTAGTAAGTCCTGTAATTGTACTTACATTACTGATTGTCTTAGCTGCACCGTCTATCTTCATCGCTGTATTACCGGTGCCTAAGGTAATGCTGTCCAAACCTTTGATTGCTTTAGCCAAACGGAGTGTCAATGTAGACGTACCGTCCGCAATAACGCCGATATTATCGTCTTGACTCAATTTTGCATTGTCTGTAATTCCACCGGTAACGGTAAGTTTTTGATTTAACTTCAGTTTATTTTCAGCACCAATATCACCGGCAAATTGCATTCCGTCATTCATCGTTGCCAATTCATGTGTCTTCGTGCCTTCTTTGACAACAAGACGTGTTTCTCCATCTTTGCCGTCAACGCCGACTTTACCGTCTTTCGTGGTAATTTGTACTTTATTCGTACCTTCTTTACCTTTGATTCCGATTGATCCATCTTGACCATTCAAAGTAACGCCGTTGCCGTCTTTTCCGTCAACACCCATTGTACCGTCTTTACCGTTTAAGGTAATGGTATTTTTCTTGCCGTCTTTATCGGTAGCACCATTAATAATCGTAGTGCCATCTTTACCGTTGATCGTAACAGACGCGCCATCTTTACCATTAGTACCTTTTGGTCCTTGGGCACCGATTGTGCCGTCTTTAGCGTTCATGGTAACAGTTGTGCCGTCTGCACCTTTACCGCCGATGGTACCGTCTTTACCATTCATGGTAACACTTGTACCATCTGTGCCTGTAGCACCCACAGTACCATCTTTACCGTTCATGGTAACAGTTGTACCATCTGTGCCTGTAGCGCCTACAGTACCATCTTTACCATTTACTGTAACGGTTGTACCATCTTTCGCCTTGCTTTCAATCTTACCATCTTTACCGTCAATAGTGACTTTTTCACCGTCTTTACCATTGACAGTCACCTTGCCATCTTTGCCAGCTTGTCCAGGTTGTCCTTCTTTGCCGACTTCGATGTCATCTTTCAGGGAATACGTAACTTTCTTAGCATTCTTATCCAATGTGACTTCAAGGCTATTGCCTGCTGCAAATTCAACCGTTTCTTTATTGTTTTTACCTAAAGCAACGTTAGCTCTGTTATCGGCTGTATCTTGACCTACCAAAATATCAAAACCTTGGTTGGTCTTGTAGAGTTGACCGCCATTGACAGCTTCTTTACTATTTTCAGATACATCGCCAGCTTTTACATTCTTGATAACGGTACCATTTGTATCGCCACCTAAGGTAATAGAATTTTTGTCGACTTCACCAGTATCTTTTTTATCATATTTAACAGAGAAATCATCGGTAGCAGTTGCTTTATCTAAAACTTCCTTCAATTGTCCTTGGCTCGCTGCCTGATCCGCTTTCATTTTAGTCAAATCAGTTGGCAATTTTGTATTGGAAAGTCCGGTAATTACCTTATTTTCTCCATCTACGGTAACACTATCGGTACTACCATCTTTACCGAAGGTCATTTTCTTGATATTTTCGATAGTCTTCGCATTGCCGTCAATCTTCATCGGAGTTGTCTTATCTTTACTATCAAAGGTAATGCTTTCCAAGTCAGAAAGATTCTTCGCCAAACGGATCTTCATCTTCGCATTATTACCATCTGTTTCATCTACAATAGATTCTACGCCAATGTTATTATCGGTCAAGTTGGTGATGGTTTCATGATCTTTAACAATTTTAGCGCCGCCAACGATATTCACTTGATTATTTAGTTTTACGCCTACCGCTGTGCCATCATCGCCTTTGAACTTCAACCCATCATTCATGGTGGCTACTTCGTTCACATGGTTGCCTTCTTTAACGATAATACGGGTTTCTCCATCCTTACCGTCAAGTCCTACTTTACCATTTCCGGTGGTAATATCTACTTTATTCTTACCATCTTTACCTTTGATAC
>KQ960837.1:56722-57317 GCA_001553355.1 Veillonellaceae bacterium DNF00626
TTTGTCTTACCATCAGCACCTTTTGGTCCTTGAACACCGATTTCACCATTTTTACCGTTGATAGTAACTTTTTCGCCATCTTTACCGTTGACAACTACTTTACCGTCCTTGCCATCGTTGCCTTCTTTCCCGACTTCGATGTCATCTTTCAGTGCATACGTAATCTTCTTACCGTTTTTGCTGATTTCAAGACCGTTTCCGGCATCAAAACCGAAGGCATCTTTGTCATCTGCCCCTAAGCCTACATTAAAAGTATTATCTGCCGTCTTGTCTTTGATATATACATCAAAGCCTTTATTGGTCTTTTCTAAATTATTCGTTATATTCGTAACATTTTGATTGGTTGTCTTAATTTCATTGGTTAAATTATTTTTAACTTCATGTAATTGACTACCGTTAATGGCTTCTTTACTATCTGCTGTTACCTTTCCATTAGCTACGTTCTTTATAACGGTACCGGCATCTCCTCCTTCCAACGTAATGGAGTTTTTATTCACGGTATCGCCATTTTTATCATATTTCACAGCATAATCAGTGAATTTTTTATTCGCTGTATCTAACTCAGATTTCTTCGCTACATCTTTAATCGTAACCG
>KQ960837.1:57417-58505 GCA_001553355.1 Veillonellaceae bacterium DNF00626
CTTTTTCGGCTAATGCTCTCAATTGTCCTTGGCTAGCTGCTTGATCGGCTTTCAAATCTTTCAAGTCAGTCGGCAAGGTCGTATTGGTAAGTCCTGTAATTTTACTTACATTACTGATTGTCTTAGTTGCACCATCAATCTTCATGGCTGTATCGCCGGCGCCGAAGGTAATGCTGTCCAAACCTTTGATTGCTTTAGCCAAACGGAGTGTCAATGTAGACGTACCGTCCGCAATAACACCGATGTTATTATCTTGACTCAATTTTGCATTATCTGTAATTCCGCCGGTAACGGTAAGCTTCTGATTTAACTTCAACTTATTAACTGTACCGCTATTGTCACCGTCAAATTGCATGCCGTCATTCATCGTTGCCAATTCGTGCGTCTTCGTACCTTCTTTGACAACAAGACGTGTGTCTCCATCTTTGCCGTCAACGCCGACTTTGCCATCTTTTGTGGTAATTTGTACTTTATTTGTACCGTCTTTACCTTTGATTCCGATGGATCCGTCTTGACCATTCAAAGTGACACCATTGCCGTCTTTTCCGTCAACGCCCATTGTACCGTCTTTACCGTTTAAGGTAATAGTATTTTTCTTACCATTTTCATCGGTAGAACCATTGATAATCGTAGTACCATCTTTACCATTAATCGTAACAGACGCGCCATCTTTACCGTCAGCACCTTTCGGTCCTTGGGCACCAATTGTACCATCCTTACCGTTTACTGTAACGGTTGTACCATCTTTCGCCTTGCTTTCAATCTTGCCGTCTTTACCGTCAATAGTAACCGTTTCACCGTCTTTACCGTTCACGGCTATTTTTCCGTTTTTACCATCTTGACCGGCTTTGCCGACTTTGATGTCATCTTTCAAGGAATAGATAACTTTCTTATTATCCTTATCCAAAGTAACATCAAGGCTATTACCTGCAGCAAATTCAACCGTTTCTTTATTGTTTTTACCTAAAGCAACGTTGGCTCTGTTATCGGCTGTATCTTCACCTACCAAAATATCGAAGCCTTCATTAGTCTTCTTCAACTTTTCATCTACTGCATTTTCTACATCTTGAATTTGTCCCTGTGTAGCC
>KQ960837.1:58605-65610 GCA_001553355.1 Veillonellaceae bacterium DNF00626
TCTTATCTTTACTATCAAAGGTAATGCTTTCCAAATCAGAAAGGTTCTTCGCTAAGCGTACGACCAGTTTTGCATTTTTATTATTTTGATCATCTACTACGGATTCAACACCAATATTATTGTCAGTTAAATTCGTAACTTTATTCCCTTCTTTTACCGCAGCCACGCCGCCAACGATATTCACTTGGTTATTTAGTTTAACGCCTACCGCTGCACCGCTATCACCCATAAATTTGAGTCCGTCGTTCATGGTTGCCAATTCATTCACATGGTTTCCTTCTGTAACGATAATTCGTGTTGTACCGTCTTTACCGTCTACACCGACTTTACCATCACCGGAAGAAATAGTAACTCCATTTTTACCGTCTTTACCATTCATGCCGATAGAACCGTTTTGGCCGTTCAAAACAACAGCACTGCCATCTTTGCCGTTTGTGCCGATGGTGCCGTCTTTACCGGAAATAGTAACACTATTCGACTTACCATCAGCACCTTTTGGTCCTTGAGCTCCAATTTCGCCATTTTTACCGTTGATAGTAACTTTTTCGCCGTCTTTACCGTTGACAGTCACTTTGCCGTCCTTGCCATCGTTACCTTCTTTACCAACGGAAACGTCATCTTGTAAGGAGTAGATAATCTTCTTACCATCGCGTGTAATCGCAAGACCGTTTCCGGCATCAAAACCGAAGGCATCTTTATTATCTGCCCCTAAGCCTACATTAAATTTATTGGCATCGCTATTATCTTTGATATATACATCAAAGCCTTGATTTGTCTTATAGAGTTGACTGCCGTTGACAGCGTCTTTGCTGTCTTGTGTAACCTTACCGGCACCTACATTAGTAATAACAGTTCCGGTGGTTTTATCACCTTCCAAGGTAATGGAATTTTTATTAACCTTATTTTCCAGTGTTTTATCATATTTAACTGCATATTCTTCAAACTTAGTGTCGGCCTTATCTAAATCAGATTTCTTCGCTACATCTTTAATCGTAACCGTATCTTTCTTTTCCGGATGTTTAATATCTTGTACGGTCAATACAACTTCGCCATCACCCTTCACACTATATTTCTTATCTGTGGCAGTTTCATCTTGTACCAATCGGTAATCGGCGCTGTCATCGATATTCTTTCCAATTTTAGACAACACTTCTTTCAATTGTCCTTGGCTTGCTGCTTGATCATCTTTTAGATCTTTCAAATCTGTCGGCAAGGTCTTGTTGGAAAGTCCAGTAATCACTTTCTCTTTACCATCCATAATTAAACTATCTGTACTATCCGCTACGCCGAATACCATTTTTTCAATGCGACTGATTGTTTTTGTCGTACCATCAATTTTCATTGGTGCTTCTGCGTCACCGAGTGTAATGGTATCAAGACCTTGAATATTTTTTGCTAAGCGAAGGGTTAACTTTTTCTGACCATCAGCGATGACACCGATGTTATCGTTTTTACTTAACTGAGCATTATCATTGATACCACCAGTGACGGTAAGTTGTTCATTCAATTTCAACTTATCTTCAGTGCCAACGTCGCCCATGAATTTCATGCCATCGTTCATGGTTGCAAGTTCATGTGTCTTAGTTCCTTCTTTGACCACAAGACGAGTCGTACCATCTTGGCCATCAACACCAACAGTGCCATTTTGTGTGGTAATACTTACTGCATTCGCACCATTTTTACCATTCATGCCGATAGAACCATCTTGTCCATTCAATGTAACGTTACTACCGTCTTTGCCGGTAACGCCCATCTTGCCGTCTTTACCATTAAGGGTAATCGTATTTTTTTGATTATTATCGTCAGTCTTACCTTCAATAGTGGTGATACCATTCTTTCCATCAATAGTGACAGAGGCACCCGGCTTACCATCTTCACCTTTGCCTTTAGCAACAACGGTTCCGTCACCGTTCATCACAACAGTCGCACCGTCTTTACCATTAATACCTACGGTACCATCTTTGCCATTCATCGTAATCGTATTCTTCTTACTTTCACCATCTTTGGCACTTTCAATGGTCACATTGCCATCTTTACCGTTAATAGCAACGGTTTCACCGTCTTTACCATGTACAGTAAGAGATCCATCCTTACCATCTTGACCTTCTTTACCGACAGCCAAATCATCCTTCAAGGCATAGGTAATCTGTTTGCCATCTTTGGAAACAGTAAGGTTGTTACCTGCCAAGAAGCCAAAGGCATCATTTTTCTTTTCATCACCTAATTGTACAGTGAACTTATTTGCCTCTTCATCTTTATTGACATACACATCGAATCCACGTTGTGTCGATTTTTCAAAGGCTTCTAATTGGCCCTGTGTCGCCGCTTGTGATCTGTCAAATGTAGCATCTCGTTTATCTTTTGGAATCCATGTCGTATTGGACAAGCCCTTGATAACCTTATTGTCACCGTCCATGATCATACTATTTTGACTATCCGGTGCACCGAATGTCACTTTCTTGATGTTAGAAATAGACTGATTAGTGCCGTCAATTTTCATCGACGTGCCATCTTCTCCAAATGTAATACTTTCCAAATCGGTCAAATTCTTAGCCAATTTCACATTCATTACATTTTCTTGCGTGTTGACAGTGACACCGATATTGTTATCACTCAACTTAGTTGTTTCTGCGCCGCCCTTTATAGAAATACTCTGATTCGAACCGCGATGAAGGACATTCTTATCCTTTTCATGGTCATCATTTTCGCCCCATGTAGAATCATCTCCGGCAAAATGAAGCGGACGTGTCAATTGATACAATTGACTGCCATTCACTGCATCAGTGCTTGTGGCTGTCACCAATCCGGCAGCCACATTTTGAATACGGCGTTCTTTCCCTTTTGAGCCTATTGTTACAACGCCTACCGGTTTCGTACCTGCAAAGGCATAGCCATAAATGGAATCTTTCGTATAGTCTTTATTCGTAGCAGATAGTGTTTCATCTTCGTTGTATGCAGCATTATCGCCCAAATATACAGACTTATCCAGCGTAGTCGTAATATGGTTACCTAAGACTTGCACGTAATCATTATGTACTTTGTTGTTGTTCCCCATGACCTGTGCGTCTTTAACCGCTTCCGAAACCTCTTTAGGTATGTCTTGACCTTCAGTCCCCTGTTCTGTGATATTTTTAATGATTCTAACCTCGTTAGCATTACCTATAATCTGTGTTCGATTTGCCGCTATCTTACTATTCGCATTACCCATAATTTGGGCATTAACTGTAACTCCCTCTACTTGATTGTTTTTATACCCGAAAAGAAGAGACTGTGTTCCTGCTACATTACTATTTTCATCGCCGATAACAGAAAGTTTTTCACCATCAATAGCGCTATTCGTATTGCCGATAACGTGGCCACTCTTCGTAGAAATCTTCGTATTACTATTCCCTAAAATTTGTGCCTGCGCCGCAGAAATAGACGAGTTTTCATTACCGATGAGTTGTGTATCTTCTGCTACTGCTGTAACCTCTTTATTCTTATTCCCTAAAACGGTATTGCGGTTCCCGGTAATGTTATTATTTTCATTACCGATAACGCGTTGATCTTCACCGGACACATTCGTATTGGTAAAGCCGATAACATGAGTTTTCTTGCCGGTAATAGTGTCATTGAAACTGCCCAACACTTGTTGATTAGTGCCGGCAATTGCCTTATTCGAGAAACCGATAACATGCCCATTTTCAGTGGTAACTCCGGTATTGGCATTACCGAATACATTGGATCCCTCTCCAGCGATCTCTGTATTATCATTGCCGATAATTGCTAAATTAGCACCACTTACCTCATTACGTTCACCCAAGGTTTTTACAGAATCACCACTAATTTTATTTTCATTTCCCAATGTAGTAGTATGATGACTTGTAATCTCGTTCTTCTCACCTAATACGCCGGAAATCGTATTACTATTCGTTAATTTATTGTCACTCCCTACAAGGAATGTGGATGTGGTTTCTACTAATTCATTCGTACTACCGGTAACAAAGGAATTATTAGTTCTTGTTAACTTATTATAATTACCTACAATGTGATTATCTTGACCGCGCTCAATCCCCTGGTACTCCGTTTCTCCGTCTAATCCTTTAAGCGTCTTAAATTTGGAAACCATGGTATTCTGATTACCGAGAACGGTAGAATTTTCATCGGTAATACCTAATTCTAAGGGTCTTGCAATACTATCCAATACATTTTTACGATCATCATCTGCCAAATTCATGTTGTCATTCCCGATGACATATGTATTATCTCCGGACACACCATTACGCGTACCCATTGTGCCAGATTCTCTGCCCAATGCCGTATTGTGATTGCCGATAGCTATCGCTTTATCACGAAGACTCCATGATTCATGCCCCAGAGCTATGCCTTCCGCTTGATGAGCTTCTGCCAAATGCCCGATAGCAATACCATTTTCACCATAAACAGTAGCTAAATACCCCATGGACAGAGCATAATCTACCCCTTTATTGTTTACCCCTTCTTTTTGATATTTTTGTCTCGTCATCGCCCGAGGACCGATAGCCATACTATAATTGCCTTCTGTCTGTGCACCTGCACCAATGGCTACATTATAACGATAGTTAGAAAATGCTTGCGTCATAATCGGCTGTACTTCTTCAGTCGTGCCTTCTAACTGCGATTTATCCCCCTCATTCCAATAACCTGTACCAATAGCCAAACTACCGTCGCCTTGTGCTTGAACATAATTACCCATAGCGGCACTATTTTTAGCACTTGCCACTGCAGCTATACCAAATGCTACCGAATTTTCACCCGTAGCACCTTCATTGGCGAAATTGCCCTTTGGCGTTAATGAATGAGTAGAGAAATAATGACCCATTCCTTTTTCTGTATATTCCTTAAGTTGTGCCAAATTGACCGCATCACCCGCATGCACACCCTTTGCCACATTGTGAATGGCCGTACCTGTTTTTTCATCCCCCGGCTGCAACGTAATACTAGGCATTCCGCCAATTAATGCCGGATCATAATGAATTCCTGACTTAAACGCATCTCCCTGTGCTTTTACATTAATATCATTAATTGCCTGTTGAATTCCTGCTTGCAATTGTCCCAGGGTAACCGCATCATTATCATCCACCGCATCTGCCACATTCGTCACCCGCCGAAGAACATGTTCTCCCTTACTGCCCACAGAAACAACCTTTTGTTCCGCCGTTGAATTTGTATAACGGGCATGTTTATCTTTCACATCTTGTTCTTCCGCTATTGAGCCTGAACCAATCGCCACATTTCCGGCCATTGCCTTAGATCCAGTACCTAAGGCTAAGGAACTTTCCCCTCTCGCAACAGCATTAAACCCAAAAGCCTCTGAACCATTGCCCAATGCTTGTGCTTGATAACCTACGGCAGTACCGTTGTTAGCTGCTAATGATTCACTCCCGATAGCCGTAGATTGAACCAAACGAATTGCTTCTGAATCTTCAGCAATACGTGGAATTTTCATTTTCTTTTCCTTAGGATGTGTTGGATCCACCTCGGTTCCCGGAACCGGATCCTGTTCATCTTGCTCCGGCTGCGTCACCGCTTTTCTGAAATTTGCATGATAGCCGATAGAAACGTTCTTACCCATGGATTCTTCACGTTTCCCTATAATATTTCTGCCCGCTTCGGAACCGATGGAAATGTTGTAATTACTCTGTACATTACCACCGCTCTTATAACCAATAGCAATATTTTCCAACCCTTCCAAATTGTTACCGGCTTGATTACCGATAATAACATGCGAAGCTGCCAACGGAATCGTACCAGTCTTTTTCATGCCAAGACCGGCCTGATTACCAATAGAAATAGTGGCATCAGACATACTCTGTGCGTTATGACCGATCGCGATCCCGTCAATACCACTACCCAGTCCATCAATTTTCATTTCTCCATCCATAGCGGGCGGATCGATAAATTCTCCTACCTGTGCATCTTGACCGATGGCAAGACTCCCTGTCATATACGATTTGGCACTATGTCCCAATGCCATAGTTTCTTCTGCATATGTCTGACTTTCTGCCCCGATAGCAATGGCGTACTTATTAGTGGCTACAATATTAGCGGCATTACCGATGGCAATGGCACCTTCAGATTGTTCACGAATCTTCGCCTTTGTACCGATGGCGATGGTATTATCATTTTTCTTTTCCTCAATTTCTACACCATTACCGATACCGATGGAGTTTTCACCACCTGCTGTAAGACGCCCTTCTTCTCCGCCGGCGGCAATCCCAATCGCACCTTTACCTGAAGTTGTGCTCACACCAATGGCCATGGAATCAGCACCTGTTGGATCTGCATCGTGCTTATTATCCATGCTAGTACGGAAATATCTAAATCCCAATCTAGCATTTTCACCGATATCTAACCCTAAATTTTTCTGGCCCGCAGCCTGTCCATCTATTCTTTTCTGAATAAAATCTTGAATTTTTTTGAAATTATCATCTGTTTTCTGCTGATTGGTAGCCACTGTCTGATTTGTTGCATTAATTTGTCGCTGCAAATTCTGGTTTACACCGGAAATCTGACCTGCCAATGCGGTCTTTGCATCGCCTACATCTTTATTTATTTTATTCGTCAAATCCGTTTTAGCTTGATTCAAGTTTTGGTTGGTGGTATTAATCTTTCCTTGCAAATCATTTTTGACTGTTGTTAACGCAGTATCGGCATCTTTTTTATTGTCGCTAATTACCTTTTCCAAATCAGATTTAGTGGTGTTAATCTTATTAGACAATTCATTTTTTGTATTTTTTAAGGTTTCATTGGTTGTGTCTATTTTATTTTGTAAATCACCTTTTGTATCGGTAATTGTCTTATTTAACTCAGTTTTAGCCGCCTTTAGTGCATTTTCGGCAGCTGTTTTATTGTCGCCAATGGTCTTATTTAATTCTTTTTTAGCTGTTGTTAACGCATTATCTGCCGCTTCTTTATTGTCGCTAACGGTCTGTCTAAGATTTTTTATATCATCTTTATTCTGTTTGATATCTTTTTCGTTTTGTG
>KQ960837.1:65710-75262 GCA_001553355.1 Veillonellaceae bacterium DNF00626
TTTTACCAATTTCTTCTTGTGCTTTCTTTATTTTATCTTCTAAATCAGTCTTGGCTGTACCAATATCTGTAGTGATTTTACTTTCCAAAGCAGATTTAGTGGTGTTAATCTTATTAGATAATTCATCTTTTGTATCGGTAATTGTCTTATTTAACTCAGTTTTAGCCTCCTTTAGTGCATTTTCAGCAGCTGTTTTATTGTCACCAATGGTCTTATTTAATTCTTTTTTAGCTGCTTGTAACGCAGTATTGGCCGCTTCTTTATTATCGCTAACGGTCTGTCTAAGATTTTTTATATCTTCTTTATTCTGTTTGATATCTTTTTCGTTTTGTGATACACGACCTTCTAAGGCCTCATTAGTTTTACCAATTTCTTCTTGTGCTTTCTTTATTTTTCCTTCTAAATCGCTCTTTGCTGCCCCGATATCTGTAGCAATTTTCCCTTCCAAAGCAGACTTTGTGGTATCAATTTTCCCGGACAACTCATTTTTTGCACTCGAAATTTCATTGGAAAGCGCTTGCTTTGCTTGATCCAATGTTCCGCCCTGTTTCGTAATATCTTCAATGGCTTTTGCATTATTACCTATTTGTTCTTTATTTTTACCGATTTGAGTTTTATTGGCTTGAATATCTCCGGCATTCTTTGCAATGGCGTTCTTATTCGTATCCACTGCACCGCCGGTACTCGTCAACTTTTGAACGGCATTCTGAATAGCCTTGTCCAATGTCCCGCCTTGTTTCGTAATATCCGCTACCGATGTTTGAAGTTGCTTAATGGCTCCACTATTCGTCCGTTGACTCTCTTGAAGTCGCTGCATCCCTTGTCCCGTCGCATCCAACATCGTATTAACTTGATCAATCGTTTGATCCAGTTTTCCGCCGGCTTTCGTGATATCGTTAATAGCGTTTTTATTTTCTTGCACTGATGCTTCAAAATTTTTCAACGACTGATCATAGGCACCTAATGCAGTATTATGTGCCTTAATTTGCTCTCCCTGTGCTTGAATAAGATTTTGTTGAGTAGCTAATTTCTCCAATATTTCTTGAATCTGACTTTCCAAAGCCGGATTATTCTCATTTGGCCCTGCCGCATACGAAGCACTCGCTCCCCCTGCTATTCCCATCAAGCAAAGTGATAAAGCTACCATTAACCGTAATTCACGATTTCTACTTCTACTATTTTTGTCTTTCCCACTGCGTTTCACGATTTCTGAAACAACTTGATACATACCACGTGTACGATTAAAAATAACCTGATAAATGCGATTCATATTTAATTTCCCCCTCCTGGTAAAAGCAATTCTAAATTTTCACCATCTGTTCATCGTTACAAATCGAAATGCTCTATAATTTTTATATTCATTATATTTTATCACTCATTTTTATACTAAGTCAACTATTAATATTTTTATATTTTTTCTCATTAATTTCCATTTGAAATCCAATACCCCCCCCCGATTTTATTTCTACCCATAAACCTCTCGAAAAAATATTTTCAAAAAACTCCAAATTATATTTCTAATCTTAAGCCAATATCGAAATTTTTAGTTCTTATATTTAACGAATATATCAACCGTCCAAATGCAAAAGTTAACTATGCTTAAATCTCATTTATGCTGCTTTTTTGTTTATATTATCTGTCTTAAAAGTACGATAGAAATAGGTTTACAATTTCATAACATCCATCATTCTATGGAAAAATATGATCTGCTTCAGATTTATTATTCAATTTCAGCATATAAAAAGCGCGGCATCCATCATGATGACCACGCTTAAAATCTATTTTTAGAATACATATTGTTCGCTGATTATTTTTATTTCACGGGATGATATAAATTCCATTGAAAAGCAATAGCCAATAATCGAAGGATCAGTACAATGAAAAATCCCACCCATGAGGCGCAAGCAATTCCGATATACGTTTTTGCTGCACAGATAAAAACTGCGCCGACAAGCGATGCTACCGCATATATTTCCATATAAAAAACCACCGGCATCCGCTGTGCTAAAACGTCTCGAATGATCCCACCGCCGATAGCTGTCAAAAGAGCAAGCATAATCGGCAGCAGTATGGAATATTCCGGATACCGACCAATGCCCATCATAGCGCCTGTGACGGTAAACGAGGCTAATCCGATAGCGTCTGATAATTGATATAAGTGACTCAGCAGACTTTTTTCTGCTGTCGGCAGATAGAATATTTTCATCCCAATGATTGCCATTGTCACGGTGATGAGGGAAATAATAAGATTATCCGGTGTACGAAGTGATAGGGGTGGAATCATGCCTACCATGACATCACGCATAATACCGCCGCCGATAGCTGTCACGATAGCTAATACGGCAATGCCAAAGATATCCATTTTCTTTGAAATACCTACCATGACTCCGGAAAAGGCAAAAGCGATGGTGCCTAATATTTCAAAAATATGCCATGTGATAATCATGTCACACCCCTTTCTTTATATTTATAAGAAAAAGGAAATCACATCAAAAACGGTTCTGATATAAAAGTCTGCTAAGGGGTTAATTATCTTCCCCAATACACCGCTGAATACTAAGATAATCAAAATGAGAAAGCTATATCTTTCGTTCATTTGATGAAATTGATATGCCATTTGAGAAGGCAGTAGCATTTCCATTATCTGCGAACCGTCTAACGGAGGAATGGGAATCAAGTTAAATAGGGCAAACCACACGTTGTAAAGCATGATCCAGTAAAGAAAATAGTACCCTCCTTGACCGACCGTTAAATAGCCGAATTGCATCATCATTATGGCAATGAATTCTGCTAAAAAACAGAGAAATAAATTCATCGCCGGTCCGGCAAAGGATACTTTCATAACTCCTGTTTTGTAGTTTTTATAGTATCTCGGATCAATTCCCACAGGCTTCGCCCAACCAAATCCGCAAACCACCAGCATGATAAGTCCCATCACGTCTATATGCGCCACGGGATTTGCCGTCAATCGACCTTGGGCTTTCGGTGTAGGATCGCCTAATGATGTGGATACATAAGCATGAGCATATTCATGAAGCGAAAGAGCAATCAGCAAAGCCGGTGCTCGATATATTAATGTACTTATATCTAAAAAATCAAACATGGTAACACCTCAACATAATATCATTATTATACCATAGCAAAACAATAGATTTTCAGCATATAATTCTTATTTTACCTATTATATGATGACCTATTTTATTTCGTTCATTTTACATGTAAGATGAAATGCCGGAACGGCAACAAATATTTCCCCTGAAAATTTATATTTAGGTACTTACTTATATAGATCTTACCATTTTATTTTGACTGAAAAAGTGGTAAAATATTTTAAAGGTACGTTTATTTTATATGACTATTCATAGTGATTTTGATCTGTAAATATGTTATGGAAAGAAGGAAACAATGATTTCTTTAAAACAGTTATCAGTCATTGCTTTCATTGCTTTGACTGCATCTTGTACTTCGGTAAACGCGACGAATATTACTAAAACGGACCATAAAGAGGCTCAGAATTTTTATTATTCTTCTTTTTATTCCTCCGATTCGTCCGATGTTACGATGTCTTCAGAGAGTTCTTCTTCTTTTTTCTTCAATGACAGTATGGATCGTCTTACATATTTTGAGGTGACAGCTAAGGGAAATATAATGACTTTAACTATCCGGCAAAATATGAATGTCGTGTGGAAAAAAAGTTATACGGTCAAGAATAATCATTTTTCGGTAAAACGCATTGATTCTAATGGACATATTTCTTTCCGAATCGTTGTGGGTGAACATATTTTATCCGGAGTCATTAATAAGGATGATAAGTGGGTAGTCACTGAAGTAAAAACACCGATATCTATGAAGGATGAAACGCTATCTACTACGTAATAAATGATAATAAAGCAGTTAGCCTATTTCCTTGGTCCATCATGGATAAAAGAACTTTCTGTTATTGAGTGAGCAGTTGGTTCTGAATTAATTCACTGTCTTAGTTTATTTTGTAAAGGATGAGTATAATGAGGAAGCAAATACATCTCCATCCCAAAGACTTGGAAAAAAGTGAACAAATGGGACTGACCTATAATTTGGGACAGGCTCATAAGCGCATGCTTTTAAAACAATCGACTATTATGAAAAAGTACGGCTTAACCGCCCGTCAGGCATTGATTATCGCCTATTTGTCTACTCACCCAAATGAGGTTGTCACACAAAAGGTATTAGAGGATCATTTAAACCTGACAAATCCAACCATTACTGTTATGATTAAAACCATGACAAAAAAAGGTCTCATTCGCCGTGAGCGTATAGAGGAAGATGGTAGAAAATATCGTTTATTCCTCACCGATCGTGCGAAAGAGGTCGAACAGGTAAGTCGCCGCGAATCATTGAATCTGGATAAAGTTTTTTATCGAGGTGTATCAGCGGCAGATATGAAAATTTTTCAATGTGTACTGGGGAAAATTTTGAAAAATTTGGATACCGTTTAGTATCCTTCATCGCTCTTTGGAGCGATATTTTTTTGCCTTTTTATCTCCCCTTATATTGTTTTATAATAGAGATAGAAAAATATATAATCATTTTACTGAAGGAGATTATGATGCGTCAGACAAAGATTATTTGCACGTTAGGCCCTTGCGAAGAAAATCAGGATGTTTTGCTTGCCCTTTGCGGCATTATGGACGTAGCACGTTTTAATTTTTCTCACGGTAGCCATGAGAGTCATTTAGAAATGTTGCAGAATCTCAGAAAGGCTGCTGCCGTTGTGGGACGTCCTATTGCGGCTATGTTGGATACTAAGGGGCCGGAAATTCGCACCGGGCTTTTGGTGAATCATCAGCCGATTCCTCTTCTCGCCGGACATTCTATAATATTAACTACTCAAGAATGTGTGGGAACAGAAGAACGAGTATATATCAATTATGATGAAGTAACGAAGGATATCCGTGTCGGTCATCAAATTCTCATTGATGATGGTTTGATAGAACTTAAGGTAGAAAAAGTTGATGGAAATAATATTCATTGTCGCATCATCAATGGTGGCGAATTGGGTGAAAGGAAAGGCGTCAATATTCCGGATATTCCCATCCGTCTACCGGCACTCACGGAAAAAGACAAAGAAGATCTACAGTTCGGTATCAAGGAGGGTTTCGATTTCATTGCCGTTTCTTTTGTACGCAATGCTGAGTGTATAGAGGAAATAAGAAATATCATCACCGCCGCCCATTCTTCTATGAAAATCATCGCTAAGATTGAGTCTAAAGAAGGTGTGGCTCATTTCGATGACATCGTAACGGCTGCTGACGGGATTATGATCGCGCGCGGTGATTTAGGCGTAGAAGTGGATTCAAAGAAATTACCGCAATTGCAAAAGGAATTTATTAAGAAGTGTAATTATGAAGGAAAAATTGTTATCACTGCTACGCAAATGCTCGATTCAATGATTCGAAAGCCTCGACCTACTCGTGCGGAAGTCACTGATGTAGCTAATGCCATTAATGATGGTACGGATGCACTCATGCTCTCCGGTGAAACGGCCAATGGAAAATATCCTATCGAAGCTGCCACTATGATGGCGTCTATTGCGGAATATACTGAACAGTTTTTGGAGCATAATCTATTTCGTTATCGAGAAATGGTGCAAAATATTTACGACAGTGTATCAAATACTACTTGCCGTGCCACAGTCACCGCCGCCCACGAGCTTCATGCCAAAGCCATCATTGCTCATACGTTATCCGGTCATACGGCTCTTCTTTTATCTAAATATCGTCCGGATGTGCCGATTTACGCTTTTGCTCCCAATGAAACAGTCATTCATCAAATGATGCTCTTTTGGGGCGTTCATCCTATCTTAGCCCCCTACTATTCGTCTACGGACAATCTCTTTGATCGTTCTATCGATATGATGAAATCTCTGCATCACATCAGATCAAATGATATTTGTGTCGTCACTGCCGGTGTATCCAGTAAAAAAATGCAACAGCTTCAAGGTGCTGCCACGAATATTCTCCGCATCATGCAAGCATAAAAAGTTTTTAACCACTAAAAAGGCGTAGCTCCGATAATCAGAGTTACGCTTTTTGTTTGTCAAAATAACTATTTCTTAATTTATTTTCACTACTTTTTATTTCTTTCCCGGATTCGCATATACGGGATAATGGCTATACTCGCCGTAATTTTTAATCAGCTCTACTTGTTTAAGTGTATTCATGTCCTCGTCTGAGATAACAAAGTCTATTTGGCTATTTTCTTTGATATGCTCGGGATTTTCTGCTTTCGGGAGAACGACTGTGTCTAATTGCCAATCGTAACGAATACAGAGTTGCGGTACGGTGACTTCATATTTCTTTGCCATGTCTTCTATTTCTTTAATTTTAAAGGCTTCACCGTGTGCTATGGGAGAATAGGCTTCTACGATTATTCCGTTTTCATGGCAAAAATCAATGAGTTCAAGGGGCGTATTGGCAATGTGACAAAGAATTTGGTTGACCATAGGCTTGATTTTCGCTATGGATAAAATATTTTCTATATCATGACAATTGAAATTGGATACCCCGATGGCTCTTATTTTCCCGCTTTGGTATGCATCTTCTAATGCACGCCAGGCTTCTCTATTTCCTTCTTCATAACGATTTTCTGACACATTCACTTCGTCCCACGGTTGCGGTGAGTGAATAATCATCATATCAATGTATTCCATTTGGGTTTTTGCTAATGTGCCCTCAATGGTTTTCATGGCGGTGTCGTAGTCTTTTGCTTCTGCCGCTATTTTCGATGTGAGAAAGATATCTTCTCGTTTTATTTTTGATTGACGAATTGCTTCCCCTACGCCTCTTTCGTTTCCGTAGACTTGAGCTGTGTCTATATGTCTATACCCTATTTGCAGTGCTGCTTGAACGGCTTTTTCAACTTTCTCATCTCTTATGCACCATGTCCCAAAGCCTAAACGTGGTATTTTTATTCCATTGGATAATGTGTATGTTTCTTGAAATATCATGGTTCTCTCCGTTATTTTTTATTCATCATCATTCTTTTTGCTGTCCATATTTCCTAAAATGGATCCGGATATTTTATCAAGTAATTTGCTTCCGGCTGCTTTCATTTTGTCTTTTTCTTCTTTTTTCTTCTTTTCTAATTCTTCTTTCGCTTTTTTCTTGGCTTCTTCCGCTTTCGCTTTTTGAACTTTTTCTATATCAGCTCGTATGTGAGCAGGTATAGCAAAGTTTTCATAGGCATATTTCCGTTCCGCCACATTCATATAATCTCGCCAAATGGCTGCCGGTACAGTACCACCGGTATATCCTGCATTGGTGGATGCATCATCACCCATCCATACGGCTGTGGATAAATGCGGTGTAAATCCGACAAACCATGCGTCGTGTTCATCATCGGTCGTTCCTGTTTTTCCTGCAGCCACTCGTCCGATAGCTGCATTACCGCCTGTCCCGTGTGCAATTACGGCTTCCAATACGCTCGTCAATTTCCATACAGCGGTTTCATCTACTACTTGTTGAGATTTTGATTGTGCAGAATCATCTTCCAGTACATTTCCATTTCTATCTTCTACTCGAAGAATCACTTTCGGCTCGACTAATTTCCCTCCATCAGCAAAAACGCTATAAGCTTTCGCCATGTCCCATACGGAAACACCTTGCGTCAATCCGCCTAATGCCATGGCTAAGTTTTCGTCACTATGGCGTCCCTCTGTGACTAAAGTACTAATTCCACAAGCTTTGGCCGTTTCTATAATTTGATGAGTACCTACTTTATCAGCTAAATGAACGGTAGGTATATTCATAGAATGTACAAGCGCATCCATGACAGTCACTTTACCGCCTGATGTACCACCGTAATTTTTCGGTTTCCAACCGCCGCCAAAATCTTTTGCTTCGTTACTAATCATATCATAAGGATTTATACGATTTTTAAAGGCCGTTAAATAAACAAATGGTTTAAATGCCGATCCCGGCTGGCGCGTCATTTGCACGGCCCGATTAAATTGATCTTGTCCTCGTCCGCCTACCATAGCACGAACATAACCTGTTCCTACTTCAATAGACACCAACGCTCCTTGCGGTTGCGTCAATTTATTTCCATCGGTATATGCATTAGGCAAATTCCGGCGAAGCGAATTTTCCGCCGCTTTCTGCATATCTAAATCAAGGGTCGTATATATCTTCAAACCTTCTTTATAAATCGCATCAGAATCATATTTTTCACTTATTTTACTAATGACATAATTAACGAAATAGGAAGCCACTTCATTTCCGGCCGTTACTTCTTTCGGCTTTTGAAGTCCCAAATCTGCCGCCTTAGCGCTTTCTGCTTCTGCCTCTGTTATATATCCGTATTTCGCCATTTGATCCAATACGATAGCTTGACGATATTTGGCAGCCTCAATACTGCGAAACGGTGAATAATAATTCGGACTATTCGGAAGTCCTGCCAAAAGAGCACATTGCGGTAAAGTCAAATCTTTGACCTCTTTTCCAAAATATACCCGTGATGCCGTTTCAATCCCATAACAACCTTGCCCGAAATAGATTTGATTCATATACATTTCCAATATTTCTTTTTTTGTATATTCTTGTTCAATTTTAAGGGCTAATATGACTTCCAACAATTTCCGCTTTAATGTCTGTTCCTGCGACAAGAACGCATTACGTGCCAATTGCTGAGTGATCGTACTTCCCCCTTGCCCGGTAGCATTACCACTTAAGATATTATGAAACATGGCACGAAAAATACCGCGCGGATCAATCCCATGATGTTCATAAAAACGCACATCTTCTGCTGCAATAAATGCATTTTGCAAATTAACGGGTACATTATCAATAGAAACCGGAATACGATTTTCCTCCGCATGCACCGTGGTAATTAACCGCCCCTTGCAATCGTAAATCCGCGATGAGGCATTAGGCGCCATATCTGATGATACATCCGGCAATCCCTTCGACAATGACACAAAAAAACCCGCCGCCATACCGGCTACTGCTACAAAGAGTAAAACAAAGAAAAAATGCATCACTTTTTTAAATGCCGATGGTTTCTTCCTTTGCTCCCGACGAATTTCAGAATTTTTCATAAAATTCATATCTCCTATCTGCTATTTATCACATCTCTTGCATCACCTTATATGACAATGCATAGCTATTTATAAATATAAGTCTTTCTCTTACATTATAGAGTGAATAAAAATTTATAGCAATACAAAAGTGTATAAGCATGATAGAGTTTCTCTTCATAAAATATCTTGACAGAAAAATAATCAATGGTATAATGGTTAAGTCAGTCAATTTAGACTATATGGAGAGGTGTCCGAGCGGTTTAAGGTGCATGATTGGAAATCATGTTGCCGGCGAATACCGGCACGGGGGTTCGAATCCCCCTCTCTCCGCCACGAACGCAGAGCCTATCGAATAAGATAGGCTTTTTTATTTTGTAAATATACAAGTTAAAATCTCTTTGCAACACATTTCTGACGACACTTTGACGACACTTTGTTTTTGCAAATAAAAAAAAGAGCGGTTATGATGTGTACCCATAAAACTGGACACAATATTT
>KQ960838.1 GCA_001553355.1 Veillonellaceae bacterium DNF00626
AAATGCAACACCTATGGTAAGAAACCAAAAAGTTCTTCTTTAGGTGTTTTATATTTTATACATTTTTTAGGTCTACTATTCATTAAACCTAAGTTATAATTTAAATCATCTATATTTACTTCTGATAAATCCATACCTTTAGGATAAAACTCTCTCAAAAGTCCGTTACTATTTTCATTTGTGCCCTTTTGCCATGCACAGTAGGGGGCACAAAAATAAGTTTTACATCCTAACTCCTTTTCTATTTTCTCAAATTCTGAAAATTCTTTACCTCTATCAAAAGTTATTGTTTTTACTAATTCTTTTGGAAAATCTTTTAGTGCATTGATTATTGCAGATGTTACATTTTTCGATTTTCTATTTTCAACTAGAATTGCTATATAATATCTAGATTTTCTTTCTGCTAAATTTACGAAACAATATCCACTTTTTCTTTTATGATCGAACCTGCCTGATTCTACTGTATCCGCCTCCCAGTGACCTATCTCTTGCCTTTTGTAT
>KQ960839.1 GCA_001553355.1 Veillonellaceae bacterium DNF00626
CGGGGAAAGTGAACGTAAGGTGTCATTCAGATGTTGTAAGACCGTTGTAGTCATTTGAAATTCCGGAAAATCGCATTCATATATGACAATCGCTAAAAGCGCTGACCTTCTCCGCGCACGGAGAAGGTGGCAATTCCGAAGGAATTGACGGTAGAGGTAAGCCTGGCGTACAACGAGCTTTTTCTCACGTGCGTTGTAACAACCTGCTATCCGTGAGCATGCTCAAAGTGACTAAAAACGGTAGCACTAAACCATTAAAACGCAAATGAACTGTACCGTATTATCTATTCTCATCAAAAAACACCTCCGAAGAGGTGTCTTATTTCTTTTATTACATTCCTGCCATCATAAAATATCTGAATTCTACATAACCTGCAGCGATAAATAGTGATACCAGCATCAGAGGGAAACACCATTTCATGAAAGTCAAGAAACTGATATTAAAGCCTTCTTTTGCCGCAATAGCTACCATGATAACGTTGGGGGAAGCCCCGATAATGGTTCCGTTACCGCCGAAGCATGCCCCGGTCGCTAATGCCCACCACATATAATCAGCATGTGCTAATCCCATAAGTTCTTGCATGTCTTGAATGAGGGGAATCATGGTCGCGGTGAAAGGAATATTATCAATGAAAGCTGATGCTATCCCGGAGAGGAATAAAATCAAAAACGTAAGAAGATGTGAATCTCCGCCGACTAAGTTGATGCCGTATTTCGCTATGGCATTAATAACTCCGGCATTTTCCATACCACCTACTAAGATGAAAAGTCCCATAAAGAAGAAGAGTGTATCCAAATCCACTTCTTTCATTACTTCTTCCGGGGAAATACGACATACCAAAAGGGCAACAAGTCCACCGGTCATAGCTATGGTGGCTGATTCTAATCCCATGGCTGAATGCAGAACAAATCCCACTATGGTCAGCGCCAAGACGGATAAGGATCTCCGGAAAATCATTTGATCCTCTACCGCGCCCATAACGTCAATTTTTTCTACTTCTTTCGGATTCATATGCACACCGTTAAATTCTTTTCTAAACATAATAAGTATCAAAATCAAAGTCACTGCAACGGTAATAACAACAACCGGCGCCAAATTGATAAGGAAATCATTGAAATCTAAATGTGTCGCCGATCCAATCATCACGTTCGGCGGATTACCGATCATAAGTGCTGTACCACCGACATTGCACATCAATATTTCTGAAATCAAAATAGGTACCGGTGACATGCGAAGCATACGGCAAAGAGAAATCGTCATAGGCGCAATAAGTAACGCCGCCGTAACAGAGTCGATAAGCGCTGCGCCAACCGCTGTAACAATAGAAAGTAAAACTAAAAGTTCCCGGGGATGTCCTTTGGATTTTTTTAATGCCCAAAGGGCTAATACTTGGAAGAATCCTGATTTTTTTACCACAGAAATTAAAATCATCATCCCTGCTAATAGTCCTAAGGTATTAAAATCAATAAATTCTGTAATAGCTTCTTCCTGAGTCACAAGGCCTAAGTAAATCATAGCGCCGCCGCCAAATAATGCACAAATTGTGCGCGGCAATTTCTCCGACATAATGCCGACATAGGTTAATAGAAAAACGATTATCGCTAAATAAAACTGTACTGATCCGCTCAAAATGTCCCTGCCCCTTTCGTTTCTGTTCTTGTTATGTTTCCTGCGTTTTCATAGCATACAAGCTATAACTTTTCTATTTCATCACAATTTTATCACAATTGACATCAAAAATAAATATTATTTCATTGATAATAAAACAGAAAATAATAACAGTCCCTATTTAAAGCATAAAAAAAGCACACCCATCGTGTGAATTTTTGGCAGGGGTAGGTGGAGTCGAACCACCGATAACGGAGTCAAAGTCCGTTGCCTTACCGCTTGGCTATACCCCCATATAAAGTTAAAAATGGGGCGAGTAGTGGGGATCGAACCCACGCATAACGGAGCCACAATCCGCCGTGTTAACCGCTTCACCATACCCGCCATATTATATAGCAATACCACATAACGGAATGTATTATACCACGCCTATAAGGTAACGTCAAATATTTCTTATTTTAAAAGAAATATCAGCACCGCTTCCCTATTTTTTATTTACGTGCCGTTTTTCTCTCTATTTCCATTTCTAATTCCCATGCATGAGTAGGCATGAGTTTTCCATTTTCGTCCATCGTGTATCTTGAAGTGCCTAAATTCGTATGATTTAAAGGACTCGTAAAGCCTCTACCTATGACATCGGTCGTATTCATGATGAAAAGAAAAGCATGCGGATCGATGGCTTCGATATGCCGGCGAAGTCGTGTAATTTGCACAAGATCCACGATAGCAAAAACAATTTTTTTCTCTTGTCCGCTAAACCCGCCTTGCCCGTAGAGTATCGTAGTACCGTGATGAATATTTCTTAAAATACTGTCTTGTATTTCCAACGGCCTATCAGATACGATAAATGCCGCTTTTCTTTGAGCAAAACCAATCACGATACGCCCGGATACGTTAGCCCCGATATACATGGAAATCAGAGTACATATAGCAGGTTCTAAGGTAAATATAAAGGCGCTCGCCGCAATGATAAAAAAATTAAGCGCAAAAACGACATAGCCTATTTCTAAATTGAAGTATTTTTTACATACAGCACCCACAACGTCTAAACCGCCTGTATTGGAATTATATCTGTATAAAATACCCAAAGAAAGTCCGATGATAACCCCGCCGGATACAGCCGCCACTAAAGGGTCTTTGACTACATTCCATGTGGCCATAAATGCTGTGAGATCAATGAAAATAGAAAGTGCCACCGTTCCCCAAATGGTGACGACAGTATAAAACTTTCCCATATAACGAAGCGCAAGAAAAAGCAAAGGTATATTCAATACCAAGTTAGAAATACCGATCGGTAAATCCATCAGGTAATAAAGTATCATAGCAATACCGGTAAGCCCACCGGAGAGAAAATGGTGCGGCACTAAAAAAAGATTCACCCCAATAGCATAGATAAAAGTACCCACTAAGGTAATCGCTGTGATAAATAAAATTCGTTTATAACAAATCCCACGTAGGGATGCCATGCCATTCATAATTTTCTCCTCTGCCTGTCATAATAATTCTGTGTTATTATAGCTGTTTTATCAGAGATATACAAGGTTTCATCTTTCTATATTACTTTAGATGAAATGAACCAAGTGAGTCGCTCATCAAAAAATCCCTAAGGTGCTACCTTAGAGATTTCTTTTTTTCTGCGTTTATATTTCTTCGCCCGACATGCCCAAGAGAACGTATCCCACTGCTTTGGCCGCTACTAAAATAGCGTCTTCATCTATATCAAATTTCGGACTATGATTATATGCCGGTTTGTCTATCCCTTTCGGAGTTGCGGCAATGAAGAAATAGCAGCCTTTACAGATATTATTGTAATAGGAAAAATCTTCTGATGGGGCTTGTGCCGGGAATTCTTTCACTTCTTTGATGTCTTTGTCCCTTGCTTTAGCTTTTTCTAAAATTTTGACTACCTCATCCGT
This sequence comes from Veillonellaceae bacterium DNF00626, assembly GCA_001553355.1. Taxonomy (GTDB): domain Bacteria; phylum Bacillota; class Negativicutes; order Veillonellales; family Dialisteraceae; genus Dialister. The sequence goes on from KQ960839.1 coordinate 3,526, forward strand.
GACAATTTCGTCATTATAGAGCGGCGGATAGTCATTTTTATAGGTAAAATCGCATGTAACTCCATAGCCTCTTTCTAATCCTGCCACCAAGTTGTGCAATTCTTTATCAACAATTTCTCGGGCATTGTCTGACATGCAACGAATATCACCTTCCAATTCCACTGAATCTTTGATGATATTGAATTGTCCTTTTCCGTCAAATGATCCGATAGTAATGACTCCGACATCAAACGGATTTAAACGACGACTAATAACTGTTTGTGCTTCAGTGACAAAGTAAGCTCCCGCTACAATAGCGTCATTCGCCAAGTGAGGAGAAGAGCCATGCCCACCCATTCCCTTTATTTTCAATTTCATATAGGAACGTCCGGTAAAGGTATAGCCTTTATGCCATCCCACAGTACCTGCCGATCCATTGGGAAGGAAATGTATGCCAAATACGTAATCTAAATCATTCAACACGCCGGATGCCACAATATCTTTCGCCCCACCGGGTGCCATTTCTTCTGCATTTTGATGAATAATTTTCACGGTACCGGACAATTGATCTTTTAATTTAATCAGACAATCTGCCAATACCATAAGATATGCCGTATGTCCATCATGCCCACAAGCGTGCATGGCGCCTTCATTCTTCGAAGCAAAAGGAAGGCCTGTTTTTTCTTTTAAAGGCAAAGCATCAAAATCGGCTCTAAGACCGATGGTTTTCCCCGGTTTACCTCCTTTGATCGTGACGACAATCCCGTGTTTACCGCCTATTTCTTTATCAATTTTTACATCTTTTCCTTCGTAAAACGCAGCAATATATTTCGCTGTTTCTACTTCTTGAAAGGACGGTTCTGCATTTTCGTGAAGATGTCGACGAATAGCAATCATCTCATCTTTCCGTTCTTCCAGCATTTTCATTAATTCATCCACAAACATGCTCGATCCTCCTTAACTTAATTCTGTCTATAAAGAAATTTTATTTGTCTTTCGGTTTTCCTGCATTGGACGGTACTAAGAGTGCTATGGAAATAATAGACAAAATACCGAAAATGACATTGACCATCATACCGCAGAATGCGCCATAGTCAAAAGAAACAGACTTCGTCATAACGTAAACGGATCCGGCTAAAGCCACACCGAAACCGCCGCCTAAAGAACTTGCCATTTTATAGATACCGGCAGCTACTCCGATACGACCGGGCAATGCATTCTGTACGGAGGTATCCGTCGATGGCGTTGCATAAATACCAAGACCCAAACCAAAGAGAGCAAAACCGACAAATACAATTGCCAGATACGTAGTATTATCCAAATGAGTCATCAACATGATAGCCATACCGATTGTGGTAATAATAGCTCCCCAAAGCATCGGTTTCTTCGCTCCCACACGTTGCAAAATTTTTTCTCCCACACGAATCATCGCCAACACAGCGATAAGATAACCCAACGTAAGCATGCCTGTCTCCATGGTGGAAAACCCACGACCTAATTGGATATAAGTATTGATAACAATTAATGTACCTGCCGTAGCATTCAAAAGGAAATTAGATACAGTTGCGCCGGTATATGCCATATTCTTAAACAAAGCAAAATCAACCAAGACAATCTCTTTCCCGATTTCTACTTTAACAAAAATCAAAAGTGCCACAATGAATACGGCTAAAATACCCAAAGAATGCATACTGAACCAGCCTAATTTCCCTCCGAAATTAATGAAAATATTCAAAGCTAAGATAGCAATAATCAAGAAGAAAAGGCCAAGATAGTCAAAATGAAATTTTCCGTCACTTGAGTTATTCTCCCCTACGCTTTCAGGCACATCTTTCAAAAGATACATGCCTAAAAGAGCAACAAAAATGGAAATAATAAATACCATACGCCATGTAGCCACACTAAGAACAGCCCCGGCAAAGAAAGAAGCAAACCCGGTACCGCCCCAAGAACCAATCGACCAATAAGACAATGCACGCTGACGATTAGGTCCGTCAAAATAAGCTTTAATCAAAGCAATCGTAGCCGGCATGACACATGCAGCCGAAAGCCCTTGGATAATACGCCCGGCAATGAGCATCGCACCATTCATAGCAAATACTAAAAATAGGGAGCCGATAATGCTTAAGACAAATCCAATATACGTGATTTTTTTCCTGCCGATCATGTCCGCCAAATTCCCGGCCGCGACGATAAAAAGACCTGAAAATAAAGCCGTCACACTGATGGCTGTACTCATAAGTTGCGGAGAGATTCCCAATCCGAATTGTACCTGCGGTACCATATTCATCAATGTCTGTGCAAATAGCCAAAAATTTAAAACCCCTAAAACGATACCCAGAAGCATTTTATTAGTACCGTGATAGGTTATTGCTTCTATTTCTTTCCCCATAAACACTCCTCCTTAACATAGGCTAAAAAATAATCAATATAACATCAATTTAAATATACCATTATCGAACGATATTTACAATTCCATTTTAAATAATATCTCATTTATTTTCATAAAATGCACTCTTTATATCATATGATGCTTGATAGAGTATGAAATTCCCTTTAATGCTACAACCTTTTCCATCTTCAATAGCTATAAGTCTATCACCACGCACAGCCGCCCGGAATTTTACAGTCAGTTCTCTAAAAAGTCCCAAAATATACATGATATTTGCGTTTGTCTTATCCATTTATTGGATATTTTATTTTATGGAAATATGGCTAAAAGCGAAAACCTTCTCCGCGCACGAGGAAAGTAAACGTATAGTGCAATATCAAACATTGTAAAACTTTTATAGTTATTTAAATTTCCGAAAAATCGTATTCGTATATATGACAATATCATTAAAAGCGTAGACCTTCTCCGCGCACGGAGAAGGTGGCAATTCCGGAGGAATTGACGGTAGAGGTAAATGAGTTTTTTCTCACGAACGTTGTAACAACCTGCTCTATCCGTCAGCATGCTCAAAATGACTAAAAACATAAAAAGCAATAATACTAAATCGTTAAAACTCAAATAAGCTATATCTGTATCAGAGCTCTTACCGGAGTGCACTCGCTATTGTTCGTCCTTGGTAAAATAAAATTTTTCTATCCCAAAATACGGCTAATCCTACAAAGGAAGCATTTCTATCTATGCTACCATAACCGTAAAAGTTTTATAAAATACGATAAATTACCTTTTCCTTGAATTACTTGTATGTAAATCAGATCAAAAAGTTCACGACAAATGAAAACTTTCTCTTTACTCCAAAATTGAATTTTTCACTAAAAAAAACACATGCCTTTCGACATGTGTTTTTGTCATTTGAGCTTAAATCGCTTGACTATACTTACCTGTTTCAGAAAGATTCGCCCATGCACCGGCTTTCATTTCTGCTACCATAGCATTCATCAATTTATATTCCCCTTCCATACAAAGCAAATCTTCCATTCTACGCGTACTGAGAAGTCGGGAATATATACGCCCTGCTTCGGAATAGAGCATAATTGCCGGATGTACAGAATTATCACCGGTGTAATCAATACCATTCTCTTTCATGTACGCTGCTAAATCTTCAATCAACTTTTCGTACACTCCTAAGAGCTGCTCCATTTTCATAACTGCATCATACATATTATTCATAATGATCTCCTCCTTTTTATCACCTGTCGGATACCCTCTTTATCCTTTTTCCGACTGTCAGAAGTTCTATTTCCTTCCTTGTGTCTTGATTATAACTTGCACATTTCCAAATATCCACTTTTTCATATAAGTTATTCCTGATAGTTATATTTTCCTCTTTTTATTTCATTTTTCCGCCGTTTTGTTATAAACTTTTTTCTAAGTAACTCTTTTATAATAGAATTTATCAGCTACGCATACTTGTACATCTTATTCGGATTACACTTAGTAAAAATAAATCTCTTTTCTTTGATACGATACTCCAACGACCAGAATTCTCCATGTCCTACCTCGACATTAATGTATTGCGGCCCTGCGTCAAACCCTTTAAAGCGATTCCCTCGAATATGCCTTGACCACTTGGCTCTTACTTCTAAAAGGTGCTCACCGGGTGCCAAGTACACCGCCGGCACTCCGACACAATAAAGAAATGTTTCCGACCGGAGGCCATCAATACGAGTGATTTCTGTCATACTGGCATAATTCGGATCTCCTGCATGCCGCTTATGCAAAAGTACGATAGAGGAATGGACATTGGCGGTTGTCAGCCGTTCAATTTTCCTTTTTTGCATCTCGAAAATAATAAAACCGACTACGGCAGCTATCAACAATACCAGTATACGACTACCGTAATATGCCGATGTATCTATCATCATATCTACATCCATTTCCCGTCATCTCCTCTTTTATTCACCACTTCGCAACTTCATGTCTTTTCATCTATCTTTCATTTAAATTGTAACTTATATTCCCTTAAATAATAAAATACATTTATTACATATTTTATATTCCTAAATAAAATAACTTTTCCCATAAAAAAACTTCTTGCATGAAAATTTACACAAGAAGTTTTTTCGTTATTTTTTATATTTCTTGACTATCACATAAACACCAAAAAGAGAAACAATCAGCAGCAAAGCACCGTAAGACTGCCACCACGGTGTTTTATACAATTGAAAACGAATATTTTCTCCTTTATGAAAAGTAATAGTATCGCCCTTTACTTCTCCATCGGGCGTTATTTTTTCGTACCGGCCTTCTATATGAAATATGGTTTTCCCCACGGCAGCACCCATATCAAAAAGATAGTTCCCATTCTCATCCTTTTGCAGCGCCGCCAGCTCCGGTCCGCGACCACTGGCTCGATGAACGGCATGAACCATACGATTCAACTCTTCTTCGCTACGGAATTTCACTTTCATTTCCCAATAATATGATTGATCTCCGGGATTTGTTTTTTCTTTTCTATGTCCTTCTTCATCTCTTGCCCAAAGTTGATACCCCTGTACCGGCACAGCAGAAAGTACATTCACGACTTCTTGTTTCGATAAAGGTTCATCGGATGCGATGACTGTATCCCACGTACCGGTGAGATCATCATGAAAAGTGATATCTGTCACAGAATTAATCGAACTGCAAGCGGTAAGCAAAGACATCATACATAAAAGAAATACGCTACATATCCATTTCATCATATTTCCCTCGCCGTTTCTCGCACGCCCGTACCGTCAAAAGCAGGTATGAAGGCTTCTTTAGCAGATTCTTTTTGTTGAACATACCCGTCCACGATGCCCAATTCTTCCATATATGCTTCAGCTTCCGCATATTCTTCATCAGTAATTTTTCTATTTATTTCAGGAAATTCCTCCGCCCTACCGTATGGTGTATATTGCCGCATAAGGCTAAATAATATTTGCCCTTCATCAAAAGTATCCGCAATATAATCCAATACACCCTTCGTATTCTTCAACTGTCCGGGCAAAATCAAATGACGCACGATGAGTCCCTTTTTCAAAATTCCATGACTATCCAACTCATAATCTCCCGTTTGCCGATACATTTGCTCGATAGCAGCGGTAGCTCTTTGAAAATAATCAGGTGCATCGCTATAACGTTTCGCCGCATCGCTGTCACTATATTTCAAATCAGGAAGCCATATTTGTATTTTCTTTTTAAGAAATGCTACCGTATGTACACTTTCGTAGCCACCCGTATTGTACACCACCGGCACAGGCAGAGGCTCTTTCAAACTTTGAAATATGGCATGCACATAGTGGGTCGGTGTCACTAAGTCGATATTATGTGCTCCTTGTGCTATCAAATCAAAGTAAATATCACGCAGACGTTGGATAGATATTTCGATCCCTTTACGCCGTTCGGAAATATCATAATTTTGACAGTACACGCAAGAAAGATTACACCCGGCAAAAAATACCGTACCGGCCCCTCTTGTCCCGCTGATACAAGGTTCTTCCCAGTGATGAAGCGCCGCTCGTGACACCACCGGAAGCATACCGCTTTGACAATATCCCACACGTCCGGAATTTTTCACCGACCACTTTCGCTCAACCAAACAACGACGGGGACAAATATTACAAACACTCATCATTCATTCCTCACAAAAAAGACCGATACTCGGTCTTGATAATTTTTATTATATATAGTTTTTTCTTTTTGTAAACAGCCATACAAACTCGATCGATAAAAACCGCGAAACCTTCTATACATTTCACTATTTTCTTTTTATAGCGACTTACCAAAATAGAATTTCATATGATAATTTCTTCCTGCAAAGGACCTATTTCTTATCCCCGAAGTCCGCCTCGCATGCGTTTCATCAGTTCTTGCGCCAACTCCATATTTAAATAAACATAACAAGCGCCATTGACGATAAACATCATCAAAATCCCAAATAAGGCAAAAGGCAGCATAGATTCCGGTGTAAGCTCCACAGGAATGGACAGCCAATGCACTACTGCATTACCGATCCATTGCGCGCCATGAGTAAACCTATCCAAAATCACAGAAAAAGCATCGGCTATACCTAAAACGTAAATGAAAATCACAAATTTATAAGCCATTTCCACCAAATACCCTATCGTAGCAATCGCCCATATTTTTTTATAACTCCACTTTACCCGAAATCCATAACCGATAATCGTACCTAAGACTCCGGCATAAACGGACGTCGTAAGCCCCGTCGGTGCGCCACCCGTCAAAGTCGTCAGAAGAACGACCACCACGGCAGTGACAAATCCATACTTAAATCCTTGCTCTTTCGTAATAATAATAATGGGAATAGGCGCTGCCAGCATAGTAATAATAACCAAAAAAGGCGCTACCAATTTCAGCAATACCAGCATCGTAGAAATAGCTGCTGCCGCCGCCGCTTCCGTAAGAAATCTCGTTCGTTTCACTGTATCAATCATAAAACTTTACTCTCCCTTAACTAAAACCTCTTTCTCTGCCTTCGTTTTCCTTTTTATTTTCACTTCCATCGAACGCGCATCATGTTCATTATCCCATTCATGATACCACACCAAAGTGACCGGCAAACGACTTCGCGTATACTTCGCCCCTCGGCCCTCATTATGTACCGCCACCCGACGATTCACATCACCTACAGTAAAGCCCGTATAAAGCGAATTATCCCGACAACGCACCATGTACGTCACATAGACCTTTTTCTCAGAACCATTCATTGATCCAATTCTTTTCTCCGCCAAAAATACCATCAAGCCAAGCTATTTCTTCATCCTTCATCGCTAAAATTCCCTCTTCACGAAGAGAAGAAAAAGTCACACTGCCAAAAAGAAGAGCTGTCAAACAAGCGATATCTATATGAAATAAAACTTTCTTCTCCCCTTTTTCCCTTTCCATCACCATCTCCCCTTGACGGAAAGACAACGTATAAATACCCTCATTCTCCGCCATGACATCATCAGACAACATAAACGTCACCTCACCCTGTACCGTCGGAGACACTTTCATTCCGGAAAAAGCCTGAGTCGGATTAACTACACGTCCCATCATAAAAGGAAGCGTTTTATTCTCAATATAAGTATGCTCTGCGCCATTAGGGAACCGGAGAAACGACCGATCATCTGCCGCCTCCTGCCATCGACACCGACTCACACTTCCCTCATGATGACCCATATAGAAATAAGCATACCTTCTACCCATATCCGTCGTACATACCCATTCAGATACCGACATTTCCTTTTCATCTATACCATAGGCCATATATGCCACCGGTTTTTCCTCATCATAAAAAACCACCACATGACCGCCATCCGCCCAAAGCGAATCAAGCCAAAACCGCCACGAATTTTTATTCCGGACAGCATAACCATTTCTATTTCTTGTAAATATATCATACAAAGTCGCCAATATATCATAATCATCCATAGATGTGATGACCTTGACACGAGTCGGACGAACACCTGATTTCCCTATCACCTCCGGTGTCGACGTACGCTGCCACTGCCATGCATAAAGAGAAAAACCCAGGGGATAATAAAAAGACGCAGCCGATGGCATAAGAATAACCACACCCTTCCCATCCTGCTTCGCACGATAAAAAGCCTCACGAATCAACGCTTTTCCCAAACCCCGTCCACGAGCGGCCGGATGAGTAGACACACCCACAATATAATCAGTAAAACACGCTTTCCCGCGAACAGAAATAGTATAAGGACGCCTATGAAGTTGCGACACAATTGACCCATTCAATGTACCTACCAATACATCTTCCGGACGATAAGCTTTCGTGAAATACCACTGAAACCACGGATCCGTTTCCTTCTCAAAAGCATAAGCCCATAACGAACGAATCGCCTGGCCATCACCTAAATTTCCCTGTCTGATTTCCATCATATCCCCTTACAAACCACCGTATATTTCTCAGCAAAATGATCCGGATTATATTCCATTTTCGCCTGACGTAGACCTTCGATACCCAAATCCTCTTCCCGATTCACAAACTCTACATCAGAAAACTCATGAACCAAAAAATCACGATTAATCACCTGATACAACCCACGAATCGTCGGATTTGCCTTTTCAAAAATAACATGTGCCATATGATCATTTACTAAATCACCGGCGGTAAAAGCTTCCACCTTGCCATAAATACGAATCAATGCACCACGCATGCCCAATTCATCCCAATAATCAAAACAAGTAGACAAAGCCACCTCTTCCTCATGAATACTCCCATGACGACGAAACCACTCAGCAATACCGGCCTTCGCATCCTCTCTATTCTCAAGAGTAATCGGCTCATACACATAATCACTATATTCACGAAGAAAAGAATTCAAATGATTCTTCTTCATCTTAAACTTTTTCCCCGACAAACGAATCAAATCATCCACGCGATAAATATATTCCCAATTATCACGATCCGCCGTGAAATCATACCCACGTGCACAATGACACTTAATCTGCTCAAGAACCCAAGGAGAAACACCCTTCAATATGAAAGGCAAATTTCTCTCCTCTAAATACCGATGAATCAATTCCAATCCATGAGAAAAAGAAGCCTTCTCTCCGGCAAACGGTGGCATAAAAAAAGAATTTTCCCCCTCACCGGCACGAATAAAAAGAATATCATCCACCACCGACCACACCGTATGAAAAGCTTTCTGCCACAAAAAAAGCGTATTAAACGTACAATCAATCCCTTCATAATGGTGAATCCTAAAAAATCCATCAATATACGCTTTATCTTTTATCTGAAAACTCTGAAACTCTATGATAAACATCCCCTCAATTTATACTTACCCTTATTTTAACAAAATCCGTCTCTTCTGTCATTTTTCACATTTTAATTGAGAATGAGAACGTTATAATTATTTTATTTTACCCTTATCATTTTTCCACCTTATAAATAAGAACGCATTCTATCGAAACCCTCACGACTGCCACGGTACATCTAAATATACCGATATTTTGGCATTTCTTTACGTATTTACAAGAGTTTTTTAGAGTTATTCACCATGTTATTCACAGTTATTCACCTCATTGTGAATAACATTTCTTTTGATTTTCATATTTCCCCTATTTTTCCACTTTTTGACCCCTGTCCATCATAGATATACACAAAAGTCTGTGAATAAATGTGAATAACTCTTTCTCTCGCTCTAATTGATAACGCCTAAAACGCCGACAATAAAGCATTTTCCATTACTCTTTTCATGCAAACAGAAAAAGTGAATCATGTGAATAAATAAAAATTTACAAAACAAATGAGAATGCCATTTTTCATTTTTATCCCCCCTTGACATCAAAAAGAGAAGAATAAAAAAGGAAAAAGGAGAATAAAGAATTTTCATAAAAGCAAACCCCTCATCTGTCCACACCCCACGGACAAATAAATAAACAATATATAAACTTTCGCACCATCAGATTTTATATTTCTCACAACCTTTTTATTGCATAGAAAAACCCCTTCTGCGTCACAGAAAGGGGCTTTATAAATCAATATTTCTTTTTTCTACAAAAGCCAACGATAGAAACCAAAGTAAGCTAAGATGGAAAGTGTTACTACACCGACAGCGGAAATACTGAACATTTTCACAAAAAGTCGATCCATTTCGCCTTCTGCCACGCCGGCTTCTGCCGAATAGGCCGCTAATGCCAATGCACCGCCTGTCGATAGGGGACTGATGCCTGCGGTATTTGATACCATGGAGATTGCTGTCACCCATTCGACGGGATTAACGGAAATACTCATTTGGTCGATAATATGCGGAATAGTCGGTATCAAAGTGGGCATTACCACGCCGGATGTAGAGGAAAACCATGACATGACGCCGGCTGTCACGCCCAATATCGTCGTCGCAGTAGCTGCATTCATGACTGATGCCAATGCAGAGGATAATAAATCAATACCGCCCAATTCGATAATGACATTCATCAAAACACCAACGCCGCAAATAAGAAGCAACGTTCCCCACGGGATTTTTTTTATGGCTTCATTTTCATCCGACACGCGCAAGAAAGATAAAGTCATCGCTACGGCGAAGCTGGCTAATCCTACATTTACTTTGAATAACATCACCAACATCACCATAACAAAAATGCCGATAAGTGTGATAATTTGTTTCCTATCAAAAGGCGGTATATCGGACAATTTCAACACTACATCCGACTTTAATTTGTATCCGCCAAATGCGATATATACGATCCCGGCATATACCGTGGAGGACAGTACCCCATTCAAAAGAAGCGGCACTTCAATCCCCGTAAGGCCAAAATTGGCACAAAGGTCGATACCTATGATACCCGTAGCTGCCAAGGGAGACATACCGCCACCGGCAGCTCCTAAGAAAATAATAGCCGCCAACATGGCCGGATTAATTTTCATTTCCACTGCCAGCGTCATACCAAAAACCATCATAATCGCCGTTGTAGGAATTGTTCCGGGCCCCAGTGCCGATAAAACAGTGGCAAATACATACATAACAATCGGTATCAGAAAAGTCCTGCGTCCTGCAACGACCGTGATTTTATTCGTCAAAAGTTTCAGCGTACCATTGATATCTGCCAAACCGAAAAGATATGTCACTCCTAAAAGCATCAGGAATAAAGAATAATTAAAGCCTCCAATAATGGTTCGATCATCCATTCCTGCTAATTTCCCTAAAATGAGTGCAAAGCCGATACAAACAAGTCCTGTATTCATCTTACGAAAGAATCCAAGAAATATAGCCGATACCAAGGCAAAAAGTGATAATAACGCCATAATACCTCCCTTGTAAAAATGAAATTCTCCTCAGTTCCATTTTTACCTTATTATGTACAACTACTACTTATGTGCCTTGATAATATCACGATTTCTTTTATGGAATAAAATAACCTATCATTATATTTCATATGAAATAATAGAATATTACTCCATCTTTTTATTATCTCTATTCCATTTTGGAAATATTACCAGCAAAAACAAAAACTGCCCTCGTTTTTCGCACAAGTTATACCGATTTGTTATAACTTTTCCCCATCGTTTCATGTATAGATTGTTTTTATAGTTATTGATAAAATATTGTATATATAAATTATGAACTATATATTTCATGACAATTTATAAAAATTCATTCTGTTTTATTCATGCATTTAAAAACTCATTGATGACTTTACCTTTTTTATCGGTGTATAACTCTATCCGGCAACATTCTCAAAGTGACTAAAATGCTGCATGGCTATATTTACCCAACAAAAAAGGAATTAACCGCTTTGATTAATTCCTATTTATTTTATTCTTTTTTCGCTGTCTTTTTCGCTTTTTTCGCCGTGCCTTCCGATTTATTTTCTCCTGTCTTTTTCGTAGTCGCTTTCTTTGCTGTGCCTTTCTTTTTCTCTATCACTTTTTCATCTGAAGAATCAGCTTCCTTTGGTGTTACTTTTTTCTTGCTTGTCGTTTTCGTCGTCTTTTTTCCTACCTTTGATGATTTCTTGGTTTTTGCTTCATCCGTTGTTTTCTTATACCTTCTATATTTCTTTTCATACAAATGATAGAGCATCTCCGAAAGACCCAAAATTACATCATGCCCTTCCAACAAATCTCTCCAATAGGCAGGGATAAATTTTTCACCAAATCGCACGCCTTGGATAGCCCCGGTCAACGCTGCCACGGTTGCGCTATTTCCACCATGATTGGCGGCAACGATCACTGAATCCATCGGATCGTCCACTGCTAATGCACAGTACACCGCCATCGCTAAGGCTTCATCCGCATCATTCCCTTTTCCTAAATTGCTTAAATTTTCTATATGTTCCCATGCGGCAGAAACACCTGCCGGCCGCTGATTGGCTGCATGTTCCGCCATATGTAATAAAGAAATAATCGTATCTGCTTTATGAAGTTTATTTAATATGGTATACATCGCCGCCAAAGACTTAGGTAGAGATAGCCCTCCTGCCAATTCTGCCACCAAAGCTGCCATAGCACCGGCTCCATAGTAGGCTGTAGGATGCGAATGTGAAAAAGCACCGCTCTTTACTGCCAATTCAAAAGCACTTTGACTATCTCCGGCATACAAGAGACCGATAGGAACGACTTTATTTAATACAGCACTTCCCTTACTGTTATTCACCTTGTTTTTCGTCGTACCAATGGTTTCACCGGCAAAAGCATTAAGCACGCCTTCTTCTAAAATCCGCCGCTGATGCATAAATTTTTCACGAACTAAACAAATTTCTCTTTCATGCGGCTGACGACGCATCCATGTCTTCTGACCGCTCCGTGGTTCTTCGCCTGTCTGACTGTAAAACCAACGCATATGCCCCCGATAAATGCCTTCCGTTTCTTCCATTTTCTTTGCATCAGACCAAAGCAGACCATCCACAGTGACCAAAGTCAATTGCGTATTTCCTGTCACCGGCGCTAATTTCCCGCTTTTACTATCCCCGATGAGCGTACGCAAACCAAAAGGCCCAAAACGATGACGAATACGTTCCACCGACAATTCCTGCAAAGGGTATCCCAACGCGTCACCACATGCGCCGGCCAATAAAGCACCTCGAAAACTATCCTTTTTCGTCATATATCCCCCTTTGTTCGTCATAAACCACACACGTCATCCGTTTTACCAACAAGCGAAAAATGTATATCCCTATTTATTCATAAAAAATTGAAATAACAAATCAATTTCTTCATATACTACTACTTATACATTATATCACAAATGTAACCTTATTTTTCATTTTTCCCCCTAAAACTATTGATTTGGCCCATTAAAAGAAATAAGGAAAAACAAGAGATAAAATATTTTTCTTGATCACTGATTATCAAAGCCGAGATTATCTAAATTTTAGTATATACGAAATGCCGTAATGGAAAGATTTTTAGCCTATCTCGAAATATATCAAGCGTATTAACAATCGCATAAAAGTGATGAAATAAGTTTGCTTTTAAATGCGAACTGTAAGCCACATAAAAACGCCCTTGCGGGGCGTTATCTTATTCTTCCTTTTGTTCTATCCACTCTGTTAGTGATTTAAACCCTTCTTTGCTTCCGGCTAAGAAGAGGATATCTCCTTTTTTGAAAGTGTATGACGGGCTAATCATATCGTGTATACCGTCTTCATTTTGAATGGCAATGATATTTAACTCAAATTTTGTACGAAGTCCGCTGCTCACTACCGTCTGCCCGATAAGCTGCTGCGGAAGTGCGGCTTTATAAATATTAATTTCTTCATTGAGTTGCACAAAATCAAGAACCATATTCGCTTTCAATCGACTGGCTAAGCGAATAGCCATATCTCTTTGCGGATAAATGACTTCGGCACCCAATTTTTCTAATATTTCTCCATGTTCAGGTGTATTGGCTACGGCAATCACTTTTTTTATGCCTGCATTAATTAAATTCAACGTGACTAAAAGAGATCGCTCCAATTCTTCTTCCAAACACACGATGACCACATCACAATTCCGCACGCCTGAGTCTTTGAGTGATTTTTTATCATACGAATCAACGATAATAGCACTTTCCGTAGCTGTCCGTAAATCTTGTACCAGACTTTCATCCGTATCCATCACTAAGAGATCATAACCGTGTTCTGCCAATTGTACTGCCAAAACATAGCCAAAACGACTAAGTCCGATAACGCCGTAAGATATTTTTTCTTTTTCTTTCCCGTTAAAGTGAAACATATTTCCTCCTACCCTACTGTGATATTTCCTTCCGGATAACGTGCTCTTGTTTCATTTCTGAAATACCACACGTTGGCTATCGTCATAGGCCCAATTCGTCCGGTAAGCATAACAATAATGGATATTAATTTCCCCCATTCATTAAGTGATGATGTGGTGCCTAAGGAGAGTCCTACGGTGGTAAAAGCACTCACCATTTCGGTAAACGCCTCAGCCAAGGATAATTCAGGACAAGCCAAAAGGAGTATAAATGTACTGACAACTACATCCGCCACTGCCATGATAACGATAACGGATGCTTTGCGAAAAGCTAACGGCGGTAAAGAATAATGAAAAGCTTCTGCATGACCATTCGTTGCCACACGGCGTACCCCTAAAGCCAAGGCAAATATGGTGCCTGTTTTTACGCCACCGCCGGTAGAACCTGATGAAGTTCCGATAAACATGAGTACCATAATGAGTAACATTCCTGCCGGTGACCAAGATTCAAACGGATACACTTCATAACCGGCAGATCTGGCCACTTGACTACTAAAAAATGCCACTACCCATGGTACATTATCTGTAAATTTCAATAATACGCCACCGACGACAAATAAAAGAACCGCCATAAATAAGGATACGCGAGAATGCATGCTAAGTTTATGCCAATGAAATTTTTCTGTCCAACATTCATTGATAACGATAAAACCTAATCCGCCTAAGAAAACCATACCCATCGTTAATATAAGCATATAAGGATCATCGGCGTACATGGTCATATTTCTATCCTGTGACATAATGGAAAGCCCGGCATTATTAAAAGCTGATATAGCATGAAATATACTAAATCCTACCGCCGGTAATGTTTCATAATCTTTACTGAAATCAAAGAACGCCATAACAGCGCCGATACATTCGATAAATATTGTCACAAAAAAAAGTCGCCTAATGAACTGCACCACGCCGGCGTAAGAATTCAAATTCATCGTATCATGGATAAGACTTCTCTCACGCATCCCGACTTTTTTACCGAGCATTAAAAGGAAACCTGCGCCGATGGCAGATACACCGATTCCACCGATTTGGATCAATACGGCAATCACACAATGGCCAAAGGAATTAAATACCGTAGATAAATCCACAATAGATAATCCGGTAACGCACAAAGCACTAACAGCTGTATACAACGCATCTAAATAGGTAATTTCCTTCCCCGGTGCATGAGAGATAGGTAAATACAAAAGAATGGAGCCCAGCAAGCTTAATACGGCAAAGGCTGATGCCAATAACCGCGCCGGTGTCCATCGTATCCTTTTTCGTTTCATATAAAGCTCCTAATAAATCCATTTATTGCTATTATATCACGCTTACACAAATTAATATATTTGCAAATAAAAAAAGCTCATCGAATGATGAGATTCATAAATGGTGCGGTTGGCGAGACTTGAACTCGCACGGATCACTCCACTACCGCCTGAAGATAGCGCGTCTGCCAATTCCGCCACAACCGCTTATGAAATTGTTCTTACATGGAATGGTGCGGCTGGCGAGACTTGAACTCGCACGATCGTAAGATCACTACCCCCTCAAAGTAGCGCGTCTGCCATTCCGCCACAGCCGCAAAAAAAATTGGTGCCTCAGCACGGAATCGAACCGTGGACACAAGGATTTTCAGTCCTTTGCTCTACCAACTGAGCTACCGAGGCAAAAAAAGTGGCGACCCGGATCAGATTTGAACTGACGATCTC
>KQ960840.1 GCA_001553355.1 Veillonellaceae bacterium DNF00626
ACATAAAAGGAACAATGAACAATGCCCGACTGCTAATAAGTAATAACGCATGGGGTAATAATTTATATGGCGGAATTGCCGTATTTGCGAAAGATAATCCTGTGAAAGTAGAAATGGCAGGACATAATTTGAACATTCAAATGTCAGGATTCAATAATAACCATGATATCTACGGAATTTTTGCAAGAAACCAGAAGGAAATAAACATAACCAACGAAACGGCTACAGGCGGTAAAAAAGGTGCTATTACCATGAGTTTGGATAATAGCGCTAATGATGGCGGAAACGTTTATGGTATTTACGCAGATACAGCTAAGGTAAGTATTGACGGTGATGTAACAATCACTAAAGCAGCAACTACTTCAAATGGCTATGCTAAAGAATTTACGGCTATTAAGACAGAAAATCCGGGCAGCGAAATTGACATCAAAGGGAAATTTACTATGTCCGGGAAATCTATTACCGGGAAAGGTGACTTGTATACTGCCCGTCATGTAGCAGTTAGTCTGAAGGGAAATAGAAGTAAGATACACATTCATAGTGCAG
>KQ960841.1 GCA_001553355.1 Veillonellaceae bacterium DNF00626
TTTGTTCTTTCAAAATGTTCTTTAGCCATTTTTTCTCTCCTTTGCTAAATAATAACCATACTATTTGTATTATACATGTATCGTCCAAAAAAAGAAAATACTTGATTTATTTTACGAAACGCAAAAATTTACCTTACTTACAGGAAAGTATCGCAAATAATCCCATTCTATCCATTACTTCTCACTCTTATCCTTCACCTTCCGCTTTTTTATTTTATCCGTTTCCTTATTATCTTTTACATGCTTTTCCTTCTTATTCTTTCGCTCTTTAATCATTTCTCCTAAACTCTTTTTCTTTTCCTTCTTACCTTTTTTCTCTTTTTTCGATTTCCCCTTATTTTTTCCCTCTTTATTTTCTACACTCTCTTCCGTCTTGCCTTCACTTTCCTGATTCATTTCTTCCGCTTCCAAAACCGCCAATGCGCCTGATTCTCCGGCGGATGCTTCTTCTTTAGCAAAAGCTTCATTATGTATTTCCTTTGACACAGCCTCGTCTGTCATGGCCGGTAAAACAACGGTAAAAGTCGTCCCTTCCCCTTCGATACTGGAAATATTCATTGTGCCTTTATGTTTTTCTACAATATGTTTACAAATCGCTAAACCTAAACCGCTCCCACCGGTGGCCTTATTTCTACTTTCTTCCCCTCGATAAAAACGTTCAAAAATGCGATTTTGTTTTTCCTTTGGAATGCCTATACCTGTATCGGATACACAAAGAATCATCTTATCATCTTCTTGTGCAAGAGTCGTGTGAATTTTCCCACCCTCTTTATTATATTTCACTGCATTATCCAACAAATTCATGGCTAATTCCGAAAGAAGCGCCGCATTTCCATAAACGTATACCGGCGTCACATCCATAGTAAGTTCTATATTTTTCTTTTCCGCTTGCCCTCTCACTAAATCCACAGCATAACGAATCAATCCCGACGCTTCCACCGTTTTCCATTTAATCGTCGTTTCTGTTTCTTCAATTTGCGACAAGTGCATAATCGTCTCAATCAAAGATATCATATGATTTACTTCATTCAAGATTCGACCGCCAAAAAGTTTTACATCCTCCGTATTTTGATACATTCCCTTGGAAATAATTTCCGCATAACCGCTAATAGACGTAAGAGGCGTTTTAAGTTCGTGTGAAACATTAGCAGAAAATTCTCTACGCATCTGTTCTGCCATATGATAAGCAGTCATATCACGAAGAACAATAAGAAGCCCTGTTTCTCCATCGACCAATTCCGTTTTTGCCGTCACCATACGAAAAGGCTTATCGAAAAGAGTCATCGTATACTCATGCCGTCCTTCTGCGCTGTACGCATGTGCAATAGCACGCAAGAAATCTTCATCATGATATAAAAAGGAAATACGACGAAAATGTTTATCTTTCGTAAGTTGAAATATATCCTCTGTTTTCTTATTATAATCAACAATATCTTTTTTACTGTTCAATAAAATAATCCCATCAGAGATAGTATCTAAAATCGTACGCATCGTACTTCGTTCTTCTTCGATATCATCTACATAATTTTGTATTTCATCATGCTGTTCCTCCAATTTATGAATAAGCGGCATAAGTTCATCATAATCAGAAGGCAAATGAGCAATATGCTTCCCATTCATAATTTGCTGAATCAATTCTCCCATCGTATGAAGTGGGCTTAATACTCGATTGGTCACTTGTTCCGCAGTAGCTAATGCAGCCACTAAGAACACCAAAAAGAACATGATGATTTCCGGAATAAGATCAGATAGAAAATCAAAAGAAATCATTTTATTTCTGGAAAAACGAAGGATGGTATTATCTCCTGATTGACACGCCGCATAAGTCCTCGGCTGTGCATCAGCAGATTTTTGCACAGATTGTCCCACACCTTCTTGCAAAGCTTGCAAAACTTCGGGACTGTCTAAATATCTCCGATCAAAAGTACCCTCTGTATCAAAAAGTACCTTCCCATTTGATTCAATCCACACAATATGAATATTTTTTTGATATGTCATATACAAAGCATTCAAATACTCTTTGCTTTGTTCTTCTTCATCTTTAGAAATAGCTGCCGCAGCGGTTTCTGTCATATGCAAAAGTTCTTGACTCGATTGCTCCTGCCGCCCTTGATAGTGCAAAATAGCGGATAATAAAAAAGTAATCACCACGGTGATTATGCTCACAATGAGTACACTTTTATAAATTCTGGCTCGCATATTACACTTCCTTTTCTTTCTCTTCACAAAGCTGATAACCAACACCGCGAATGGTATGTATCCACTTCCCGGCTTTCCCTAATTTCTTGCGCAAACTCTTAATGTGCATATCGATAGTACGACTTTCTGCTTCAAAGGGTTCTCCCCATAAAACTTCCATAATCCGATCCCGCGAAAGAACGATACCTTGATTAATAATGAAATAACACAAAAGCTCATATTCCT
The DNA here is from genome assembly GCA_001553355.1 of Veillonellaceae bacterium DNF00626. Lineage (GTDB taxonomy): Bacteria > Bacillota > Negativicutes > Veillonellales > Dialisteraceae > Dialister. Next base: position 2,425 of record KQ960841.1, read on the forward strand.
TCCGCGTCAATCCTATTTCCTTATCCCTCACAGTCACGATGTAAGAATCTCGATTCACCGTAATATCTAAAAAAGTAAGCTTCGATTCCTTTTCCGGATACGTACGCCGAAGAAGAGAACGAATACGAGATAAAAGTTCCATGATGCCAAAAGGTTTCGTCACATAATCATCCGCACCGGCATCAAGACCACTGACGATGTCTACCTCTTCCGTCTTAGCCGTCATCATAATCACAGGCAACCTTTTCGTTTTTTCATCACTCCGAATGCGTCGCAATAAAGATAATCCATCTTCACCGGGAAGCATGATATCTAATAACAATAAATCAGGACATGCATCATTCAGCGCCTCATAAAACGGTGACGCATGAGAAAAAGTTTTCACCTCGTACGATTGCCCACGCAGTGCATACTCTATCAAGTCACGTATATTCTCATCATCTTCCACGCACCAAATACGCATACCCGTCTCCTTTCATGTTATATCTTCATTTTATTATACTATACTTTTTCTCATATAAAATGTATACTTATCTCAAAAAATATTTTTCCTTTTCATATTTCATAAGACAGATATCATTTTTTATTTCCATCAACGTAAATTGCACATACCAATCATTATTACAACAAAAAACGCATACCGCCGATCATCTTGCATCGGTTGTATGCGTTTTATTTATTTCCTTTATTCTTTCTCTTTCATCCAACAAAGAGCCTCGCCTATGATGTAAAGAGAGCCGCAAACGATAACAATGTCTTTATCTGTCGCTTCTTCTATCGCCATGGATAATGCTTTCTTTTCATCCTTTGCTGCTACATGCTCTGCATGAATTTGTTGATTATCAATAATTTGACAAATATTTTCTGCTGTACGTGTCCTTTCAGTAGGCGCTTCACAGGCATAAAGCTTATCACCTTTCCGAAGTAACATCTGGATAACCGTTTCCGTTTCTTTATCTTGAAGTGAAGAAAATATAAATATTCGCCTTTTATCCGGATATTGTTCCTCCAAAGATTCTGCCAATGCTTCTGCACCGGCGGCATTATGCGCTCCGTCTATGATAATGGTTTTACCTTGTATTTGATGCATTTCAAAACGACCTTGCCAGATAGTGCGTGCTAATCCTTCGCGCATATCATTTTCATTCACTCGATCATCTTGTTTCATCACAATCGTAAGTGCCATAACAGCTACCGCTGCATTCACCGCTTGATGAGGCCCGACAAAGGGAACAAAGAAAAGACCTTTTTCCAATTCTTTCGGCATATCTTTTCTTTTTACTACTACCACCTGTCCATTACCATATTTATTTCGACTGTCTATCTCAAAATCTCTTCCATAAAAATATAACCGCGCCTTTTTCCGTCGAGCTTCCTTCTTTATTTCTTTTAACGCCACATGCTGTGCCGCAGTCACTACCGGTACACCCTCTTTGATAATTCCTGCTTTTTGCACCGCAATCTCTTGCAAGGTATTTCCCAAATACGCCATATGATCCATGGCCACATTAGTAATAACTGACACTACCGGCGTAATGATATTGGTGGAATCATATAATCCCCCCATACCCACTTCAATCACTGCATAATCCACTTTTTCTTTTTGGAAATACCAAAACGCCATTGCCGTCAAAATCTCAAATTGCGTGGGATTTTCTTTTCCCTCCTCAATAAGCTTGTCAACAACGCCTTTGATCACCGTGGCAGATGCAGCAAAATCCTCCTGTGTGATATCTTTTCCATTTACGTGAATTCGCTCTGTATATTCCAATAAATGCGGAGAAGTAAAACGACCGATAGTCAAATTCGCATTTTCCAGCACCGAAGTCATCATGGCAACAACGCTGCCTTTTCCATTTGTTCCTGTCACGTGAATAGTAGAATACGTCTTTTCCGGATGTCCCAACTTCTCCATAATGGCAGAAATACGTGAAAGTCCCGGTTTAATACCAAAAGTATTCATCGATTCCAGCCATTGAATTGTTTCTTTATAATTCATACATGCTCCTTTACAAGAAATATAATTCCCTATCTCTCCTCATAATTTATCCAAAAACGCAATACGTTCATTCAGAGAATTCATTTTTTCCTCGAATTCCTTAAGTTTTTCCCTTTCCTTTTCGATAACGTCTTCCGGTGCTTTAGCAATAAATCCTTGATTATTCAATTTCCCCGACGTACGTGCTATTTCCTTTTCCAATCCCTTCTTTGCCTTCTCTATGCGTTCTTTTTCTTTTACGGTATCAATAAGCCCCTTCAACTCCAAGTAAATTTCCATACCGGTTACCACAGCAGCCAATGCATTCTCCGGTTTTTCCGCCTCATCATCCAAAACTTGAATGGCCTCTACACGTCCTAATTTTTCAAAATACTCTTTATGATTAACCACTGCCTCTTTTAAATCATCTCTAAGGAAATGAATTTGTATATTACAAGCTTTACTCGGGATAACTCCGGCTTCAGCACGCATATTTCTGACAGCTTTAATAGCATCCATCATTCGTTCCATCTGTTCCGCTTCTTTCGGGAAACGAAGATTTTCATCTGCTTTAGGCCAAGAAGCACGGGCCAATATTTTCCCTTCATGCGGCAAATGCTGCCAAAGGTGCTCGGTGATAAAAGGCATGAACGGATGGAGAAGCGCCAACATTCTTGTGAGTGTATACACCAAAACATACTGTGTCACCTTTCTATCGCTATTATGCTCCCCATAAAGACGAGATTTTGCCGTTTCAATATACCAATCGCAGAAAGAATTCCAAGCAAAATTGTAAATACTATCTGCCGCTTCCCCTAATTCATAAGCATCAAGACTTTGACTTACATGAATTTCCGTTTGCGCCAACCCTTCTAAAATCCATTGATCAGCCAAGGTGAATTGTTCTTTTTTCGGCACGAAATCCTCATCATAGTCATCTAAATTCATGCGAACGAATTTCGTAGCATTCCAAATTTTATTGGCAAAATTTCTATTTCCTTCCACCCTTTCATAATAGAAACGCATATCATTCCCCGGCGTATTCCCTGTCACCAAAGTAAATCTCAATGCATCAGCGCCGTATTGATTTATCACTTCCAACGGATCGATACCATTTCCTAAAGATTTGGACATTTTCCGCCCTTGAGAATCCCGCACCAACCCATGAATAAATACATACTTAAAAGGTATTTCTTTCATAAATTCCATAGACATAAACATCATCCGTGCAACCCAGAAGAAGATAATATCATACCCGGTAACCATCGTTGACGTAGGATACCATGTTTTAAGCGTTTCCGTTTTATCCGGCCACCCCATGGTGGAAAATGGCCAAAGAGCCGATGAGAACCAAGTATCCAATACATCGGGATCTTGATGAATATGCGTACCTTTACATTGAGTGCAAATAGTCACATCCGTTCTTGACGCTATAACCGCACCGCAATCATCACAGTACCACACGGGAATACGATGCCCCCACCAAAGTTGTCTTGAAATGCACCAATCATGAATATTTTCCAACCAACGAATATACGTCTGTGAAAACCGTTCAGGAACAAATTTTGTTTTTCCACTTTGTACCGCTTCCATCGCCGGCTTTGCCAACGGCTTCATTTTTACGAACCACTGCTTTGTTGTAAGAGGTTCAATAACGGAATGACAACGCGAACAATGCCCTACCGCATGTTCTTTTTCTTCCGTTTTCACCAAAAGCTTCATCTCTTCTAAATCTCTTAGAATGACTTTGCGACATTCATAGCGATCCATCCCGTTATATGCCCCGGATTTTTCATTCATCGTTCCATCCGGATTCATGATAACCAGATTCTCCAAATGATGTCTCTCTCCTACCGCAAAATCATTAGGATCATGTGCCGGTGTAATTTTTACACAACCGGTACCATAATTCATATCCACATATTCATCAGCGATAACCGGTATTGTCCGTCCTGTGGTAGGAAGAACGACTTCTTTCCCTATCAAACTCTTATATCTTTCATCTTCCGGATGTACTGCCACTGCCATATCCCCCGGTAACGTTTCCGGTCGAGTGGTCGCAATTTGCAAATAACCGTCTTCCCCGACAATGGGATAATTAATATACCACAAATGCCCGTTTTCATCCTCATGTTCCACTTCAATATCCGATAACGCCGTTTGACAGCGAGGACACCAATTAGTGATACGGAATCCTTGATAAATCAGCCCTTTTTCATATAAAGAAACAAAAACTTCCCGTACCGCTTTAGCGCAAACATCATCCATCGTAAAACGTTCACGACTCCAATCACAAGAAGACCCCAAACGCCGAATTTGTTGTCCGATACGATTTCCATATTTTTCCTTCCACTGCCATACACGATCTAAAAATTTTTCTCGCCCTAAATCATATTTAGACAAGCCCTCTTGCGCTATTTCCTTTTCCACCTTTACCTGTGTCGCAATACCCGCATGATCCTTTCCGGGCAGCCAAAGCACATTATACCCTTCCATTCTCTTATAACGAATGAGGATATCTTGAAGTGTATTATCCAACGCATGCCCCATGTGGAGCTGTCCGGTGACATTAGGCGGCGGCAAAACGATGCTATACGCTTCTTTACTTTCATCGGGTTCATCATGGAATACACCATTTTTCTCCCAAAATTCATAACAATTCTCCTCGATAGCAGAAGGCTGATAAGTTCCTAAGTCTACTGACAAATTTTCTTTTTCCATTGGCATACACTCCCATCAAATAAAAAAACTCTTTCATCCCATAGGACGAAAGAGACTTCCGCGGTACCACCTAACTAATCATAACGATCACTCATTCACGGATAACGCACGTCGCGGACCTACCGGTCGGTTCCGGGGTGACTTACTATGTTTTTCCTACCGCTCTTTCAGCCACGGAGCAGCTCTCTATAAGGTCATTCATAGCTTCTTCCCATCACTACCTTTAATTATGTGAATAGTATACCACAGTATTTCCATTTCATCTATATTGATTTTGAACAAAAGAAATAATTTTCCTATTCGTGATGATAAAATAATCCTTTTCACCGATAGGTTTACAATTAATTTTCTAAAAAATCTCAAAATATGCATGATATCTTAGTTTTTCTTGTCAATATTTTTGTAGCCTCTTTATAAAAATATGACTAAAAGCGTAGACCTTCTCCGCACACGGAGAAGGTGGCAATTCCGTAGGAATTGACG
>KQ960842.1 GCA_001553355.1 Veillonellaceae bacterium DNF00626
TTACTGGTTTGTCCAGTAAAGAGGGTACATATCACTAAGAGTATCCGCTTTTCTTTTTATTTCATTAACTGATGAATTACATCATTCCGCCTGCCGGCATCGGGGGCATGGGTGGAACATTCTGTTTTTCATCGGGATCATCACCGACAATAGCTTCTGTCGTGAGTACCAAAGCTGCAATAGATGCCGCATTCTGAAGAGCAGAACGGGTTACTTTTGCCGGGTCTACAATACCGGCAGCAATCATATCTTCATATTTATCTTCAGCTGCGTTATAGCCGATTCCGTTTCCGGCTTCTCTTACTTTAGCAGCTACGATAGCGCCTTCTACACCGGCATTATCTGCAATCTGACGAAGAGGAGCTTCAATAGCGTGGCGAACCAAGTTAACGCCTGTCTTTACATCACCTTCAGCTTTAATGGTATCCAATTTATCTTGAATATCTATCAAAGTTGTACCGCCGCCGGCTACAATGCCTTCTTCTACGGCTGCACGAGTTGCATTCAAAGCATCTTCAATGCGGAGTCTCTTATCTTTCATTTCTACTTCCGTAGCAGCACCCACTTCGATGACAGCTACACCGCCGGACATCTTTGCCAAACGTTCCTGTAACTTATCTTTATCGAACTGAGAAGTAGCTTCTTTATACTGTTCACGAATTTGTTCTACACGAGATGCAATAGCTGCTTTATCACCGGCACCGCCTACAATTGTCGTATTTTCTTTTGTGATACGAATCTGATGAGCGCTTCCCAAATCATCAAGCGTTACGCTATCCAATTTACGGCCCATATCTTCAGAAATAACCTGTGCACCGGTCAAAATAGCGATATCTTCCAACATAGCTTTCCGACGATCGCCAAATCCCGGAGCTTTTACAGCTGCACACTTAAATGTGCCACGAAGTCTATTCACAACCAAAGTAGCCAATGCTTCTCCTTCTACATCTTCTGCGATAATAAGGAGTTCCTTACCGGACTGTACTACTTTTTCCAAAACAGGAAGAATATCCTGGATAACCGGAATCTTCTTGTCAGTAATCAAAACATATGGATCATTCATAATGCATTCCATTTTATCTGCATCAGATACCATGTATGGACTTAAGTAGCCACGATCGAACTGCATTCCTTCTACTACCTTAAGACTGGTGCCCATTGTCTTGGAGTCTTCTACGGTAATAACGCCGTCATTTCCGACTTTTTCCATAGCATCAGCAATCAATCCGCCAATAGTCGTATCTGCGGAAGAAATAGAAGCTACCTGTGCAATCTTATCTTTCGTATCAACCGGTACAGACTTCTTTTTAATTTCATCTACCAAAACAGAAACTGCTTCCTCGATACCTTTCTTTAATACCATAGGATTAGCGCCGGCAGCTACATTTCTCATACCTTCATGAATCATAGACTGTGCCAAGAGAGTAGCGGTCGTTGTGCCATCGCCTGCCACATCATTGGTTTTTGTTGCTACTTCCTTTACTAACTGAGCGCCCATATTTTCAAAGGGATCTTTCAATTCAATTTCACGAGCAATGGAAACACCATCATTGACAATATTCGGTGCGCCGTATTTCTTATCCAATACTACATTACGTCCCTTTGGCCCTAAGGTAATTTTTACTGCATCAGCCAACTGATCAACACCACGCAAAAGAGCTGCGCGCGCTTCTTCGTTATACAAAACTTTCTTTGCCATATCTATCGCTCCTAACTATAAAATTTTTGCTATTTATTATAACTTACCTAAAACATCACGTTCAGAAAGAAGAAGCATCTTCTTCCCGTTTTCTTCAATATCCACGCCGGAATATTTAGCGAAAAGAACGCGATCTCCCACAGCTACATCAATAGGAAGTCGTTCACCGTTGTCCAAAACTTTTCCCGGTCCTACTGCCAGAACTGTACCTTTTTGTGATTTTTTCTGTGCTGTATCGGGAATCAAAATTCCCCCTGCGGTCTTGCTTTCTTCAACGTCTACTTCTACAAGAACGCGATCTGCCAATGGTTTTAACATATCAATTCCTCCTTTTTGTTATTAGCACTCATCTGCATTGAGTGCTAACTTACATTACTATCATATCATTTTCAAAAAAAAATGCAAGCATGAAATATCATTTTCTGTATGAAATATTTTCTCGAAAAAATGGTTGGTTAGTAAAAAATCAATATTCCTGAATTTCAGCCATAATAAGAATCCGAAATGAAATTATAACATGAAAACGCTGACTCCAATTTTCCCATCTTTATTGCGCCGCTGCGCCAATGAAATTCTCCGAAAAACAAAAATAAAAGACCATAGAATCATAATCTATGATCTTTCATTTTTGTTTTTATTATAAGTCTTCATATAAAGGATATTTTTCGCAAATCGCTTTGACTTTTTCTGCACTCTTTTGTTTCACTGTTTCATCTTCAGGTGCATGAAGCACATCGGCTATGATATCTGCTATATGAATGAAGTCGTCTTCTTTCAGTCCACGGGTAGTCAGTGCCGGTGAGCCAAGGCGAATACCACTGGTGATAAAAGGTGATAAGGTTTCAAAAGGAATGGTATTTTTGTTGGCGGTAATTCCTATTTCATCCAACACATTTTGTGCCACTTTCCCAGTAATGCCTAAGGCTTTTACGTCTGCCAGAAGTACATGGGTATCTGTTCCGCCGGACACTACACGAACGCCTCGTTTTTGTAATTGGTCAGACAGGGCTTTTTCATTTCTTTTAATCATTTTCGCGTATTGTTTGAAGTCGTCTGTCAGCGCTTCTCCGAAAGCTACGGCTTTCCCTGCAATGACATGTTCCAAAGGCCCACCTTGAATCCCGGGGAATATGGCTTTGTCAATGGCTTTAGCGTATTCTTCTTTACAGAAAATAGCACCGCCTCGTGGGCCACGTAGTGTTTTATGTGTCGTTGTAGTCACAACATCGCAAAAAGGAATCGGACTGGGATACTCACCACCGGCTACAAGTCCGGCAAAATGCGCCATATCGACCATGAATATAGCGCCTACGTCATGCGCAATCGCTGCCATACGTTCGAAGTCAATAATTCTTGAGTAGGCGGATGTACCACCGATGATCAGTTTAGGATGTGTTTCTTTGGCTAATTTTTCCAAAGCATCGTAATCTAATAATTCATCTTCTTTTCTCACGCCATATGGAAGAACGTGGAAATAGCTCCCGGATACATTCACCGGGCTTCCATGTGTCAAATGTCCACCGTCAGTTAAGTTCATGCCTAAGATCGTATCACCCGGTTTGAGTAAGGCAAAATATACGGCAAAATTGGCTTGCGATCCGGAATGAGGTTGTACATTCACATGATCGGCATGAAATAGCTCTGTCGCTCTATCAATGGCTAATTGTTCTAATTTATCTACATATTCGCAACCGCCATAGTAACGTTTTCCCGGATACCCTTCGGCATACTTATTCGTTAAAACGCTCCCTTGGGCTTCCATCACGCCGTAACTCACAATATTTTCAGACGCGATCATTTCCAATTTATTTCTTTGACGTTCCAATTCTTCTCGGATAATTTCGTATACTTTACGATCGCCTGTTTGTAAATGTTTATTTTCCATAACTTTCTCCCTTATTTTTCTCTTGTATAATGGGCTCTCTCACCGCCGATTAAAGGTGGTCGTGAACGAGCTGCTACCACTAAGGCTTCACCGATATGATTATTTTTCAGACGCACGGGTACGGCCACGCGTTTTACATGCATACCAATCATCGTAAGACCTATATCTAAACCGCCGGCAGCAGAAATTTTTTCTACCACCACCGGATTTTTGATTTGATAATAGGGATTGGTAGAAATAGCGCCACCTGCATGAAGCCACGGCACGACAGTCACTTCTTCATACCCTTTCGCTTCTGCTACTTCACGCTCCATAACCAAAGCACGATTGAGGTGTTCACAACATTGAAAGGCTAAATGAAGACCTTCTTTTTCTGCTTCAGCAAGTAGGGTTTCCACCACTACTTTCCCGATATCATCAGAACTGTTTTTCCCTATCTGTCCTCCTTGAATTTCACTGGATGATCCGCCAATAACAAGCAGACTTCTTTTAGGAAAATGAGCTATATCGCAAAGTTCATGAAAGGCCGCTGCCGTTTCTTTTTTTATTTCTTCATACATGATTTTTCGTCTCGATTTCTTTTATTTTCTCTATACGCCGAGCATGACGTCCGCCTTCAAATGTACCGTCTAAAAAGGTGTCCAAAATACGTTCTGCCAACCCGACTCCGATAACTCTTGCGCCTAAGGTCAATACATTAGCATCATTATGCGCTCTCGTGTAGTGAGCAGAAAATTCATCCCCACAAAGAGCCGCACGAATTCCGCGCATTTTGTTGGCCGCTATACTCATTCCGATCCCTGTACCGCAAATTAAAACGGCATAAGTCACTTTTCCTTCTTGTACCAACCGACAAGCTTTCTCGGCAAAATCCGGATAATCACAAGATTCTTCCGTGTACGTTCCGCAATCCACATATTCAATCTGTCTATCGTCCAAATGTTTTTCCAATGCAGATTTCAACGCAACACCGCCATGATCACCGGCTATGGCAATTTTCATAGAATCTCCTCCTTTTCATCAAGTTATCCTATTATACACATAATAACCATTTTTTGTAAATATATGATATATTTATCTTCTCATTTTATTTATTAGTATATGCTATTTATTCAATTCAACCACATGAAAGCCTGATGCTTTTGTTAGCCGATTCATAACCGCCAAACCGATTCCTGTGGCATCTGTGCCTTCCCCGATAATTTCATCTACCGGATGACTATTAAAGAACAGTAACCCTTGAAATAGGTTATGTGCCAATGCTTTTTTATCTTCTCTTTCTCCCCAGATGAAAATGGTTTCTTCTTTCGGTAAAAGTTCCGCCATTTCTTTACTTACGAAATAGCCATATTTTTTGTCCTTTTTCTTTGAGAACGCGCTAATTGTCTTTTCTACTTGATTTTTATCTCCCACATAAACGGTCAACGGCGCTGATGGTGCATAATGACGATATTTCATACCCGGTGCTTTCGGATGTTCATCCGTAGGCGTAATCAGCGCCTTATCAATTTCTGTCGGCGCTATATCCGAAAGCATTTCTTTGGTAATTCCCCCCGGACGATAAATGATAATTTTACCGTTTTCCACCGCCACAATGGTAGATTCCAATCCGATAAGGCACGGGCCTCCATCAATAACTGCGTCAATTTTCCCATCCATATCGTGCATCACTGCCTCAGCCGTAGTCGGACTGGGGCGCGTGGAAATATTTGCACTGGGCCCGGCAATAGGTACTCCTGCCGCTTGAATGAGCGCTCTTGTCGCCGGATGTGCCGGACAACGGATAGCCACCGTTTCCAAATGCCCCGACGTTTCGTACGGAATATTTTCTTTTTTAGGAAATACAATGGTAAGCGGGCCCGGCCAAAAAAGTTCCATCAATTTTTCTTCCAGAGGCGATATGCGTTTCACATAATTCTTCACTTGTTTTGACTCTGCCACGTGAACAATCAAAGGATTATCCGAAGGTCGACCTTTTGCCGCATAAATTTTCTTAGCCGCTTCGCCGTCTAAGGCATTACCCCCTAAGCCGTACACTGTTTCCGTAGGAAATGCCACCAATCCGCCACGACGAATAATTTCGCCTAAATGCTGTACTTCTTTTTCATAATATGCATTATTAACTTCTATCTTTCTCGTCATACGCTTTACTTCTTTCTTACATAAATCGCTCTTTCGATACCGCCGTAATCATTAATAATTTCAGGCTCATGATAAAACCCTGTTTCCTTGATCCATTTCACCACGGTATCACACTGCCCTATCCCTAATTCGATAGCTAAGAATCCGCCCGATTTGATAAAACGATGCGCATCATCTATCAATTTTCTATAAAAATCAAGACCATCTGCACCGCCATCTAATGCCAAATGCGGTTCTTGTCGCACTTCTACTGCCAGCGTTTCTATTTCATCCGAAGGAATATACGGCGGATTACTAAAAATTCCATCAAACACTTCCCCTTCATGAAAAGCCGATAAATAATCACCTTCTCGCCATTCCACACGATCAGTAGCGACCAAATTTTCTCCGTTCTTTTCTGCCACGGCAAGAGCTTCCGGGGAAATATCAACTCCTACGCCGGTAGCATCTTTCGCATAATAAAGAAAGCTAAGCAAAATAGCTCCGCTTCCGGTACCCAAATCAGCCACATTCAACGCACTATCATTGCGATGATACTGAATCACTTTTTCTACCCATGTTTCCGTGTCAGGTCGTGGAATTAAGACATGGGGATTGACTAAAAAATCAAGCCCCATAAATTCTTTTTCTCCTATAATAGCCGCCGGTGAAAACCCTTCCAACCGCTTTTGGATATAACTTTTGAATAATGCCAATTCCCGATCATCTAAAATTCGTTCAAACTCGGTATATAGATAAATTCTTTTCTTTTTTAATACATGAGACAACAAAATTTCTGCATCCAAACGAGGAGACTCTATATCATGCTTTTTAAAATATTCCGTCGTCCAGGACAAAATATTTCCTATCGTCCACACGAACTGTCCACTCATTGACTGTCTCCTTCTTTCATACGCCGTGCTAAATCAGCTTCGATAAGCGCTTTTAAAATGTCGTCCATATTTCCATTCAAAAATTCTTCTAATTGATACATGCTCACATTCACCCGATGATCAGTCACACGCCCTTGTGGAAAATTATATGTACGAATGCGTTCTGAGCGATCGCCGGATCCCACTTGATCCTTGCGATCCGCTGCCGTTTTATCTCTATTTTCTCGTGCCGCTTGATCGTATAAACGTGCTTTCAATATTTGCAACGCTTTTTCCTTATTCTGTCGCTGACTTCGTTCATTCTGACAAGTCACCACCATGCCGGAAGGCAAATGAGTGATGCGAATAGCTGATGACGTTTTATTAATATGCTGACCGCCGGCACCACTGGAACGATACACATCAATCCTCAAATCATCCCGATTAATATCGATATCCACATCTTCCACTTCCGGCAATACCGCCACCGTTACTGCTGACGTATGCACACGCCCTTGACTCTCTGTCGCCGGAATACGCTGTACCCGATGGGTACCACTCTCAAATTTCAAAATAGAATAAGCATTTTTCCCGTAAATCATGCAAGTTACTTCACGAAATCCGCCTAAATCCGTTTCATTCGCATCGGTTAATTCCACTTTCCATCCTTTTTTCTCGGCGAATTTCATATACATTTTCAATAAATCCGCAGCAAAAAGAGCCGCTTCCTCTCCACCGGTACCGGCGCGAATTTCAAGGATAACGTTCTTTCCGTCATTAGGATCTTTGGGAATCAACATACGATGTATCTCATGATCCAACTCTTCCTTTCGTTTTTCATTATCCTTTAAATCTTCTTTCGCCAATTCATGAAGTTCTTCTTGTTCTTTATCATTAAGAACGCTCAATGCTTCCCGACAAGCTTCATCAGCAGCCTTATACTCCCGATACAGCATAACCACTTCACCCAGATCAGCATGCTCCTTAGATAAAGCACGCCACTTTTCCTGATTTGCTATCACTGCCGGATCGCTTAATTGCACTTCCAAGCTTTGATATTTCATTTCCATAGCATCTAATTTATCAGTTCTCATAAAACTCTCCGTTTCTTATTCAATGAATCTCTTCATTCACAAGTATATCATAGCATTTGAACAAGAAAAACTGCCACAAAAAAACAGGGCATCGCCCTGCTTCTTATTAATCCGATGTCTTACCGTAACGTCTATTGAATTTTTCAATACGACCACGGGCTTTACCGAAACGTTGCTGTCCCGTATAGAAGGGATGTGATTTACTGCTGATATCAATATTGATTAACGGATATTCGTTACCGTCTTCCCACTTCACCGTCTGCGCAGAGGTGGCTGTGGAACGGGTAAGGAATGAGTAATCAGCACCAATGTCTCGGAATACGACCGGATGATAATCCGGATGAATGTCCTTTTTCAACTTCTTCCACCTCATTTCACCGACATAAATAATTCTTTGCTATTATAACAAATAGCAATAATGAACGCAAGAAATTTTCACGCTCTCAAAGTTTTTTCAATCAAGTACATTTTATTATACAGGAAATATCTATTCTCGTAAAGTCTTTTTATTCCCCTCATCATAAATTTTTTCTTTTTCTATTTCTTACATCTCCGGACTGTACCATGCTATAATGAATATACATAAAAAAGATTTCATTATAAACAAGGAGCGATAAAATGATTACCGAACGGGAAATATTTTTAACAGATCCGGAAGAAAAAGAAAAAGTCATTGAATTTCTAAAAACTTTTGACTTGACTTTCACCGGAAATATTGATTATACTATGGGACTTTTCGATGACGGCAAATTAATCGGCACCGGCTCTTTAGGCGGTCGTGTCATGAGAGATATTGCCATCAGCGAAGATTATCAGAAAAAAGGCTTAACGCGCCGTATCATCCGTAACCTTCAAGGCGAATCTTTCCGCCGCGGCATTACGGGAAATCAGATTTTCACAAAGCCAAAAAATGTCCCTGTCTTTGAACATATGGGATTCAAACCGGTAGCCGTAGCAGAACCTTATGCCGGTCTATTGGAACATGGTGATGACACATTGGATGACTATTTGCATCGCATTCGCACCATTTTAGGCTCCGGAGAAGGCATTAACCGTGGCGCCATCGTCATGAATTGCAATCCTTTCACATTAGGTCATCGTTCTTTAGTAGAATATGCGGTCAATAATTGTGACGAAGTCATTATTTTCGCCGTCCAAGAAGATCGCTCCATATTCCCTTTCTCCCATCGTTTTTCTTTAATCAAACAGGGCGTAAAGGATATGAAGAACGTTTCTGTCGTAAGTGGAGGCAATTATATCATATCAAATGCCACATTCCCCACATATTTCATTAAAGGAACCGATGAATTGGCAGCACAAACGAAATTAGACGCTACGGTCTTTGCTACACGCATTGCACCGGCATTAAATATTACTGTTCGTTTTGTCGGTGAAGAACCTACAGATAAAACAACACTGGCTTATAACCAAGCGATGCGCGAAGTTTTCTCCAATAACGGTATTGAACTCAAAATAATTCCTCGTGAACAAAAAGGAAACCAAATCGTCAGCGCTTCCACGGTTCGCAAAGCTCTTTCGGAAGATGATTGGGAAACCATTTATCGCATGGTACCAAAATCCACATTAACCTATCTAAAGAGTCCTGACGGTCAGGAAATTATTCGAAAAATAAAAATGCTCGATGCTTTCAAAGCAATGGACAAAAAAGAAAAAACGACCACCACAAAAAAGAGAAAAGTAGCGAAAAAATAAAAATTTCAATCCTACGTTATGTTGCGTAGGATTTTTTTATTTCTTTTTTACAAAATTTCCATAAACTGTGATAAGCTAACATCAAAGGAGAATCATCATGCTGTGGAATTTATTTATCACATTCTTTAAAATCGGCGCCATGACATTTGGCGGTGGTTATGCCATGCTTCCCATTCTTCAACGAGAAATTGCAGAAAATAAAAAATGGAGCAGTGACCGTGAATTGATGGATTATTTCGCCATCGGTCAATGCACCCCCGGAATGATTGCCGTCAATGTAGCCACATTTATCGGTTATAAAAAACAAGGGTTCATCGGTGGCTTATCTGCTACATTAGGCATTATTGCACCGTCTATCCTCATCATTACCCTTCTTTCTTTCGGCTTATCTCAATGGGAAACACATCCCTTATTGATTCACGCTTTAGGCGGTGTACGGATTTGTGTTACCGTTCTTGTCTTAGATGTCATTATCAAATTAGGAAAACAATCTATCACTGACGGCGCAACGATATTTATATTTCTCTTGATTTTAGCACTTACTTTGTTCACATCCTTATCACCGGTATCGGCCGTACTGATTGCCGGTGCATTAGGCTATTTCTTTACCATTCAGAAAAAAGGAGCTTCCTCCCTATGATTTGGCTTCACATGTTTCTTGAATTTTTCAAAGCCGGACTTTTCGCTTCCGGCGGTGGACTGGCTACATTGCCTTTCTTATTTGCCATCTCTTCGTCTACCGGTTGGTTCACAACCACGGATATTGCAAACATGGTGGCTATTTCTGAAGCCACGCCCGGCCCCTTGGGAATTAATATGGCTACTTATGCAGGATATTGCACCTTAGGGCCTTTAGGCGGTCTGTGGGCATCCCTATCCATCACATCTCCGGCACTTATCGTTATCACCGTCATTGCCAAAATGCTGTCCCGTTTCAAAGACTCAAAACTCATCCCTGCCATTTTTTACGGCCTGAGACCTTGCTCCACCGCCCTCATCACAGCTGCCGGTTTGAGCATCGCACAGCTCACTTTCCTTCCGTCAACCATGACAACCAATCCGCTTCCTTTATGGTCATCCATAAACTACAAAGCCATTCTGCTTGCACTATTTCTTTGGATACTATACAGAAAATATAAAAAACATCCCATTTTTTATATTGCCCTATCCGCCATAGCCGGCATTATTTTTGAACTTTAACCATAGGAGAATTTATGAAATACCCATACATTTTATTTGATTTCGACGGCACATTAAGTGAATCCGGTCCCGGCATCATCAAAGCTATGAAATATGGACTTACCGCAGTCAATATCCACGAAAATAACGAAAACACCTTACGATCATTCATCGGGCCACCCCTGAATGTGCAATTACAAAAAATATATCACTTATCCGACGATGAGACATTAGCTGTCATCACCAAATTTAGAGAACAATATGACAATCAAGGCGTTTATGATGCCACACTTTATGACGGCATAAAACATCTCATTCACACCTTACATGACAAAGGACATATCTTATGCGTCGCTTCCTCCAAACCTTATCCCTTAGTACATAAACTACTGGACACTTTTCATTTGTCCACCTACTTTGCCGTGAAAATAGGAAGTGATCCGGAAGACGAAATGAAAAACAAAGCCGTTTTTGACCAAAAATCCCTTATCATCAAAAAAACCTTTCAAACTTTACAAGACAAAGGATATATACAGGCCATAGATGATACCTTTCTCCGCTCCGCCGTAATGATTGGAGATAAAAACTACGACATCAAAGGCGCTAAATCCAACGGAATCACCGCCGTAGGGGTCACATGGGGCTACGGTGATGAAACAGAACTCACCACCGCCGGTGCTGATTATTTATGCCACACCGCCAAAGAATTAGAAACATTTTTATTAAACGCCTGATCAACCATTTTCAAAGAAAATATTTATATAGACGAATTGTCAAATCAAATGCAACACCTATGGTAAGAAACCAAAAAGTT
>KQ960843.1 GCA_001553355.1 Veillonellaceae bacterium DNF00626
TTCCTTTGATGTGAATATTTCCACCGGCTTTGATGGTTATATAGTCTCCATTGATGACGGTGGGGCTGTATCCTATTTCTTGTTCTTCGTTATATCGTTTGCTTTCGTTATATCCGATGGTGGGTGCAAAGGTTCCGCTTTTCCCTATGTTTCCTCCTATTTCTATGTTTTCACTATCCATTGTTTCGCTTGTATGGTTTTCTGTTTTCCCGGCCTGTCGGTCTATGTTATAGGTAACTATATAATTATTAGTTTTTTTGTATCACTTGTCTCACCTCCACTTAATTTTACAGCCAGATCTATATTACTGCTTAAATTTACTCATATTTTCTTTAATATAGCAAAGAGCAAACAATAAATAAGAAAAAGCTGAAATACTAAACAGGTATATCAACAGGGAAAATATAGCAAAAAATATATACAATCCTTCATACAATCCTTCGCTATCAGAAAAGCCCATTCCCTGTAATAAAAAACAAAAAAAGTCATAAATATAAAGCCATGGAGGTAAATCAGTATCTGCATTTGGAATAAAAGTAATATATATGTATAAATACATAGGTACGTATATTTGTAACATCCTTATAAATTTTAACTTTAAACCAGCTCCTTTTTTATCAAAAGCATGTTGGTAGATTATAAAAGATATATACAAACTCATTCCGGCAATAAACCAATATGTGTATATAAGTGAAGATAAAATATATAAAATAAACAAAGAAGATATCATTAAATATATTATATGGAAGAATAGTTCCCAAGCAAATATACTAATCGCATTAGATATAAAAATTGATTTCATTTTCTGATTACCTCAAGAACCAACGAATTATTACTATTCAATGAAAGTCTTTGGTACGCTGGCCACCAACCAGAAAAACTTATCCCTTTACGCCGATTATCACCCATTGGCAATATTTGGTTCAATGACCGCATCACAAACTCATTACAATTATTAGTGCCCAAATTATATCGCCAATAGGGGTTATCCGGTTCTAAATCATGATCAGGTACGTAAGATGATATCTTTTTCCTTTCTTCACTTCCTTGATATAAATTAATCAAGTCAATTAATTTGCTTTTTTCATTCTCTGTAAGACTTAACTTATATAATCGGCAATTACTTAACTCATTTAAATTTGAGTAATATTGTTCAGTAATCTTCCCTTTCAAATAGGTATCTCCAATCCCTACATTCAAAGGATCATAGTCATTAAATACATCGGGTGAATAATCTTCCGGTCCAAATCCTACTTCTGTATAGGCATCTTCATCATTTCCTATTAAAAATGCGGTATGCCCAACTATATGTTCTTTTTCTAATGCATCATATATCACAATATACACATCATCGGTGTCTTTCGCTTGAAGGTTCCACTTTGTTCCGTACACCGCTTCGGCGGCTCCTGTTTGCATGCTCATTCCTGCCGCTTGGTTCACTATGACTCCTACGGCGACACTTAGCCATTGGTGTGTCGCTGCATCTATTCTTTTGCCTATTTTTTCTTCATATTCCCTTATGGCTCCGTTCATGGCTTCGTTCACCGCTCCTGCCATGGCTCCCGCTTGATAGGTGTTTCCTCCCAGTTTAGCCGTGATTCCCCCTATAATAGTGTGTAGGATGACTTTTTCTTCGCTTCCTTCTTTCCATCCTTTTTCGTGGCTGATGTCATGTATATATCCATTAGCGTATTTCGCAAATAGTTCGGATAGGCGTTTCTTTTCTTCTATGTCTTTTAGGTCTAAGGTGTTTTCTAAGGCGTTTAAGGTGTCTTGGGTGTTTCTATTGACTTTATCTACGCTGTAATTTTGATTTCCTTTGATGATGAGTTTCCCTTTTTGTATGCCTGCATAGGTGATACTCTTTTTGTTTTTGTCTATGGAAATAGGTATCATGGGTGTCAGTTTTTCTTCATTTCTCTTTGTTCCTTCTCCTTCATGATATTCTGCTCCTATGTCTTGGTTGCTTAGACTTTCTTCATTTATGATGTTTTCTGTATGTATGCTATTTGTGGTGAGTGTGTTTTTGTTTTCATCCTTAGCTTGACTGTCTATGATAGCACCTTTCAAGTTCGTTGCT
>KQ960844.1:0-47648 GCA_001553355.1 Veillonellaceae bacterium DNF00626
CCGTAGAAAAAGAATAACATACCAATACAAAAAAAGAAGCCCATCATGATGTGTACTCTAAAGATTGGGCATAATTATTAAATTTTCTGCGTTATGGATGCTAACTTATATTTTGTAAGTGGCATCCATTTTATTTTCTTTTAAATCGGTTCGTTATAATAATTAATGTAGTCCTTTATTTCTTTTGCAAATACTTTAAAACTTTTATATTCTTTTTTGTAATCATAATAAATATCATTTTTCAATCTACCGAAAATATTTTATATCATGATTTTTTCCTTGAATTTATCCATTTTCTGTCGAGCTGTTCTTACATTTTCTGCCACTTCGTCAGCTGTCATGCCTATGTATTTCTTTTTGCTTAATAGATCAGCTGAGTATCCATGCATGTAAACGCCTATCATGGTGGCACCGGCTACGGTTAGTATGGTTTTATCGTAATGGGCATTTAACCCTTGCCCGATATAGGAGGCAATAATTCCTGTGAGAACGTCTCCCATGCCACCGGTCGCCATACCGGGATTTCCTGTGGGATTTATCCAAATTTCCCCACTGGGGCAGGCGATTACGGTGGGTGCTCCTTTAAGTACGACGATAATTTGATTTTCTACTGCATAGTTTCGCGCCACGTCAATTCTATTTTTTTCTATTTCTTCTGCACTCAGTCCAGTCAGGCGTGCCATTTCGCCTACGTGGGGTGTGATGACGATATTTTTATTGTCCCATTTTATTTTTTGCATGGCTGCTGCATAGAGTGCATCAGCGTCTACGACCATCGGGCCTTTATGGTTTTTTATGAAGGAAATAATAAATTTCTGTGTTTCTTCATCACGTCCCATGCCGGGGCCTATGGCGATGACGTCAAAGTTTTGTATTTCTTTTTGTAGAATAGCGTTGCTGTCTTTTGTCAGGCATGTTCCTTTTTCTATGGGTTTTACCATCGCTTCGGGTATACGACCAGCTATTTTTTCTGCCACTTTTTCGGCGGTAAGAATGGTGGTTTTCCCGGCACCGCTGTATAGTGATCCGGCCGCTGCCAAGAGTGCCGCGCCTTCCATGCCTTCGCTTCCGGCAATGATACCAACAGTGCCGTTATTTCCTTTGTGCGCATCTAAAAGCCGCCGAGGGAGGCATTTGGCCACTTTTTCTTTTGTGGTCAGTGTGACCGGATAGTTGCGCCGTAATGTATCGGGGATGCCAATGGATGAATAGAACAATTTTCCTACGTATTCAATGGCAGGGTAAAGTACGTGACAGCGTTTGAGTGAGCCCATCGCTACTGTCATATCAGCGCAAACAGTCGTATCTTTGTATTCTCCGGTATCACTCCACATTCCACTGGGGAGATCGATGGAGATAATAATGGCTTTTGTCATATTCATGGCTGTTATGACAGCTACTTTTTCATCGGATAATTCTTTTGTCAGTCCTGTCCCGATGAGGGCGTCAATAATGATATCTGCATGGAACAAGTAGGGTTCTATATCGTCTGATTTATCGGCGTGCAATATAAGAATTTCTGCTTCCTCCGCTATTTTTTTGTAAAGTTTTGCTATCGGTTTTCTATGGTCTTCATTTCCAATGGTGATCACCATGACGGATGCACCGGCTGCTTTGGCATACCGTGCAGCTACAAAGCCGTCTCCGCCGTTATTTCCTGTACCGGCAACAACTACAACGGATGCGCCTTGCCAGATTATTTCGTCTTTGGTTAGTTCTATCACGGCACGACCGGCGTTTTCCATCAGCACTTCTTCGGTAAGTCCTATATCCATGGCTTTTTTGTCTAATTGTCTTGCTTCTTCTGCTGTGGTTATTATCATTTTTCCGCCTCCATCACGACAAACGCTACTGCCATTCCTCCATCGTGCGATAGGGAGATAGCGGTATGATTAATTTTCTTTTTTCGGATAATTTCCTTCATTTTTCCGTCAAAATTCAATTCAGGTGCGCCTTGTTCTGTCCAAGTAAGATGCACATCTTTTAGCATTTTCATGGAAATACCAACGCCCAATGCTTTTCCGCAGGCTTCTTTTGCCGCCCATAATCCGGCATAGGTTTCATAAATGTGTTTTTCTTTTCTTTCTGCATGGGCTATTTCTTCTTTTGTAAAAATACGCGCCAACCGATGAGGATAGGTTTTTCTCATTTTTTCCCATCGGGAAACTTGCACTAAATCGACTCCGATGTACATATTTACTCCTTTTAAGAAATATCACCAATCCGTGAGTCCGCCGTCTACGGGAATGGCTGCGCCGGTGATAAATGATGCTTTCGATGATAATAAAAAGGCAATCACTTCGCCTATTTCTTCAGGCTTGGCTATACGGGAAAGAGGATACCAATCATTCATTTCTTTTTTTGTTCCGCCGTATTTTTTGATTTGTTCATCCAGAAGCGGTGTGTCTACATCGCCGGGGCAGACGGTATTCACTCGAACGCCGTCTGTGGCAAGTTCGATGGCTAAGGATTTGGCAAAGGCTGTCACTGCACCTTTTGTCGCTCCATATAGGCTGCATTGTGTATTTCCTTGTAGCGCCACATCGGATGACACGACTACTATTGATCCTTTATTTTTTTCAATGTACGGTAATATGTCACGAATAAGTCTAATCGTTCCATAAACATTAACAGCAAAAATATTTTCCATATCTTCGTCGGTACTGCCTTCCAATAGGCCTTCGATATATTGGCCGGCAGAGGCTACAACACCGGTAATTTTTCCGTAAGTAGTAGCCTTTTTTATAGCGCTTTGTAATGAGTTTTCTGATGTCACATCACAGGAAATATACCTACTTCCCGGCACCATTTTCATGGCTTGTTCTCCCCGCACTTCATCTCGTCCGAGCAGTATGGGGCATTTCCCTTCGCTTGCTATGATTTTTGCCGTAGCTAATCCGATCCCTGATGTGCCACCGGAAATAATCACTATTTCTTTTTCCATAAGAAATCTCCTATTTCACCAAAGAGGATACATAAATAAACTGAATGCCTTCTTGCAAGAGTTCCGGTACCATGTCACGAAAAGCCGCCGCCGTATGCGGTCGACAATGTCCGATAATAATATATGTACCGTGTGCTTTTGCTCGTTCAGCCCCTTCGCGAATCATCTGCCGTATTTCGCTTTCATTTGTCGAATTGTCCACAAAAAGTTGATTTCGTGCATAGGGAACGCCAAAAGCTAAACAAGTTTTGTCTGCCACTGTAGTCGTATTCGTATGGCTATCCAAGAAAAACAGATGCCTTTTAGCTAATTCTTCCGATACGATACTCATCACTCGATAGTCAATCGTTGCTTTCGATCCTTGATGGTTGTTAATACCGATAACTTCCGGCACTTGGTTCAATGATTCATTCAACATGTTTCGTATGTCATCATCACTCATGGACGTCAAAATAGTTTTGTCTTCCATGCCCGCGCCGGAAACAGGTTCCATCGGCTGATGCAAAATGACTTCCATGCCATGAGCCACCCATTCTTTGGCTGCCGTACCGGTATCATTTTTATTCGGCATGACCGCTAAGGTAAAGGGCACACCTAAACTTTCGTACACCCTTTGAGATGCTAAGTCATAACCGGCATCATCAATGACCACGGCTAATTTCCCTGTCACTTCTCCCTTAGGCTGTGTGAGTGGGTTCCCCGATTCTTTTGCTCGTGGTATTTCTTTTGTCAATGATTTCTCATTCGTTACCGATGTCCTATTATCGTCCTTATGCCCCGGAGATAACACTTTTTCAATCCACTGTGTCACTGTGCCTTTTTCTTCGCCACCATTTTTCTCTTGCCACAATGATTCCACTTCTGAAGAAGCAGTCACCTTTTCCGTTCCTCGTTCTTCCGGCGCGACCATCCACAATGCACCGGCTAATAGAATAAATATAAAGAAAAGGGCTTTTAAAGAAATACCACTGCCGGTTTGTGTTTTTCTCTTTCGTCTTTTGGTTGCCATCATAAGCTCCTTTGTTTTTCTTTTATTATACGATATCTGAAATACAAAGGGCTATAAAAATCATCGAACAAAAAAGGTGAGACTTTTCACGGTCTCACTCCTTTTGCATTTTTTATTTCTTTAGTCCTCGCATAATAATCACGGGTATCATGATAATTCCTAATTGTCCTGCCAGAGGATAGAGAAGTCCAATCAGATTACCAAAGCCGATTTTTGCTCCAAAAAAGGTAATAATTGCCAGAATAATACTTATGACATACATCGCTTTCTTTGGAATACCAAAGCCACCGATATAGTCAACGACTGACCAGAACATAGGAGCAGCCGTGGAGTAAATGCCTAAAAGCAAAATCACTGAGAAAATAAGGGATAAAATAGGCGCTGTCTGATCAGCTAAGAATAGATTTGGCACTTCCAGTGTAGCTATTTTATCGGGATAGCATAACATTGCTAAAATCAAAATAATCACAGGGATCATAAGGAATACGCCACCCGCAATACCGCCATAAATGGCTTCCATTTTTGTTTTAGCAGATGCTCCCAATCCGCTTAAGAAAGGGATACCGCCTAAAATCATACATGCCGCATACAGAATACCGCTGAAAGCTGCTGTATTGCAAATGCCATATTCACTGAACCACCATCCATTTGTCGCACGAAGTTTTGATAGTGCTCCTAATTGTGTCGTTGTCACTTCACCGGGAATTCCTCCTGCCATGATCAACGTTTGTATCCCAATGAGCAGCGTGAAAACAATAATCACCGGGCCGATAGATCCTATAATATCCACCATGTGACGTAATCCTAATAAAATCGTAACAAGGCAAATAATGGCCATAAGCATACCGCCCACTTCCGGACTGATTCCGAAATATTCTCGACTCACTGCGCCCGTACCGGCAACCATAATGGATACCACACAGAATAGCAATACGACAGTAAATATTTCTAATGCAATGCCTACATATTTCCCACAGTAGTAACGAAACGCTGTGGCTTGTATTTTTAATTTCAAGTCATAACCTTTTGCCATAAGAATAGCGCCTAACGCGGAAAAGAGTAGCATGCTTACTAAAGCTCCAATGATACCGTCCATACCAAAGGCGGTAAAAAATTGCATCACTTCCTGTCCGGTAGCAAACCCTGAGCCGATAGTAAAAGCAATATAGGCTCCGGCTAATTTAATGACATTCATCAAACTCCAACTTTTCTCCATAATAATCCTCCCCTTATTTCAACTCCAACTCTACCTGTTTCAATCGACGAATACATTCCTCCGGTTCTGACGGTATACGCAGTCTCACATGACGTTGTCCGATAGCGTCAAAATCTTCGCCTCGTTCGGCTTTTATTCCATATTTCATGAGCAGTTGATACAAATTCACGTCTTTCTCTGTATATAGAAGAACAATAGGTACTGATAAGTCGCTCACTGACGCATGTAAGACAGTCAAACTGTCCAATACTTTCTTCTTATTTACTGCCAATTTCTGCCGACTTATTTCTATATGCTCCCGATCTGCCAACGCCATGGGAATAATTTTTGTCGCTACCCCGTTTACTGTCATTTCTCCGGGGTATAATGCCATATACGGTTCAAAGTCTTTATGCATCACTAAGTATCCTACACGGAGACCTGCCAAGCCAAATCCCTTAGAGAATGTCTTAATAGCAATAACATTGGGATAATCATTCACTAAAGTCACGGCAGAATTGGATAAATCCATGAAATCACCATAGGCTTCGTCAATTATCAGATAAGTATCTTGCGCCAGTGCTTTTTTGGCTATTTTCTCTATGTCTGAAATTGCCATAATTTGTCCGGTGGGATTATTGGGATTATCTAAGTAGATCACATGATGCTTAGGCGAAAGTCTATTCACTATTTCTTCTACATTCACACGGAAGTGTTCTTTTTCTGAAAGTTCTATCATGTCAATGTGTCCGCCTAAGGAACGCATATCGCTCAGCGTGGATGAGAAAGTGGGCGCCACTGCGAGAATATTCGTTTCTTCATCAATAATCATCTTATCCAAATTCCAAATGACACCCATCGAACCGCCATGAAGTGCCACTTGATCTGCTTTGACGTGCACTATCGGTGATAGATAATCACAAATCACCTGTCTCAACTTTTCATAAGGAAAATCGGGATACGCAGAAATGGCATCATACGCTTCTGCAAAGACCTCTTTTGTAATTTTCGGACTAAATCCAAAAGGATTAATTCCGAGTGAGCAGTCAATCAAATTTTCAGGAAATACTTCATCAGCATGTACATAACTTGTGATTTCATAATGTTCAAGAGACTTACGAATCCTATATTTCATAACAACTCCTCCTTCCAAAATGCATGAAATACTCCAACGGTAAACTACTTGGGACTCATTCAATAATGACGATAAAAAAGGACAATACCCGAATGGATACTGTCCTTTAAATCATCTGTCATTTCATCAAAAGCGTTTACTTTGCTTTTCAAATAAAAGTTACTCTTTCTAAGGACAACACCCATTGAGATTTAGCACTATAAAAATAGGCAAAGTCAAAAGGCCACCAAAAAAAGGTAACTTTAAAAAATCTCCGCAAAGTGGAGAGCTTAAAATTTTCATCACGCAAAGAGAGTGTCTGTAATTTTTGAAGCGTATTCATTGACTTATCCATCACAATCCCTCCTTGTAAATGAAAATTTCATATATTATATACGATACTTTTCTGATTTGCAATACTTTGTTGAAATTTTTTCTTCATTGTCAATATCAAAGGCATTTATCTTCTATCGCCCTTCAAGAGACGGATCATCTTTTCACTATCTTATTTCGCCGGTATTTTCTTCTTCGAACGATTCCTTTTCAGGCACGGGATACTATTTCTTTGGCGCTTTGTATATCTTTTTGTATTTGCACCTTTAATGCTTCTATGGTGTCGAAACGTTTTTCATCACGCAGTTTTTCTAACCACTCAATGGTTATGTCGTCACCTCGAATATTGCCGGTGAAGGAAATAATAAACGTTTCAATGCTTCTTTCTTTATTTCCAAAGGTGGGATTTTTGCCCACGTTTGTCACCGCTCCATAGGTTTTTCCGCCGACTCTGACTTTTGTCGCGTAAACGCCGTCACCGGGAATGACTCTGCTTGTGTCATAAGCCAAATTGGCGGTAGGGCAAGCCAGGAGTGCTTCACCGCGGCGAAATCCACCGATGACTTGACCGCTTGTCATCAAAGGACGTGTCAAAAGTTCGTTGGCTTCTTTTATCTTTCCTTGAATGATTTTATCTCGTATGAATGTACTGGAAATAATAGCGCCGTGCGCGGTTCTAAGGGGTACGGTAACTATTTCTGTATCCGTTCCCTGAAAATATTCCCTCAGTAATGTAATATTTCCTTTCGCGTCTCTGCCGAAGGTGAAATTTTCTCCGGTCACAATACCTTTGATTGTCGATAGTTCTTTCAATTTCTTTAGAAATATATGTGCTTCTTCGTTTAAAAATTCTTTGGTGGGTCGCATGACGATAATGGTCGAAATTCCCGATTTTTCTATCAACTTTTCTTTTTCTTTCTCTGTGGTAAGTAGGGAAATCTTTATATCAGGCTTCAAGACGGTGAGCGGATGGGGATAAAAAGTGAAAACGACCGGCGTGGCATTTTTCTTTTCAGCCATCGCCCGAGCCGCTTGCAGTACATCTTGATGTCCTTGGTGCAATCCATCGAAAAAGCCCATCGCCAAAATGACTCGTTTTTCTTTTAGTTGTTCTATTTGATTAATAATTTGCATAATTCCTCACGAAAAAACTTTTTGGGGATATAATACATGGTCTTTCACCAGCGCCATACCTAAGAACGTATTCTCATGAAATACGGCTACATGGTCATGATCGTCTTCGTTCACCGGAAATCGCTTTCCATGGAGAAAATCGTCCTGCCTATTGTCATCTACCATCATCGACGGACATTCAGAAAGAAGAGGACGGAAGTCTTTTGTCAAAACGTCTTCTTTGGCTTTTTCTATTTCTTCTAAAGTATATGAATTTTCTATATCAAAAATGCCCATTTGCGTACGTAAAAGAAATGATAAAGTCAAAGGCGTGCCTACTGTCCGTCCGATATCTCGTCCCAATGCTCGAATATATGTACCGGCAGAGCAGGTAATGGACAGTCTCACATAGGGGATAGCTATTTCTCGGATATGAATTTGAAATATATGTATTTTTCTCGGCGGAAGTTGCACGTCTTCGCCCCGCCGGGCTAATTCATAGGCTCGTTTTCCGTTTACGGATATGGCCGAATAAATGGATGGCACTTGTTCTATATCGCCTTCATAGGATTTGATAGCCTGTGTCCATCGTTCTATATTTCTTTCTATCTTTCCTTTTTGAATAATTTCTCCGGTCATATCTTCCGTATCGGTTTCAATACCCATGACAAATTCCGCTTCATAGGTTTTCGTATGAATAGGCGCATATTCAATAAGCCGTGTAGTTCGTCCTAAAAAAACGGGAAGCACACCGGCTGCCATAGGATCTAAAGTGCCGCCGTGCCCGATTTTTTTCTGTCCATATATACGACGGAGTTTAGCAATAACGTCAAAAGAGGTCATTCCCGATGGCTTTAGTACATTAATAATTCCATCCATTATAAATAACGCGCCATCGCTTCTACCAAACGGCTTCGGCAATCTTCAAAAGTTCCCTTCATTTTGCAACCTGCCGCTCTGGCGTGACCGCCGCCGCCAAATTCCCCTGCCAACTTAGCCACATTGGCATATCGAACGGAACGCAAAGAAATACGATAAGAATTTTCTCCTTCGTACTTGAATAATCCGGCTATTTCTACCCCTTTTAGGCAACGAGGAATGGAAGCATAGGAATCTGCATTTTCTCCGTCTAACGCCATCGCTTTTTCGTCCATGCAGGCAATGGCGATTTGCCCCTTTTCATAGGTCTTAAGTGTTTCTACTACCCGCTGATGACATTTCATCGCCTCTTCGGTTTTTTCGTCAATTTTGGCTGAAATATAGGCCGGTTCAGCGCCTAATTTCACTAATTGACTTGCCATGAGAAGGGTATTTGCAGAGGTACAACTAAATTTGAAAAATCCACTATCTGTGGCAATGCCCATGTAAAGAGCATTGCAAGTGTCTTTATCTAATGAAATACCCATAGCAAAAAGCATTTCTGCCACCACTTCCGCCGCCGCTGCATATTCTCCTTTCAAATAAAGAAAATCTGCATAGCCTTCATTCGTTTCATGATGATCGATACAAAGACTTGGCACGTCCGGGAAATCAAAATCACCGGCTCTTTCGATATTGGCCAAATCGGCAAATATGAGGGCATCATATGTCTTCCCTTTGGGAATTTCTGTCGTTATTTTGCTTGCCGCTTCAATAGTCGTGTATGCCTCCGGCACCGGATCGGCCAATATCATATCGGCTTCTTTCCCCATACTCCTGATGACATTATGCAACGCACAAATAGATCCGATAGCATCTCCATCGGGATGATGGTGACCTACTACCAAAAACGATTGATGTCCTTGAATGAAATGAATGGCTTCATCCATTCCTATAGAAATAGCGTGTCCCGGTTTAAGACTCATGTGATCCCTCCTTGTTCACTTTCTTCAATAAGTTATCTATATGCATGCCGTAGTCCAAAGAGGTATCTTCTTTAAAGCAGATATCCGGTGTATGGTAAATTTTCATTCGTTTCCCTAATTCACTGCGAATAAACCCTTTTGAACTTTGCAACGCTGACATGGATTCTTTTTTCTGTTCTTCTTTTCCGAAAAGACTCACATATACCGTGGCTTCTCGAAGGTCACCGGTGAGATGCACTTCAGTGACTGTAACAAAGCCCAATCGAGGATCTTTTAATTCTCGAAGAAGCATATTCCCTATTTCTTGTTTCATAAATTCTTGTATTTTTCTGACTCGTAATTCTGACATATTAACCTACCTATACTAAAAAACGACACAGAGGAATGTGCCGTTTTTCCTATTATTCCAATTCAGCGGCTTCTTCCACCTGTTTAAAGGCTTCCAATTGGTCGCCTTCTTTCACGTCACGGTATGAATCAATAGATATACCGCATTCAAAGCCTTCTGTTACTTCTTTTACATCATCTTTAAACCGCCGTAAGGACGCGATTTTCCCTTCATGAATAACGATGCCGTCTCTCACAATACGAAGCATGCAATTATTCGTTATCTTTCCGTCTTGAACATAGCATCCGGCGACAATTACTTTCGGTGTATGAATGACTTGTCTGATTTCTGCATGTCCTAATACGACTTCTTTAATAGTCGGCGAGAGTAAGCCTGCCATCGCTGCTTTTACGTCATCAATAGCATCATAAATGACACGATAAGTTCTGATATCTACACCATCTCTTTCGGCTATCGCTCTGGCATTGGCATCAGGACGTACATTAAATCCGATAATAAGCGCATTAGATGCATCGGCAAGCATCACGTCAGATTCATTAATACCCCCTACGGCAGAATGAACAATGGATATACGAACTTCTTCATTCTTAATGGCTTGGAAGGATTGAACTAAGGCTTCTACTGAGCCTTGTACATCGGCTTTGACGATGATATCTAATTGTTTCATTTCTCCTTCTTTTATTTTATCAAAGATATTATCCAATGTCACTTTTTGTACATTTCTTTGTTCTTCTTCTTTGGCTCTCGATGCACGAAGTTCCGCTATATGTCTGGCTCTTCCTGCGTCCATAACATAGAAATGATCGCCGGCTTCCGGAACACTGTCCATACCTAATATTTCTACCGGTACAGAAGGTTCGGCGCTTTTCATTTTTCGTCCTACTTCATTCGTCATCGCGCGAACACGTCCCCAACTTTTACCTGCCAATATGCCATCTCCTACACGAAGCGTACCATTTTGCACAAGTACATTCATGACCGGGCCCCTGCCTTTATCCAATTCGGCTTCTACGACAACGCCGTAAGCTTCGCGATTCGGATTGGCTTTAAGTTCTTGTATTTCTGCCACAAGAAGAATATTATCCAGCAAATCGTCAAGGCCTTCTTTTTTCTTGGCTGAAATGGGAACCATGATGATGTCACCGCCCCAATCTTCCGCCAAAAGTCCTTCGTGTGACAATTCTTCTTTGATACGATCCGGATTAGCCCCGGGTTTATCAATTTTATTAATGGCTACAATAATCGGTACGCCGGCGCTCTTTGCGTGATGAATAGCTTCTACGGTTTGCGGCATAACACCGTCATCGGCAGCTACAATCAGTACGGCAATATCTGTAAGTTGCGCACCGCGAGAACGCATAGCGGTAAAAGCTTCATGTCCCGGAGTGTCCAAGAAGGTGATTTTCCTATTATTGTAACGAATTTGATAAGCCCCGATACTCTGCGTAATGCCGCCGGCTTCATGCATGGCTACATTAGTAGAGCGAAGAGCATCCAAGAGCGTCGTTTTCCCGTGGTCAACGTGCCCCATAATGGTAACGATAGGCGGACGTTCTTTCAAGAAACGACTGTCATCTTCTTCCGGTACATATTCCGTCGGATCTTCCGGTGCTGCCGCTTCGACCACAGTAACGCCAAATTCTTCCGCTAAAATAGTGATGGTATCTTCATCCAAATTTTGGTTAATCGTCGCCATGACGCCGTCCGTCATAAGCTGCTTAATTAATTCAGATACTTCTCTACCCATTTTTTCTGCCAATTCTTTTACCGTAAGACTTCCGGATATTTGAATTTCCGTCGGATAAGAAGCGGCTTTCTTTTCGCTATTTCTTTTCTTCTTTTTATCTTGATTAAGCGATCTCGCCATCAGCGAACTGCCTTCTTTTTCCTGACGACTTCTTTCATAATCTTTTCTCGTCTTTTTCTTTTCCGGACGTTCTCTTCTACTTGGCAATACTACCGGTGCTTCATCTAATACCGGAAGCCCCGATTTTTTCCGATCATTGTGCTTCCCATTCCGATCATTTCGCGAGCGATCTCCTTGAGAATGATTCATGCGATCATTATCTCTTCCTTGACGGTTACCATAATTGGAACGCTCTGTTCTTTCTCCATACGGTCTATTACTCCCGTTTCGACGATCATTGTCTCTCCGATTTCTATCATTTCTTTGAGACCGTTCACCGCCATGAGATGATCTATCCCCTCGTTCATTACGTTCATTACGGTCATTTCGTCCATTCCGATCATTCCGCATATTTCGATCATTTCTCTGCGGTCGCTCATTTCCTGCCGTTCGGTTGCTTTTTTTGTTTTGTCCTTGGGTTTGTCCCTGTTCTTTCTTTTGATTCATAGGTTCACTTTGTGCCGATTGATTTTTCTTATTATCTTTCAAGATGGAATCTTTACTCTCTTTTTGATTAACAACTTTGGAATTTTCATGATTTGATGCATCATTCTTTTTTACTTCACTGACTGCCTTTTCCGGCTTTTCTGCCGCCGGTGCAACAACTTTAGGTGTCTCTTGCGGCTTTGCTTCCTTCTCTTTTACTACCGGTGCCTTTGGTTTTTCCGATTCATCCACGTAAGAGGAATACGATTTCTTTTGCTCCGTTCCCTGCTCTGTCCCCTTCGGTCTGCCTTGCGTATCAAAACGCACCGTTCTAAACATTGGTTTTTTCTTTACTTCCTTCGAAACTTCCTTCGAAGGCGTCAATGCCTTCATCACAATAAAACGAGCTTTTTCATCCACACTATTCAAACTGTTTTTCACTTCAATTCCATTTTTTTGCAATATTTCCATGACTTTTTCATTAGTGGTCTTCAATTCTTTTGACAATTCATATACCCTAAATTTCTTCATAAGCAACCTCCTATCTTATGTTACCATGTATCTTCTCCTGAATCGCTTGACTAAATCCTTTATCCATAATTAAAAGTGCCGTTCGTACTTCTTTTCCTACTGCTTGTCCTAATTTCTCTTTCTCGCCCCAAAGTATATGAAATATGTTCTTGCGCTCGGCTAATTCCACATACTCTTTCCTTGTCCTTTCGGAACTGTCTTCCGCCACAATAAGAAATATTCCTTTCCCTTTTCTCATAGCGTCTGAAATTTGTTCATGCCCCGACAAAAGGCGACCGGCTTTCATGCATAAACCGATAAGTTTATAAATGCCCTCACTCATTTTCTATTTCTACCTTCAAAGCATCATACACTTCAGAAGACACCGGGCGTTTCAACGAACGCTCCAACCCGTGAGAAGAAAACGCTTTTTCAAAACAATTGATGTTATTACATACGTACACCCCTCTGCCGGATTTTTTCCCCGTATTATCGACCTCGATTTCTCCTGTCGGGAGCGCGACAATGCGAAGTAATTCCTTTTTCACCTTCAATTCCTTACATCCCACGCACATGCGCATAGGAATTTTTCTTACTTTCACGCCTCATCCCCCTTTTCATCATCTGTCGCTTCAATATCTTCTAAAATACTATCATTTTCTAATTCCTCATCGTCATCAAAACCTTCTGCTGCCGCTTGAGATTCACTTTTAATATCAATTTTCCAATTCGTCAATCGTGCTGCCAATCTTGCATTCTGCCCGGCTTTACCGATAGCCAATGACAACTGATGATCAGGCACAATAACATAAGATGATTGTTCTTCATCCCATACAGATACAGAAATAACTTTTGCCGGAGAAAGTGCATTCGCTATATAAATAGCCGGATCTTCATCCCACCGAACAATATCTATTTTTTCATCATGTAATTCATTTACAATAGTTTGTACTCTTTGTCCTTTTGGCCCCACACAAGCTCCTACCGGATCAAGATTAGGATCCATAGCATACACAGCGATTTTCGATCTCGAACCGGCTTCACGTACCACCGATTTAATTTCTACCACACCGCTATAAATTTCCGGTACTGCCAACTCAAAAAGACGCTTCAAAAAATTCGGATGCGTACGAGAAAGCATAATTTCAGGTCCTTTTGTCGTTTTCCGAACCTCCTGAATATAACATTTAATTTTTTGATTAGGCTCAAAAGTTTCCCCCTCTATCTGATCTTGATGCGCCAAAATACCTTCTGCCCGACCTAAATCTACAATAACCGTTCTTGAAGCACTCCACTTCACCACGCCGGTGATAATATCCCCTGCGCGACCGGAAAACTCATCATAAATAGAACCCCGTTCCGCCTCACGAAGACGATTCATTAATACCTGCTTAGCTGCTTGCGCCGCCACACGGCCAAAATCCTTCGGTGTCACTTCCACACGCAGCAAATCACCGACCTCATAATCCTTACTTATTTTTTTCGCATCAGCCACAGAAATTTCATTCACACTATTATCAGAATCAGGATTAACTTCCTCTACCACTTCTTTTTCCTCATAAATCTTATACTCCCCGGTTTCTCTATTGACAGAAATAGAAATTTTCGCATTACTTCCCGATTCCTTTTTATACGCAGTGAGCAATAACATTTCTAACGCATCAAAAACTACATTCTCATCAACTTTTTTGATTTTGACCAATCCCTTTACGGCTTCCAACAAATTAATATTCACGATTTCTCTTTCCTCCTAATTAAAATGAAAAATGCAACCTAACCTGTGCGATTTTATTTCTTTCTACCACCATAGATTTCTCATTTGCCAAACGCAACTTCAAATCTCCTTCATCCGTAAGCCCGTCCAATACGGCGGTAAACTCTTTTTTCCCTTCCGTCATTTCCGTCGAAGCGAATAATTTCACATCCACTTCTTCTCCGGTATAGCGAATAAAATCCTTATCCTTCTTCAACACCCGATCAAGGCCCGGCGACGAAACTTCCAGCATATAATTATCCGAAATCAAATCTGCCTCATCCAAAAGCACGCCTACCTTTTCACTGACTTCTTGACAATCATTCAAATCAACGCCACCGTCTTTGTCAATATAAATACGGAGAAACCAATTCCGCTCACGAACATATTCCACATCCGTCAACTCCAATCCACTCTCCGCAAGTACCGGTGTCAGCAAGGCTTCCACTGATTCTTCAATATCTTTTCTCGCCATTTTCCCTCCTACTATAAGAAAAAGTGAGCCGCGGCTCACTCCATAGGAAACTATAAAAACTTACGCAAAAATTATACCATATCCGATAATATTTTTGCAAATTTTTTATAAATAATACGAAAAACAAAAAGACCGGCAAGCATTTCTTGCCGATCTTTGATCCGTTCAATAAAGAAATATTAGCTCTTTCTTCCCTTACATAACCCGGTTCCTTCCATAACCTTCTTGAAAAGTTCATGAATCTCTTCCGTCGATTTTCCTTCTTCTCTTGCCTTTTCTACATGACGCATAGCACTTTGATAACGCTTTCTTCCTTCCTCATCTTCCGGAATCTCAAACGTCTTATCCTTAGCTGTGCATTTACGCTTTGCTCCGCAAACGCCCTTACCTTCCATTACTTTCTTGAAAATTTCATGGATTTCGTCAGAAGATTTTCCGTCTTCTCTTGCCTTTTCTACATGACGCATAGCCACTTGATAACGCTTTCTTCCTTCCTCATCTTCCGGAATCTCAAACGTCTTATCCTTAGCTGTGCATTTACGCTTTGCTCCGCAA
Organism: Veillonellaceae bacterium DNF00626; assembly: GCA_001553355.1. Lineage (GTDB taxonomy): Bacteria > Bacillota > Negativicutes > Veillonellales > Dialisteraceae > Dialister. The sequence continues at coordinate 15,527 of KQ960844.1, forward strand.
ACGCCCTTACCTTCCATTACCTTCTTGAAAATTTCATGAATTTCATCCGTAGATTTTCCTTGCTCCTCTGCCAAACGAGCATGCTTCTTAGCATTCTCATAACGCTTTCTCCCCTCTTCATCTTCCGGGATTTCAAACGTCTTATGCTTTGACGTACATTTACTCTTCCGTCCACCGCAAGTACCGGTTCCGGTACCTTCTAAAACAGTCTTAAAAATTTCTTCCGCTTCCGCTTCAGATTTTCCTGCATCCAATGCTAATTCCGCATGACGCTTAGCACTTTCATAACGCTTCTTTCCTTCTTCATCCTGAGGTATTTCAAATTTTTCAAAATTCATAATATGTTCTCTCCTTTCAACACAAACTTGTTTTTGCTTTCTTCTACTACATACTCCCGGTCTCGGTACTTCTCCGGCTGCCACCTGTGCACGCTCCATAGCACGCCTTGTATAACGCAAAATCGTACGCGCATCCCGATAAAATGATTGGCCGGCCTCTGTCAAAGTAATACCTTGACTGGTTCTGTGAAATAATTCCACACCTATACTTCTTTCCAATGCATTCATTTGCTTCATCACCGCCGGTGCAGAAATTGATAAACGATCTGCGGCTTTATTAAAACTCCCCTCTTTTGCAACAGAAATAAAACTGTGCAATACTTCATTAATCATGGCATCACTCCCCTCGCATCGTATTAACTATCGGTTAATACAAATTATAGATTCCATTTCTACTTTTGTCAATACATTTGCTATAAAAACTTTCTATCGAACATCTTCGATGTGCTTTTACCCCTATTTATTTCTGTACGATACTTTTATTTTTCCATCAAAAAAATCCGCCTTGTAAGCGGATTCTTTGAGTATTTCAATTTTATTTTGTTCCGAAAATTCGATCGCCGGCATCACCTAATCCCGGAAGAATATATTTCTTTTCATTAAGCTGTCTATCAAGAGCAGCGGTGTATATCGGTACATCGGGATGGTGTTTATTTACTTCTGCTACCCCTTCCGGCGCAGCTACAAGGCACATGAATTTAATATTTTTAGCCCCTTTCGCTTTCATCATGTCAATGGCCGCTATGGCACTTCCACCGGTGGCGAGCATGGGATCGATAAGGATGAAGCTTCGCCCTTCCACGCCCGGTAGTTTGCAATAGTATTCTACCGGTTTTGCTGTAACCGGATCACGATACAGGCCAATGACACCGATGCGAGCGGACGGCATTAATTCCGTTAAGCCTTCTACCATGCCGAAGCCGGCGCGAAGGATAGGCACAATACCTACCTTTTTCCCTGCGACGCGTTTTCCTACCATCTTCTCTAAAGGCGTTTCAATTTCAATGTCTTCCATCGCCAAATCACGAGTAATTTCATAGCCCATAAGCAAGGTAATTTCTTTCAAAAGCTTACGGAAATCATTGGAGCTGGTTTCTTTTTTCCTCATCAAAGTCAATTTGTGCTGTATAAGCGGATGATTAATAACGTGTATGTCCATCTGAAGCCTCCTATCAAATCAATTCTATTTTTTATTTTATCACTTTTATTTTTTTCTGTCTGTATCATTTCATAAAATATCATCACGTCTTATCTTGTCACCGCGATAACGGCCGCAATAATAAGTACCATTCCCATAAGTTCAAACGTACCGAAAGTCATACCTAATATGAGGAAGGAAAATAAAATCGTTGAGAGCGGTTCAAGGGAGGCAATAATGCCTGTTTCTCCCGGCTCAATGTATCGTATACTCGCCAGATAAAGAACGAATGATAGTACTGTGCCAAAAATGACCACGTATAAAAATGCCATCAATGTATATATATCAATAGTCCCGGTAAACGGCGTGGTACATACTAAGGGTATCATCGTGCATCCGCCGATAATCATGCCCCATCCCACGACTAAGGGCGACGGATATTTTTTTATGATACGCTGAGGATGTAATGTATAAAAGGCTGCGCCTACCGCGCTTAGAAGTCCAAATATCAACGCATTTTTTGATATGGCTAAGCTATCAAAATGGCCATGTGTTGCAATAAAAGTCGTCCCCAAGACTGCGCATAAAGCACAAAATATTTCTTTCTTTTTAGGTAATCTTTTTTGAATAAAGCAAATCCAGCCGATGATAAAAATAGGCATAAGATATTGAATCACCGTAGCTGTGGCAGCATTACTGTGTTTAATAGTGACGAAATACATATATTGTGTCATAACCATACCGACAGCGCCAAACCAAAAAATGGACATGGCGTCTTTTTTATTTTTCCATAGCGCAAAAAGGGCACCGCCGGTGATAGCGTGCCATAAAAGTAAAATAAACCCGGCCGTAAAAAGGCGAAAGAGTGCGAGCCATTCCGCATTCAATGCCGCATCAGATAATAAATATTGTCCGGCAATGCCTGAGCTTCCCCATAAAATAGATCCTACGGCAGAGAGGATAATCCCTTTCGTGCGCATTGATTTCATATGTTAATCCTCACTTCATTTTTTTATATTATCAATCATATTTTCCCGCCATTCAACCATAAAAAAATACAGTACATCGCTATTGATGTACTGTACATATTTCTTAGTTCTTCCCAAAAACCTGTTTACTTTTTTTTAGCCAGTCCATCAGAAGCGGCGAGAAGGCGGAAAGAATACAAAGCGCAATCAGTACACAACAGATTGGTGTAGAGAAAAGTATGGAAATATCATCTCCTGACAGCGTCAGACTTCTTCGTAATCCTCTCTCACCAAGGGGCCCTAAAATGAGTGCCAATACCACCGCGGCCGTATTAAGTCCCATTTTTCGCATAAGATAGCCGATAACGCCAAATATGAACATAATCACTACATCAACGAAACTATTATTTATCGCAAAAGAACCGACTACGCATAGAATAAAAATACAGGGAATCAAAATAGCATCGGAAAGTTTGGCAATATGTGCAAAAATACGGCAACCGCCTAACCCGATAAGAAGCATTAAAAATTGAATAATAACAAACCCTGCAAAGAATGTATACGTCATGGGTGCATACTTGGTAAAAAGTTCCGGTCCCGGTTGAAGACCTTGAATAATAAGTCCTCCCATGAGTACTGCCGTCACAGACTCTCCGGGAATGCCCAATGTCAATGTAGGTATCAAAGAACCGCCGGTGACTGCATTATTCGCTGCTTCAGATCCTGCCACGCCTTCGATAGCCCCTTCCCCAAATTTCTCCGGTGTCTTAGAAAACTGTTTAGCCGTATTATATCCCAAAAAACAAGCAATAGATGCACCGGCGCCGGGTAGTATTCCGATAATATTTCCTATCAACCATGAACGAATCACTGTCGGAGTAATTTTTTTCAACTCATGAAATTTAAGAAATACCGAGTCATGGAATGATATAACATTCCCTCTTTCCCGAATAGCTTTTTCTGCCAAAATAAATACTTGAGATAAGGAAAATAGCCCGATAAGCGCACAAGTGACACTAATACCGTTATAAAGTTCGTCAACACCAAACATAAAGCGCGGCGTTCCTTCCATCGGATCCATCCCGATAGTGGAAAGAATCAGTCCAAAAGCCCCACTCATAAGTCCTTTTACCATCGATCCTGTCGTGACACCGGCAATAATGGTAAGCCCAAAAAGAGCCAACCAAAAATATTCCGGACTCCCGAACTTCATGGCCAATTCTGCCAATAAGGGAGCAAAGAAATACAAAGAAATACAAGACAGAAGACCGCCGAAGAACGATGCAATGCAAGCTGTCCCTAATGCTTTCCCGGCCTTTCCTTGTTTCGTCAGTTGATATCCGTCCAAAGCCGTCGCCGCTGATGCCGGCGTACCGGGTGTATGAATCAAAATAGCTGAGATTGATCCGCCAAAAATAGCTCCGCAATAAATACCACCAAGCATAATAAGCCCGGTTTCCGGTTCCATACCGAAAGTAAGCGGAAGCAAGAGTGCCACGCCCATAGCGGCGGACAAACCCGGCATACAGCCCACGATAATTCCGATCGTCACACCGATAACCATCATGAGCAGATTAGACGGAATAAGCGCATGGCCAAAACCGGCTGCCATAAGTTCTAATGTATTTACATCCATTGATAAAGCCTCCGATTATAAAAACTTTTCTACAATAATTCCCTCAGGAAGGGGAACATTTAAGAAAACATCAAAAGTGCCATAAACAAGCATTGCCATCCCCACCAAAACGAAAACTATATAACGAATAGGGATATGGAAAAAACGAAGGCAAATCAAAATATAACAAAAAGCGGCCGGATAAAATCCGATAAAATACATCAAAACAAAGAATAAAAGAAAAGCGAAAACCATGATAAAAAATTGCTTGGCTAAAAAGCCCTCAAAAACAATTCCCATATCATTGATAACCTTATGTTCTCTTCGATAATCTCGTACAATATGACTTACACGCACTGTGGTCAATATCAGAAGAAGCCCGATAACAAAATACGGATACTTACGAGCAGGCGGCGGAAAATCCATCGTTAAATACAGAAAAAAGAAAGAGAAAAGATACATAAATCCACAGATAAAAATATCTGATTTTTTCATTCCAAACTCCTTTTGTGAAGCGATTTAATAAAATACAGAATACATAAAGGAATCCACTCCACTTTGAGCGGATTCCTCTTTCTCCGATTTTTTATTTTTCATACAATTTAGAAACAACATTTTTGCAGAAATCATATTGTTCTTTAATAAGTTCTGCCAAACTCTTGCTGTCTTTGAAATCTATTTGCATTCCGGCCTTTTCATGAGCTGCTATTACTTCCGGATCTTCCATTGTTTTCTTGAAAGCATCTTCATAGAACTTAATAATATTTTCCGGCGTTCCCTTTGGTGCTACCAATGCGCGAGCAGATCCATACCATTTACCATAATATCCTAATTCGCCTAAGGTCGGTACATCAGGTAATAATTTGGAGCGCTTCTCATCAAAAACACCCAATACACGAAGTTCAGCTTTATCGCCGGTAATTAATTTTGATACATCCGCAATTTTTACACAAGCAAAGTCTACTTCACCCTGACGAAGTGCCAAGAGCTGATCAGCCGTACCGCCATATGGAATTGCATTATAAGTAAAGTTCGCTGATTTTGCCAAAAGTTGTGTAGCTGTATGATTAGAGGCCTGTACCCCATTAGTAGACGCCTTAAGTTCGCCCGGATGTGCCTGAGCATCTGACACCAGTTCCTTCAAATCTTTCCATTTTGCATCTTTTTTCACTACTACCACTGCAGTTTCCGTCAAATGATTACAAATAGGTACTATGGACTGTTCATTAAAAGCTGATCCCTTTTGTGATGCCAATGTAGTATACGTAGGAAGATTAATAAATCCCAAAGTATATCCATCAGGTTTTGACTTACTCAATTCCGTCCAACCGATTTTCCCATCTGCGCCCGGCTTATTTTCAATCACAAGAGTCTGACCCACATATTTCTTTGCACTATTCGCCAAGAGACGTGCTCCGGTGTCAGTTCCGGAACCGGCTTTATAAGCCACAATAATTTTTACATCCTTTTCCGGTTTCCACGCACCGGATGCATCGCTTTTCGTTGCGCCCTTTCCGCAACCCCCAACCAAAAGACCTGCTGCCACTACAGCGGCTGCCAATAGAACCAATTTCTTTTTCATAAGGAACCTCCTTAACATCATCATCAGATACTATGACATAACAAATTTCCGATTTAATTGTAACATTTTAAACGGATATCAACAATGTAAAATATGATTAAATTTTTATCATTTCAAAATAAGTGTATCCTCTTCGTTTTTAGATGTACATTATTAGTAATAAAAGCAATAACAAAATAGAAATGCAATAATAAAAAGTGATACAAAAGGACAGCCATCATCATAAATAGCTGTCCTTGTTATGCTTTATATTTCTTTTTGATTTTCCTTCTGTTTTAGATAATAACGAGTACCTTTGTCTGAATCATGAAGAATATTCATAATTTCTTTCGCGCGTTCCAAAGAAAATCCGCAATGATCAGCAAATTCCGCCAAAGGATTCTCTCTAAGCATCCGTTTTTGTCTCATCACGGCACGTCGCTTTTCTATATCAAGACCTTCTACTTCTGCTAAATCCTGTGTACGTCGAGCATATCTGAATATCATATACACTTCAATGCGATTTGCTTCATCCGCAGTAAGTTTCCGTTGTTTCACAAATTCTTCCAAATAGTACCTCGCTACAACGGGTTGATGCGGTGATGTTCCTTTCAAAGCCTCCGGAATCGTCAACGGTTCCGGCACTCTCGCCTCTACACCGCCCATACTGAAAAGTATTCCTATCAAAAGAAATATTCCACTTACATATGTTTTCATGCTTACATCCTATAACGGAATCCTAAGGTATAAGTGCGCCTTGCTGTCGCTTCTTTACTGTAATATACTTTATCGAATAAATTATCAATGCCGAATTGCAATGTACCCCCGGGCATGATTTCATAATTAATCCCTACATTCACCAAGAAATAAGAATCATAAGCCCCAAACTCTTCTATGGCTTTCTCCGGGCTCATGCGTTTCCCCACATATTCACAATCCAAAATTCCTGTCCACTTATTCTTTTGATAACTAATACCGGCATGCATGATATAGTTTGGAATATCATAATCTATCTCATCTTTAAAATCTTTTTTCCTATTTGTCTTCGGAATCCCTTTGCCTGAAATCCATCCTTTTTGCCAAGACACATTAAAATATCCCGAAATTTCATCTGTGAACCGACTGTTAATATCTAATTCCACGCCTTTTCGTTTTTCTTCGCTAAAATTAATATATTGCTTGTATTGTACCTTATCTGTTTTAGGTGCTTCTGCCGGATCATCCTTTTTACGATAGAAATATGTATAAGCAATCTTATCCTTCGTATTAATACAATAAGCATTGACTCCAATAGTTGTACGCTTATTTATTTCTTTCTTCAACCCTATCTCCCAAGTATCTGAACGCTCCGGATCAAGATTAGGATTTGGAATGACAGATCCCATACCGCCACCGCCATAACGATAAACCTGCGTCATAGGTGGTGGATTAAAAGAATGACCATAAGAAATATAATAATTCGTTCCATCCCGACTCTTAAAATCCAAAGCCACTTTCGGACTCAACTCGTGATAGGTTTGTGATGGAGATTTCTCATCAAATCCCTTCTCTCCTATTTCCACAAAATGACCCTCCCCTTTCTTGAACCTATCATATCGAAGGCCCAAGTATGTAGTCATATTATCAGAAACTTTATATTCATCTTGTAAATAAAATGCGGTATTTGTCATATTGCCGGAATCATACGCATACCGATTTGTCTTACTGTTCTTATCTTTCCATTTCGCTAAAACATACCGATCTTGATACATGAATTCTTTTTTGTAATTTACCCCGACAAGGACCGTATGTTGATTTAATGTCCAAGCCTTCTGCGCATCAAATCCATATACCTTTTCCGGATGAACGGAGTAATCCCCTTTTCCTTCCCAATCGGTTTTTGTATATCCCTCCGGTAGCGACTCTGAACTAAATCCATTGTAATTGTCTTTGGAATGGAAGAATAAAATCTCCGCATTGTTTTTATTATCTCTATATAATAAAGACTGCCGTTGTTTATCTGCTCCCCCTACATATCCATAAAAGTTGGATGTAGACAAAGAAATAATATCTCCGGTTTGTGTCTTTACCAAACCGCTAAATACCATGTTCCCATTTTTATCTTTGACATAACTGAAAGGATTATTATAAGCATACGTCGACTTTGTATGCGTAAATTTATAAGTAATAGATTCGTAATCATTTAATTCATAGTTCACGAATAAATTCAATCCTTTATGACTCCAAGATTTTTCACCTCGTCCGCCGTACACATACGTTCCATCAGACAAACGGGGTAATTCTGCGGTATACTCAAAATTTTTGGCGTCTTTCTCTTTCTTTGCTACACGATAAAGACCCCGATAACCGTCAGAAATTTTATCTTCCCAACCGACGCCAAGTGTTAAAGGCCCTTTTGTATGATTCACATAAAAAGATTTATGTTTTGTATGATAAGTACCATAAGATCCCTGCAACTCAAAATGAGTTCCTTCTACATCTTTTTTCTTTGTTGTAATATTAATCACTCCGGCAACCGCATGACCGCCATAAATAGAAGAAGCTGCTCCACGAAGCACCTCAATACGTTCCACATTATTGACGGGAATATCATTCACATCTACTACGCTATTATAGGTACTATTCATAGGTACTCCATCTACCAGAATTAAAATATTTTCGGTAGACATACCGCGCATAGTGATGGTATCACCATCTTTTCCTTCCCCTCTCTTATCCATCGTCATCCCCGGTAATTGAGAAATAACCTGACGAAGCGTCTTTACGTTTTTCGCCTGTATTTCCTCCCCTTTGATTACATGAATGGCCGACGGTACTTCTTGAATTTCTTTTAAGGTACGAGTAGCTGTCACTACCACTTCCCCAAATTCATATACCGGCATTTCCGCGGAAACTGATCCGACAAGAACACCGGCACTCATAACTCCAAATATACCGGCTTTAATCAAAATAGATGATTTCATATTATGCTCCTTTCTTGCAATACATTGTTATCTCTATTGTAACAAATTTGTTTTATTTTTTAAATAATAATAACAAATACACTTGAAATAAATCTTTCAGCAAAAAGAATCCTATTAATATGTTTTGCCCATAAAAAATGCGCAATCCTTTTTATGAAGGGTTTACGCATTTTCATTGAAAATTTTTTAGAATACTTTTTTGAGTACGATGGTTTCTTCTCTCTCAGGGCCTACGGAAATAATTCCTAACGGTACGCCGATGATGCGGGATATATCTTCTAAATATGCTTTACATTTTTCGGGTAGTTCGTCATAGTCTCTTATGTCGCTGATTTTTTCTTTCCAGCCTTCGTAGGTTTTATATATGGGTGTGACTTTTTCTAAGAATTTCAAATCAGCCGGATATTCTTTAATTTCTTTTCCTTCGTATTCGTAGCCGACGCAAACTTTTATTTCTTCTAAACTGTCAAGGATATCTAAGCGTGTAATGGCTAAATAGTCAAAGGAGGATAATGCAGCTGCATATTTCACGGCTCTTGCATCAAGCCAGCCTACGCGCCGTGGGCGACCTGTGACTGTTCCGTATTCATGAGCCAGTTCGCGGATGCGATTTCCTGTTTCATTTTTTTGTTCTGTCGGGAATGGTCCTTCTCCTACGCGAGTGGAGTATGCTTTCACTACACCGAAAATGTTTTTCATCATGTGCGGCCCGATGCCTGCGCCGATGCACGCACCGCCGGCGGTCGGGTGACTGGATGTAACGAAGGGGTAAGTTCCATTGTCGCAGTCGAGCATAGATGCTTGTGCTCCTTCAAATAGTACATTTTTCCCTTCTGATACTAATGTTTGTACTAGGTAATTGGTGTCTGTTACATAGGGTCGAATTTTTTCGGCATAGTTTAAGTAGTCGGACAGCATTTTTTCGTAGTCAAATCCTTCTACTCCATATAGTTTTTCTAACAGCATATTTTTTTGTTCTACGTTGTATTTGAGTTTTTCTGCAAAAACTTCTTTGTCCATCAGATCACATATGCGAATACCGATACGATTAATTTTATCAGCATAGCAAGGGCCGATACCGTTCTTTGTGGTACCGATTTTGCGACTCCCCTTTCTCGCTTCTTCTGCTTCGTCTAAGCGAATATGATAGGGAAATACAACTTGCGCGCGTGTGGAAATACAAAGATGTTTTGCATCAATGCCTTGATCTTCTAATTTCTTCATTTCTTCTAAGAGGCTTTTGGGATCTACTACCACGCCGGTACCGATAATGCAAATTGTACCGGGATAAAGAATTCCACTGGGCATCAGTCGAAGCGGATATGCTTTTCCCCCGGTCACTACCGTATGTCCGGCATTATTTCCTCCTTGTGAGCGTACGACTACATCAGCTTTTGCTGCTAAGTAATCGACTATTTTTCCTTTTCCTTCGTCGCCCCATTGAGCGCCTATAACCATTGCTGTTGCCATTTTTCTTCCTTTCTTTTATAAACCAAAACGAGCAAATATTTCATCTACATGCGTAAGCATGGGTTTATAGTCAAAACATTCTTTTATTTCTTCCGGTGTTAAATACTTCTGTACATCTTCATCTTTGCAAAGATTTTCATAGAAGTCTTCTCCGTCTATCCACCGTTTCATGGCGTTTCTTTGTACCCAACGGTAAGCAATGTCACGATAAGCGCCTTTTGCCACTAATGCCAAAAGTACACGTGGGCTGTAAATTAATCCGCCGGTCATGTTCAAATCTTCCAGCATTTTGTCCGGATATACTAAGAGTTTGTCAATAAGATCTGTCGTTTGTGTCAAAATGTAATCCAATGCTGTGGTGGCATCGGGAATAATCACACGTTCCACTGATGAATGTGAAATATCCCGTTCGTGCCAAAGGGGTATATTTTCAAACGCCGGAAGGCTGTATCCTTGAATAAGTCGTGCCATACCGCAAATGCGTTCTGATTTTACGGGATTTCTTTTATGTGGCATAGCGGAAGATCCTTTTTGTTTCGGGCTGAAATATTCTTCTGCTTCACGCACTTCCGTACGTTGCAAGTGTCTTACTTCTAAAGCTATTTGAGAAAGGGTACCGGCAATAATGCCTAATGTGGTAATGTATTCTGCATGATGATCTCTTTGCACTACTTGTGTGGCAATGGGTTCTCTTTGTAATCCTAATTTTTCGCATACATATTTTTCTACATAGGGATCGATATCGGCATAAGTACCTACGGCGCCTGAGAGTTTGCCTACTGCCATTTGTCGTGCAGCATGATCCATCCGTTCTATATTTCTTTGAATTTCGCTATACCAAAGAAGAAGTTTAAGTCCAAAAGTAGTCGGTTCGGCATGCACACCGTGGGTGCGTCCGATGGTCGGTGTATATTTAAATTCTACCGCTCTCCGTTTCAATACTTCTGATAATCTTACTAAATCATTGAGCAATATATCCGATGCTTGCTTGATTTGCACATTGAGTGCTGTATCTTTTACGTCAGTGGATGTAAGTCCCATATGTATGTATTTCGCTTCGTCACCTACATATTCACCTACATTCGTAAGAAAAGCAATGATGTCATGATTGATTTCCCTGTCAATTTCGTGAATACGATGAACATCAAAGTTTGCTTTTTCTTTAATAACTTCCACTGCTTCTTTCGGAATACGACCTAATTCGGCATTAGCTTCGCATGCAGCAATTTCCACGTCCAACATGGTTTGCCATTCGTTTCTTTCATTCCAAATCCGCTCCATCTCCGAGCGCGTATATCGTTCAATCATTCCTTATCCCCCTTCAAATTTTCCTAAGTTTTTCAGGAAATATATTTTCTTTAGAAAACGGCATAAAAAAATCCCCCCTCGGGGGTGAAGATATGTCATATCCCTTATTGAATTTTACAGGATAGATACTACCTTGTCAAACTAAATAAATGATGTTCAATAGTATAAAAAATATCACCCTTATTTATAGCACTTATTTCCGTCCATAAATAAGAGTGATTTTTTGCTTACCAATTATTTCTTTATTCTTCATCAGGAAGTTCAGCATTGTGATAAACTTCTTGAATATCGTCTAAGTCTTCTAACTCACCGGTAAGTTTATTCATTTTTTCTGCTGCGTCGCCTTCAAGTACCACCGTATTATCCGGAATGAGTGACACTTCAGATGCTTCTACGGCGATGCCTTCTTTTTCTAAGGCTTCTGAAACGGTGAGGAAATCTTCCGGCGCAGTGGTTATTTCGTAGCTGTCTTCGCCTACATTTACATCTTCAGCACCGGCATCAAGAGCAATCATCATGATTGTGTCTTCATCGGTAGCTTCTTTGTCTACTACGATGGTTCCTTTTTTCTTGAACATCCATGAAACACATCCGGGTGTCCCTATACTTCCGCCATGATGGGTAAATGCATGTCGCACATCAGCAGCCGCTCTATTTCTATTATCTGTATTGCAGATAGCAATTACTGCTGCTCCGCCGGGCCCGTATCCTTCATAGGTTACTTCGTCAAAACCTGCCCCTGATGCAGCACCTACGCCTTTAGCAATGGCTCTTTGTATATTTTCTTTCGGCACATTATTCTGTTTTGCTTTAGTAAGCGCCAATTTCAGTCGCATATTTCCGGTGGGATCTCCGCCGCCCATACGAGCTGCTATGGTTATTTCTTTTGATATTTTTGTGGTTATCTTGGCACGAATGGCATCTGTTTTGCCTTTCTTACGTCTGATATTTTCCCACTTAGAATGTCCGGACATTATATTTCCTCCTTTTTCTGCCACCACGCTTCACCTAAAAGTCTATCTAAGATAATGGCAACTGCGCTGCGCACGCATAAATGATTATAACTACCGGCGCCATAAATCGGTTCGATAATATAGTCAAATTGCTGCATCATTTCCTTTGTCATACCAAATCCTGTTCCAAAAAGTATCAATATGGGCTTTGCATCGTCATGTATTTTTTGCCGCATAGCTTTATAGGAAATGGTATTCGGGTACACTCTTGCATCTGTGGTGACAATGATAGGTTTTTCTCCCTCTTCGTTTTCAATCCATTGAAGAACATCGTCCAACGTGGGGACTAATTCTGTTTCTTCAAAGGCTTCTTTTCGATTGGGATTGTATGCAACGCCACCGCCGGTTTTCCAGTGATTCATAATGCGTAATGCCATTTCTCTTTGTGCTTCTACGGGATGCACGATGAAATAGCGTTTCACGTTATAGGTTTTCGCTGTTCGAGCGATGTCGTGAAGGTCGTAATTAGTAAGGGCTGTGGTCACTATTTCCATATGTTTATTGTAAATGGGATAGTGTATCAGTCCTATATATACAGGAGCCACTATGTTTTGTCCCTCTCTTCCTGTATTTCTTGTAAAATTTTTTTCTCTTCGTCTGTAAGTATGCGTTTGTCCAAAAGATCCGGCCGATTTTCCAGTGTGCGACGTAGGGCTTCTTTTTTCCGCCAAGCATCTATTTTTTCATGGTGTCCGCTCAACAGTATATCCGGTACTTTCCAGCCTTTGTATTCTGCCGGTTTCGTGTATTGCGGATATTCTAAAAGCGGTTCATAAAAAGAATCACTTACTGCACTTCCGGCATCACCTAAAACACCGGGTACCATTCGTGCCACCGCATCGGCAATGACCATTGCGCCTAATTCTCCGCCTGTCAAAACGTAATCGCCAATGGAAATAAGTTCATCAGCTACTTCCGTTTCAATACGGTGATCAATGCCTTCATAATGTCCGCAAATCAAAACCAAATGGTCATATTTCTTATACAATTCTTTGGCTTTGTCTTGCGTAAAGGGTGTCCCTGCCGGAGATAGACAGATAATTCGTGCATTTTCTTTCTTTTCGGGTAATACCGCATGACAGGCTTCGTCAATAGGGCCGCATTTCATGAGCATACCTGCACCGCCGCCATAAATCGTATCATCCACATGGCGATGTTTATCATGTGAAAAGTCTCTCGGATCTGTGACCTTCATAGAAATCAATTGATTATCTATGGCTCTTTTAATCATACTTTGATTGAAAAATGCTTCAATAAATTCGGGAAATAAAGATAATATATCAATATGCATGATTATTCCCATTCCGGCAGTGCCACCTTCATTTCTTCCCGTTCGATGTCAATGGAAAGGATGCATGAAGGAATCGCCGGAAGGCATATTTCTTTACCTTTCGGTACTGCCACTACATATACATCATTTGCGCCTGTCTTGATGATTTCTTTGATTTCTCCTATGTTTTTCCCTTCAGCTATCACTGAAAGTCCTAAGAGTTGGAAATAGTAATATTCCCCATCGGGGAGACGGGGCAAATCTTTTTCTTCCATAGTTACAGGTAAATTGATGAGCGTTTCCGCTGTATTTCTATCCTCTACCCCTTTTAGATGTAGGATGTAAATATTTTTATGCGGCTTCGCCATTATAACGGTGTATAATCGCTTCCCGACAAAGAGCGCCCGGCATTGTTTGAGTATCTCCGGTCGCTCGATATCAGGGCGAATACGCAAATCACCCCGCACACCATGCGGAGCGACTATCCGGCCCAAAGTAATCATTGTTCCGGTTTTCATATCATTCACGGAAAGCCACGATTTTCCCGTCTTCTACCAAAATTTCTCCACCGGTCACTTGATTCATGTCATCACCGACATGAAGTGTCACTAAGCGATTAAAAGGCTGACGAGGAATTTCTGCACCAATGGTCAATTTTTCCAAATGTTCCTTATCTTCCGTGAGTTTGTCTTTCATTTGCTGCATACGTGCTTTCTGCTCTTCATACTGTGCACGAAGAGGAGCTACTGCCTGCATATTGAACTTCGCTTGCTCAGCTAACTTCGGCTTCACTTCCAAATCCAATTGTGTCATTTCATTTTCCACATTTTTAATATTCTGATTGATCTGATTCAAAAGTGTAGTTTTCAAAGCTTCTGTTAATTTAGATTTCACTACAACCGGTACTAATACTTGAATTTCATCCATTTCGGGCACCTCTTATAGAATATCGACAGCGACTTTCTTATTTTCCCTTAAAGCCCCTGCTTTTACAACTGTACGAATCGCATTAGCAATGCGACCTTTTCTGCCAATAACCTTACCCATGTCTTCTTGGTCTACTTTCACCTGATATATTTCCAGATTTCCTTTATGGACAACGGATATGGAGACAGCGTCGGGGTTCCTCACAAGAGCCCTTATGATGTTTTCCACAAGTTCCTGCATAGCAACCCCCTTACTTCTTTGCTTCTGCAAACTTTGTCATAATTCCATTCTTCTTTAAAATGGAACGAACAGTGTCGGTAGGCTGTGCGCCAACTTCCAACCAGTGAAGAATTTCTTCTTCGTTGAGCTTAACCGGTGCATCTTTCTTAGCCGGATCATACCAGCCTACGGTTGCTACCGGTGTACCATTACGAGCCTCTTTAGAGTCAATAACAACTACGCGATAAAAAGGATTCTTCTTTGCGCCCAAACGTGTTAAACGAATTTTTAACATATCATTCACCTCCTTGAATGTATTTCTTTACTACTTTATGAAATAAACGGCTTAGAAATATCCGCTACTTCCGTCATTACCGGAATAATCCGGGAAAACCGCCCATGCCGCCAAAGCCGCCAAAGCCGCCCGGTTTACGCATTTTACCGATTTTCATCTTCTTCATCTGCTTTTGCATCTCTTTGAATTGCTTCATCATCCGGTTCACTTCCTGTATTTGGACACCGGCGCCATCAGCAATTCTCTTTCTTCTACTTCCATTAAGAACATCTACATTTTGTCTTTCCTGCGGCGTCATAGAAAGGATAATCGCTTCAATATGCTTCACTTCTTTGCCGTCAAGATCGATATTTTTGAGCTGTTCTTTATATTTTCCCATCCCCGGTATCATACCTAAGATACCGGACATGGAACCCATTTTTTGTATTTGCTTCAACTGTTTCAAGAAATCTTCCAAGGAAAATTCCCCTTTTTGAAGACGTTTCATACCTTCTTTTACGGTGTCTTCATCCATCGTGCGTTGAGCTTGTTCAATAAGCGATTCTAAATCACCTAAATCTAAGATACGGCCTGCCATGCGATCCGGATAGAAGTCTTCCAATCCGCCGTCTAACTTTTCACTGACGCCTACCATCTTGATAGGTTTTCCGGTAACGGATTTAATGGAAAGTGCAGCACCGCCGCGAGCGTCGCCGTCCAATTTCGTTAAAATCGTACCATCTATACCCAAACTGTCATCAAAAGCTTTCGCCGTAGTCACCGCATCTTGACCTGTCATAGAATCCAACACAAGTAATATTTCATGCGGTTTCACACCGGATTTAATATTTCTTAATTCTTCCATGAGCTTTTCGTCAATCGTCAGACGTCCTGCGGTATCCAAAATCACAATATCCGCACCATGCGTCCGAGCAGAATCAATGGCACAACTTGCAATTTTCACCGGATCTGTATTATCAGGCATGGTATACACCGGCACACCTACCTGCTCACCCAAGACACGAAGCTGCTCCACAGCCGCCGGACGATATACGTCACAAGCAGCCAATAAAGGATGTTTGCCTCTCTTCTTCATCATAAGTGCCAGCTTACCGGCTGTCGTCGTCTTCCCTGCCCCTTGAAGTCCCACAAGCATGATCACCGTCATGCCGGTAGAGGAAAGCGTAATTTTACTCTGTGTACCACCGAGAAGATCCGTAAGCTCGTCACGAACAATCTTAATAACCGTCTGATCCGGTTTCAAACTACCGAATACATCACTTCCCAAAGCCTTTTCACGCACATGAGAAATAAAATCTTTCGCTACTTTGAAATTTACATCCGCTTCCAAAAGCCCACGACGAACTTCCCGAAGAGCCGCATCAATATCACTTTCAGATAATTTCCCCTTGCCGCGTAAATCCTTAAACGCCGCTTGGAGCTTATCTCCTAAACTTTCAAATGCCATAATCCACCTCAATCAGAAAGAATCTTCAATAAAGACTCGACTCGCTCTCGAATCTCTTCAGGCAACTCACCCCGAAGCCGCTCGATAACGTCCTTATGCTTCCGGCGCTTCTCCGCCAAATGAAGAGCCTCCTCGTACATCAAAAGCTGCTCCTCACCATGACGCATTGCATCATGCACCGCCTGCCGAGAAATATGGAAATAGTCAGCAATTTCCGCCAACGTCAAATTTTCATAATAATAAAGCTCCAAACATTCCTTCTGTCGCTTTGTCAACAAGGCACTATAACAATCAAGCCATTCGCCTTTTTCTATCAATTTCTCTAAAGACATAGCATCACCTTATGAAAGAATTATAAAAGAAATAAAATTTCTTGTCAAGCATTTTTACTTTACAGATAATTCTCCCATGAAACCTATGCCCTCATCCCATCAAAAAATCGCCTCCCACAGAAGCGATCTTTTCATTTCAACTATTCTTTTTCCTTTATACAAGTTCCCCGATACTCGATAAGACTCTCCAAAGGTTTCCGCGGCAACGGCTTCACCTCTCGATCCGTATAACCGAAAGCGATGGCAGCCACCATTTCGCCGTCGCTGTGAATCCACTCTTTGATTTCATCATAAGCGAAAAAGATATTACAAGTCCAAAGACTTCCGATTCCGCGAGCCGTCGCCTCAAGACACATATTTTGTATAGCCGCACTAATAGACTCTATATCCGTAAGCTCCATTAAATATTCCGCCACCGAACGCGGTTTATGATAATCTTGTCCCTTCCCATTCATAACGAAAATAATCACCGGCGCCTGCTCCAATATACGAGCCGTATAAATCGCTGCCGGAATATATTTCTCATAACCGTCTCCAAAAATAGCATCCTTTTCACTGCGATTTTTCTGTATCCCCTTTTTTAACGCGCGAACTAAATTTTTTCGCTCATCTCCACGAATAACGATAAATCGCCAAGGTTGCTCATTATGTTCCGATGGTGCCCACATGCCGGCTTCAATGATGCCTTTAATATTTTCATCGGATACTTCCTTTGAAATAAAATGTCGTATACTCCGTCGCGTGACAATCTCAGATATTTTCATACTACAACCATCTTCCTTAATCATAATCATATACGCAATTTATTATACCCAACTGTCTCTTCTTTCGCAAGGAGATATGACCGCAAGTCATAAAAACCCACTTCGTCCATATAAAGAAAGAATATCCTCTTGTACCAATTTTTAACATGTCAATCTCGATACGTCACCAATTCTTTAAGCGGTTTACGATATCCTTTATCCGGAACCTTTTGAGGATAACCAAAACTCATAGCTAATACCATTTCTCCATCGCCTATCCACGATTTCAATTCTTCATAGGCAAAAAATATATTCCCTATCCAAAGACTTCCCACGCCTTTTTCCAATGCCCTGAGTGCCATATTTTGCGCCACAGCACCAATGGCTTGTATATCGCTCATTTCTCGCATCTTTTCTTCTACATCCCATGAAAATCGCAAGTCTTTTCCTTCAGGATTGACAAGAAATATGGTGACCGGTGCGTCTTGCATGATATGTATGGTACGGTAGGCATCGGCTATCCATTCTTTGGGTACATTAATCAGCCCTTCGCCCTTTTCCGTCCTCTCCACTCCTTTTTGCATAAGGATGAGCATTTCTTTTTTCGCATCTCCACGGACAACGATAAAATGCCAATGCTGCCTATTTTTCGGCGATGGTGCCCATCTACCGGCTTCTAAAATATCTTTGACAATATCATCAGATAACTCTTCCTTTTTGAAATGCCTCACACTTCTTCTTTTTTTAATAAGCTCATTCATGTTCTCTCCTATTTATAAGCATCATTAGATTGGCTAAAAATATACAATAAAACCGACTTACGTCGGTTTTACCTCTTCTATAAAATTACATCATACCTCGTTTCCAAAGGAAAAAGGCTGTCAGCAAAGTACACACGAAACCAAAAAGACTAACTACGGTAAAGCCTATTTCCATTCCCTGCCATGGTACGGGGACATTGACTCCCCACCAACTGAATATAAATGTCGGCACGGCGAGCAAAATGGTCACAGATGTTAAAAATTTCATAATTTGCGCCAATCGATTGGAAATGATATAGGAGAATGAATCCATCATAGACATCAATATGTTGGTATAGATTTCCACCATTTCTAATGCCTGCTTATTTTCTATGATTACATCTTCAAGCAAGTCTTCGTCTTCTTCATACATTTTAAGTAACGGTTGCACCGGGCTATTTCTCAGTCGCAAAAGCCGTTCCATCACATTTTCATTGGAATGAAGTGCGAAATTAAAATACGTCAAAGATTTTTGCAATTCCAGTAAGCGGAAAAGTTCTTTATTCTGCAAAGATTTTCGCACTACCGTTTCAATACCATCGGTTTTCTTATAGATTTGTTGCAAAAAATATAAAAATGACGATGAAGCCGCTGATAATATCTGGAAAAGAAATCGTGTTTTCTTATATGTATGGAATGACGGATCATGACTCTTTTTAAATTTTTCAATCACCGTATTGGTTTCAAGGCAAAGGGTAAGTAAATATTGTTTCGTGATAAATATCCCCAAAGGCAAAGCGTCATAAGCATCTGTTTCCAATACTACCGGCGTATTGATTACGACAAAAATATAGTCATCTTCCAATTCCACGTGCGAACGTTCTTCTCGGTCAAGCGCCGTCTGCAATGTATCTACGGGAATACCTGTAATTTCCTCTAATGTCTGCAATTCTTTTTCATCGGGTGCAGCACAATTAATCCACGACCCTTTATCTAAGCGATATAAATCTGCCGGGCAAAGGTTATGATTTTCATCGTGTTTATAAGCATAAATCATTTGAGCGCCCCCTTTTAAATAATCTCTATTCTTTAATATAGTAATTCCCTTGCTATCTGTCAATGTATTTCTTTTTCTCGTGGTCATGAAAATGAAAAATCCTTAAGACATATCATGTATAGTAGTTCCATTTCCACTCGCTACGTATTTTGATTTTGTATGCTAAATTTCCTTTACAATAAAAAAACGCATGTTTTTTCATGCGCTTTTTACATATCATTTTTTATTATGCTTCTTCAGCTACTCTATTTTTCTCTTTTGTTGCAAGCATCCATACCACACCAATAACAGCACCGACAATAGCAAAGGAAATCCAACCCATACTATATTTGGCTAAAGGAAGCAAAGAAAGTAAATTATCTACTTCTCCTAACTTTAATCCTGCGCCGTGAAGTCCGTCACATAATGCCGGAATTATCGTGCATGCGGTAGTCCATGCATAAACACATTGACGTCCGTGGAATAAATGATCGGTAAAAGCCAGTATCATCAAAGAAACAGCTAACGGATACAGGAACAGTAATACCGGTACAGCATTGCTTATAATTGCGGTAAGTCCAAAGAGTGCTACAAAATAGCAAAGTACACAGAAAATAGTAACAAATGTCTTTGGCGATATTTTCGGCAAAAGTAAATGGAAATATGCTGCACAAGATGCCGCCAAACCTATACTCGTAGTAAGACAAGCTAAGATAACGATAATTCCTAAAATGATTGCGCCGATATTACCAAAATAATAAAGTGATGTTTTTACCAATACAGGAGCCCCATTTTGTTGAACGCCGATAGCTTCTACACTATTAGCCCCTACATAACAAAGTGTTCCGTAAATAATAGCCATGAATAAAGTGGATAATAAACCCGACTTCAGTGTACTACTTGCAATTTCCTTATACGTAGTAGCACCGTACATTCTTACTGCTTCAACAACGATAATACCAAAAACTAAACCTGCAAGACCGTCCATCGTATTGTAACCATCGACTACGGCTTGTCCAAAAGCCTTTTCCCAAGTGTTATAAGCTGCTGCAGGTGCTTGCCATGTGCCCATAGGATGAGCAAAAGCACTAATGATAAGCAGCGCTAAAAATAACAGCAATATAGGTGTCATGATTTTCCCTACTCGCTCAACCATTTTGGACGGTGTTACAGCAAACCACCAAGTCAATGCAAAGAATACGGCAGAAAAAATATAAAGTCCTGTACTTACCATATCTGCCGGAATCTGCTGTGCTATCGCAATTTCATAAGATACTGTGGCCGTACGTGGTGCTGCAAAGAATGGTCCGATGGTTAAATATAAAGCGGTACAAAAAAACAAACTATATGCCGGGTGAATACGTGCTGCCAATTCTCTTAAATTTACTCCGGCATAACAAATAGCCAAAACACCCAAAAGAGGAAGGCCCACGCCGGTAATCAAAAATCCAACAGTAGCCGGAATAGTATTCAAACCGGAATTCTGTCCTAAAAACACGGGGAAAATCAAGTTGCCTGCTCCAAAAAATAAAGCAAACAGCATGAGTCCAATGGCGATAAATCCATTTTTTGATTGGTTCATAAAAAGCCCTCCTTTTTCTACTTTACACAAACAATTCCTTTTAGCAGGTGCGGCGATCGCATTTTCGCACTTGCCTAAAGAAAACCTATATCATCGGTTTTTCTTAACCATTTTGATATATGACAAACATTATACCACTCGAAAGAAAAAATGTTAATATGATATTCAAAAAAAATTTTGTTATCAAACACCAAAAACATACTTTATTTTTTCCGCATAAAAACAAGGAACCTTTTACAGTTCCTTGTTTTTATTTTTATTCTTATTTTTTCTTTGGTGTAATGGCAATCACACGTGCCGGAAGACCGGTTGCTTTTTCAATGCGCGGCCATGTAACGATAACAATGGCCCCTGCTTCTGCCACTTTGTCCAAATTCTGCATAACCTCTACTTGCATTTTTCCTTGACGCAGAACATAACGTTCACATGCCAAATCACCGGCTTTGATGGTTTCTTTCGATGCATCTGTATCTAACGCTTCGTGTCCGTTGGCATTGGCTTTTCTTGTTTCATAAATATATTTCAATGCATCCAGTGACCAACCGGGAAAATGTTCTCCCCCGTCTTTGTCTACACCGGACATAGTTTCATTATCCGGCCATGCTTTGGATATATCTGTACGCAATGCCACAAAAGCACCGTCAGGGATATTGCCATACTTCTTTTCCCATTCTTTCACGTCTTCAGCAGTAGCCGCATATTCTCTATCTTTCTTGACTTTTTCTGTAATATCAATGACTACCAAAGGATAAAACATAGATTCTGTGCCAAAAGTTTCGGATAACGGCATACCTTTGACAAAATGTCCGGGGAAATCTACATGCGTGCCAAATTGTCCCGGGAATTTATATGTTTCAATAAGGCATTCCAACATCGGATTGCCCCAATCGAAAGCCGTTTTATTTAATTCCACAACGCCATCAGGCATCCCCGACCAAATAGGCGTATCGTTATTCAATGAATGCGATAACTCTACAAATTCATACTCTTTTTTCAACTCACTTAAAATGTTCCACAATGCAAATGACATTTCCATCACCTCTCTGATAATTTCTCATTATATTTTATCGTTTATATGAAAGGTGCCAACGAATGTCATTTCTTTATTCTTTAATCAATAGCACTTCTTTCAAAGGTTTACGCTCACTCGCGGCAGGTACCAATTTCGGATAGCCTAAGGCTATGATACATGAAATATCGTAATTCTCCGGAAGATGTAATATCATTCGGATTTTTTCTTCATCATAACGTCCCATAATTAGTGTACCCACGCCCATCGTTCGCGCTGCCAGGCAAAAATGATCCGCCGCCATTCCGGCATCGAAAGATTGCCAATGAGTTCCTTTCGTGGTAGATGGTGTGCCATCTTTTTCATAGCCTGATAAGCCCTTTATGGTACAAATAATCATTAACGCCGGAGCGGCATGAATATTTTCTGTATTCCACGGATAAGGTTTTGTACACTCATCGGCTATTTGATTTTTCAACTCCTTTTCCAACACCGCCACGTATCGTATAGGTTGTGTATTTTCCCAACACGATACCATTTGGGCTATTTCCACCATGTTTTCTATATCTTGCTTAGATACGTTTTCTTCCCTGTATTCACGAATACTCCGTCGTGTAATTAAACATTCAATGGCGTCCATAAGTCCTCCCGTATAAACGATTAATAAATGTATTATACAAAATCACAACAAGCTTGTCATTATTTTTATGTAAAAAATTAAACATTTGTTTATTCATCATATGCCGGATGATATATCCCACAAAGGAATAATATGTATCACCGGCTCTTCGTAAGGATGCATCGCGCAAATAGCATCATAAGTAGCTTGTAATTTCTCCTTTGTGACCACTACCTCCGCTTTGATTTCTTTTTCTTCGGTGATTTCATTTTCTTTCCCTTTATAAGGATGCGCGCCAGTCAATGTGCGCCATGTGCCGGTCACCACACTGTATGAAAGACAGCTGTCATAATCCCCGATATGCCCTGCATCTACTTGTTGCAATGTCTTCTGCAATGCCTTTAAGTGACTTTCAGGAATAAATATTTCTAACTTAAATCGCTTTATATCCATACATTCACCTCATTTTCTTATTGTCCCACAGGAAAAGAAAAACCGCAAGGCGTTCCTCACGGTTTTATCATTTATGGAAATATTAAGATTTATTGTATTTCTTTTCATCATAGTTATTTTCATCATCCCACCAGTATACGCCTTGTTCTTTCGGCAATACTTTTCTGTGGAACATCGGCACTTTGATTCCGTCTTTGATTTGTTTTTCATAATCAAGCAATGCTGCACGCGCTTGAGGGAAAAGTATCAAAATAGCGGTAACGTTGGTGAGTACCATGAATGCCATGAATAAGTCCGCTAAATTCCATACCAAGGGCAAATCTGCCATAGCGCCCCAAAATACCATGACACCGATAAGGCAACGGAACAAATTGAGCGGCCATTTCTTATGTGTCAAATGTCCGATATTAATTTCTCCGTAATAGTAATTGCCGATAAGCGAACTGAAGGCAAAGATAAAGATTAATACAGATACTAAATGCGGTGCATAAGGCCCGAAATATTGTGCCAAATCCCACTGAATAAGCTCAATACCGGTTAATCCTGACGCATGATAGTCTTCGGAAAGAAGAACAATAAAGGCAGAAGATGAGCAGATAAATAAGGTATCTACATATACACCAAAAGATTGGATAAGGCCTTGTACGACCGGATGACTGGCATCCGCTGATGCCGCTGCATTCGGTACAGATCCTTCACCGGCTTCATTGGAGAAAAGTCCTCGTTTAAAGCCTGTCAGAATAGCTGCCCCCATACCACCGCCAAAAACGGCATTGATATCAAAAGCATCTCTAAAAATAACAGTAAATACTCGTGGAAGTTCAGTAACATTCATCACCATAATCGAAATTGCTGTAATAAGGTAAATACCTGCCATTAATGGCACCATCCACTCCGTCACACGAGCAATACGACCGATGCCGCCCCAAATAATGACTAAGGCTAAGACTGTTACCACACCGCCTACTACCATACGATCCACGCCAAATGCTGTATTCAACGCTAATGCAATAGTATTAGACTGCACAGAGTTATAAATCATACCATACGTCACAGAAATCAAGATGGCAAAAACAGCGGCCCAAATACCGTGGCCCAATCCATTTTTCAAATAATACGCAGGACCTCCGCGGAATCCGGCTTCCCCATTTTCTCGGGGCACTTTATAAATTTGTGCCAAGGTACTTTCTACAAATCCGGTGGCAGAGCCGATAATGGCGATAAACCACATCCAAAAAATCGCTCCGGGTCCCCCTGCGACTATAGCAATGGCGATGCCGGCGATATTTCCTACCCCTACACGGGATGCGGTACTCACACAAAAAGCCTGAAAAGGAGATACTTCATTTCCTTCTGTTTTCGTTCCTGCCGTGCCTACTACTAATTTGAAC
Organism: Veillonellaceae bacterium DNF00626; assembly: GCA_001553355.1. Taxonomy (GTDB): domain Bacteria; phylum Bacillota; class Negativicutes; order Veillonellales; family Dialisteraceae; genus Dialister. The sequence continues at coordinate 39,964 of KQ960844.1, forward strand.
ATATCCACAATGTAGCGAATTTGTACCGCTCCGGTGCGGAAAGTGAAATAAAACCCCGCACCTACCAAAAGTGCAATGATCACCGTAGACCAAAGAACGCCATTAATGTCTGAAACAATGCTGTTAAGTGTTTCCATAAATATCCTTTCTTATAAACCATCTCTTGTTAACATAAAATATATAACGTCATTATACACTTATTTTTCCCATCCGTACAGTTAAAATCGTACATTAGTTGCTAAAGTCAATGCCATATATTTCCTTAAAGATACTCCCTACTGTACACGAAAGCTCATGAACTTTTTTCACTTCCTTCCCTTCTCTATAGGAAATATCAACCACTTTCGTGATTCCTTTTACATCACTTCTATTTGGCGGAATGATCAAAATATATCCGTCTTTCAATTCATTGAGTTTCTCTTTCGCGTAAAACGGCATGACATTTTTGGCATCCCATGATAAGGTACCGGGGCGAGAATTTTCTATTTCCTTCATGCTCGAAAGTGACTCAATGGGATAACCGCTGTAAAAAGCCGTTGATATACGATATTTCCTTTCGTAAATCACTTTCTTGTCTCCTATATTCATTTGCGCTATATAATTTCCCACGCCTTTTCCGGATGTCATATATGTCACCGGTGGCACGACGGCAAATGTAAGCACCAAATAAACGGCGGCTGTGATTCCTCCGACTTTCATGACAAAATAGGTTTTTTCTCTAAAAAGCTTGGCTAAGAGTAGGGAAATAGCAAATAGCGACGGAAATGTGTAAGTGGTATATTTCGTCGCCATCAGTGTAAAGGCGATGATAACGGTGACTGCCCAAATCAAAAGGTATTCCGTCAGTTCATCCATATGTTTCAATGTGAGCGCTTTCCGTTTTTTCCAAAAGAGAGGCAAGGCTATGAAACTCCACGGACAAAAACCCACTAAGTAAATCATTATATAATACCACCATTGCCCGGCGTTACCATGCTCCGACACGGTGGCGCGAAGGAAGTTATGCACACCGAAAAAGTTCAGCAGAAAATCACTTCCATGCACTAAATACATATATCCGTACCACGGCAATGCAAGAAGGAGAAATATAGCAAATCCGCTCAGCATATGCACATGGGCTATTTCTTTATAATCTTTTTTCCGAAGGATAAGAAAGATGAATATCGCAAGGCCGGGTAGTAAAAGTCCGATAGGCCCTTTCGTGAGTACGGCTAAGGCAGACGCTGCATAGCAAAGGAAATAGTAATGACGGTTTTTCCGATAGCCTAAGTAGAATGATCCGATGGTCACAGACATAAAGAGAAAGAGGGATAAGTCCGTGATAATAGATTTCGATAAAAACCAAAATTCAAAAGATGTACCCAAAAGAATGACAGCCACCGTAGCTATTTTTCGATCATAGACTTTTGATGCAAACCAATAGAGATAACAGAGCGACGCTACGGCAAAAACTCCACCGGGCAGTCGAGACGACCATTCAGAGATACCAAAAAGGGAAAATGATAAAAGCAATTCCCAATAGTAGAAAATCGGCTTATCATACCAATAATTTCCAAAAATCACCGGCGAGAAAAAATCTCCTGATGTGAGCATTTCTTTCGCCGTTAATACGTAATTTGATTCTGTCGTATCTGTGACAGCTGCTAAATTATTTCCTATGAGAAATAGAATTCCAAAAGAAATAATAATGGCTATATAGGGATGTTTTTTTAAAAACGTTTGCATATTTACCTCGTTCTACCAAAAGAGGGACAATGAACAGTGTATTTCCTCTTTCAAGTTGTATATAATAAAAACAAAAATATACTTTATTGTACCATAATCATATTATTTTAATGAGGAGGATTTATGAAAAAAATTTTTCTTATCACTCTTGCTTTGGTTTCGGTAATGGCTATCGTCTTTTCCGTTCATGCGGCCAATCCCATCAGTCGTGACGGGTATTTCAATGGCGTGCGTCTTGCCGGAAAGATTCGTATCGTTGACTATAATGGCGATTTTCGCATCCGTATTACCAATTCTTTTCCGGATTTAGATGTAAAACTAGTGGACATGTTCCCGGATAAAGTGGGTGAATGGCAAATCGTTGATTATGGCGAAGATTTCACCGTAGAAATTGTCGATTATAATGAGGATTTTTCTGTCAGATTTGTTTCTTCTTTCCCGGGTGTCTCCAATTAAACTTTCAAAAATTACATCACATATCCGAACTTAGAGGATGTATATTTCCTTTTCTATATAGAAATGCTTTTTCCGGGCATTTCTTTTTTTATACTTCTTCTTCTCTGCCGCCGCACACGATTGATATGCCTTTCAAAATCGCCATTATCCAAAAGCTCTGCTAAAACGAGCTGTTCCAATACGGGTACGGTGCAAGAATAAAAGCCGATGCGATTTTTAAATTTCTTTTCTAATCCCCTTGGTATCACGACATAGCCGATACGCACTGACGGTGCAATGGTTTGTGAAAAAGTATTCATGTATACAACTCGGCCTTCGGATGCTAAGGCGAATAAAGTGTCTTCTGCTTTCGTTAAAAGGGTAAATTCTGAATCAAAATCGTCTTCTATAATCAATCCGTCACGATCTTCTGCCCACCGAATATATTCTTGCCTTTTAGATGCCGTAGCAGTGATGCCTGTGGGATAGCTATGAAACGGGGTGACGTGCAAAATTTTCGCCTTTGACGTTCTAAGGGCTTCACTCACAATGCCTTCTTTTCCCATAGCAAGTGCTTCTGTCTTTATGTGATGCGCTTCATAAATTTCTCTTGCCTTTGGATATCCCGGTGATTCTATCGCCACACTTTCCCCTTCTACAATACCTTGAATAATCAAATGATACACATATTCAGCACCGGCGCCAATCCATATACGATCAGGCGGAACCATCATGCCCCGGCTTCGTGCCAAATAATGAGACAAGGCATCCCGAAGTTCTTTCATTCCTTCATGAGGAGAAGACTCCCACAATGTATCGCCCCATCGTGAAAGCACCGTACGCACCGCTCGGGCATAAACGGAAAAAGGAAATATTTCTTTCCCCCTTGTCCTTTTTAATAATGTCGGTACCGGCCTCTCTCCTTTCACCCCCGTAGAGAAAGAGACTTCTTCTTTATAGCTGACAAAATATCCGCTCCGCTCCCGGGCTTCCAAATATCCTTCTTCCATAAGCAAATCATAAGCATGCTCCACGGTAATCACACTTACACCTGTACGCTCCGCCATTTGTCTTTTAGACGGGATACGCGTGCCGTAGGCATACACACCTGACACGATATCCTCTCGAACACGGCGATACAAAATCATATACGCCTTATCCTTTCCTTTCGTTTCGATATGATATTTCATTTGTCACTCCTTTTCGCCTCAAAAAGAAATATTTCTTTCAACCTAAACAAACTGGTTATATTTTTTATTTCCATTCTGGTGATTTTCATGTTATCAGATTACCTCTATAATACCATTAATAGAATGAAAAAGGAGTATATCATGACAAACAATACGGAAAATATCTCACGCCACGTACGATGGATCACTGTATGCGGACTCTTTATGGCTATCAATATCGCCCTTTCCTCTATTGGCGTACCTGTACCGGGCGGACATTTCTATCTTAATGACATCATCATCGTAGCTGCCGCCCTCTATCTCAATCCCTTAGGCGCTTTCTTAGTCGGTGGCGTCGGTGCCTTCTTAGGCGATTTCTTCTTTTATCCTGCCCCGATGTTTGTATCCCTTGTGACACACGGCTTAGAAGCTGCCGCTATTTCCTATATCGCACGCTTAGGCCATCACAAACTCTCATCCATCATTACCGGTGGTATCATTGGCGCCATCATCATGGTCATCGGATACTCCATCGGTCGTGCTTACATATACAGCACCCCGGAATACGCTATCATTAAACTCCCCATGGAAATACTCCAAGCCGGCATCGGTGTCGTATTCGGTATCATCCTCTACCGCTACGCTCCACTTTATCAAGTCATCCAAAAAGTATTACAAGAAAAATAACAAATACCAAGTAATCATATTTCCTTTATAGACAAGACTTTCGACAAATTCATAAAATAAATCATAAAAAAAGCGAACTTTCCCATAATAAGTCCGCTTTTTTATTTCTATGAAAACACTGCCCATGCAACGATTTCTATTTCTTTGTCCCGACGCCTTCAGCCTCTTCCCAACCGGACAGAAAACGAATAGGAATATTTTTCAACTTGGACAATAAGAAAATAACCTCTTCCCGCGTATCTTCCGTAGACCAAATCATGCAAGTAGCTCGTTTCGGATTAATAGTCGTAAGCACGCCCAAGTACTCATAGCCTTCCAAAATACGATTGACATAATTCACCTCAGACGGTGGAATTTCGATATATACCCGACTATCCATTGCGTCGCCTCCTAAGAATGGTGTACGCCGGAAGATCTGCCGATGTTTCCAGGGAAAGCTTCTCCAGAGGATGCGGTGCTGCCAATACGTCTTCACCATCCGCATTTCTAAGATGTCCGATAGCCAAAGGAAATACATCTCCCCGTGGTGTTAATACTTCTACCACCTCGCCCACCTTAAAATGATTTCTCTGCTCAACAATCACACGATGCTCTCCATCACGAGACATAACAAGCCCAATAAAATCATACGGCTGCTCCGGTTGAGATTTTTCATACTCCTGCGCCGTATGATCCGGCAATTGATACGCAAAAGCCGTCGTATAAGGACGATGAGACACCTTTTCAAGCTCATCACGCCACTCCGGACGCATATGAAAATCCTTTCCTTCCCGATAATACGCATCAATAACCTTTCGATAAGCAGACACCACCGCCGCCACATAATACACACTCTTCATGCGCCCTTCAATCTTCAGCGACGACACACCGGCCTCCACCAATTCCGGCACATGATCAATCATGCACAAATCCTTACTATTAAAAATATACGTACCATGCTCATCCTCTTCCACAGGAAAATACTCTCCCGGTCGCGATTCCTCTACCACCGAATACTTAAATCGGCACGCCTGAATACACTCACCCCGATTAGACTGACGCTTTCCATGAGTGAAATAATTCGACAACAAACAACGTCCACTCCAAGAAATACAAAGCGCTCCATGAGCAAACATCTCAAGCTCGATATCCACCTTCTCACGGAAAGTGCGCACCTCCGCCAAAGACACCTCTCTGGCTAATACCACTCGAGAAGCCCCCATTTCCTTCCATCGCTTCACCGTACGCCAATTGGCCGAACTTGCCTGTGTACTGATATGAATTTGTAAATTTGGCGCAGCCTCGCGGCAAATATCAAAAACACCCAAATCCGACACCAAAACAGCATCCACACCAATACTCTCTAAATAGGCGACATACTCATCCAAGCCTTCCAAATCCTCATTCCTTGGAATAATATTAACCGTTACGTAAACCTTTTTCCCCATACTATGAGCATAAGACACAGCCTGCTTCAACTCGTCCCGATCAAAATTACCGCCATACGCCCGAAGGCCAAAAGCCTTTCCTGCTAAATATACTGCATCAGCACCATACAAAAGAGCCATCTTCAACTTCTCCATATTTCCTGCCGGTGCCAACAACTCAATTTTTTTCATCCAAAAAACCTTTCCTTCCTATTTTCTCTCCCTCTACTTAATCACATATATCGAAAAAAATCAAATTAGATTTTCCTATTTCCTTTCAAAGAAACAGCCAACCCATCCCCGGCTGCATAAATAGTCGTTTCATAATGACTTTTCATATACGAAATATACTCCCGCAAACGAAGAACAATCGTACGATAACGATGAGGCGGATACTCATTCCCTACTACCATTCCACGGAAAAGCACATTATCCGCCACCACTACAGCCTCATCAGCCAAAAGCGGCTCAATGAGCTTAATATAAGTCATATACTGCCCCTTAGGCCCATCCAAAAAAATAAAATCATAACCGGGAAACAACGTAGGAATCACCTGAGCCGCATCCCCCAAATGACAATGCACCCGACAAGACAACCCCAAATCATTCACCACCGACATAGCTCGTTTATAACGACCTTCATCTATCTCCACCGTATCAATCACCGCCTGCGGTGCATGAGCTGCCAAAAGAAGCATCGAATACCCGATAGCCGTACCTATTTCCAAAATCCTTACCGGTTTTGACTTCTCCAGCACAGAAAGAAATAACGCCCGCTCCGCTTCCCGAAGAATCGGCACATGATGACTTTCCGCCTCAGCCTCTAATATTTCCTTATACCTCTCTACCTTATCCATAAATCTCCCGTATCGCCGCCTCATGCTCCTCAAACGTCTTTGTAAACACATGATGCCCATCAGACTTAGCCACGTAATACAAATAATCCCCCGGCACAGCAGTCAAAACTGCCTCCACCGCATCGATCCCCGGACTGGCAATAGGCCCCGGCGGAAGTCCGGGATAAAGATACGTATTATACGGCGAATCCACCTTCGTATCCCCAATAGACAACTCCGCCTTATTCTCACCCAAAGCATACTGCACCGTCGCATCAATCTGAAGCGGCATCCCCTTTTCAAGACGAGCCAACATCACCGACGCAATCGGCACCTGATCCTCCTTAAACCGTGCCTCACGTTCCACCATAGACGCAAGAGTCATCAAATCATAAAGAGAAATACCCTTTGCCTCAGCCCTCTTCCGAATATCCGCCGTCAGCATCTTATCCGTATGCTCATACATCATCCGGCAAACCTGTTTCGCACTATAATTCCTGGGAATATAATACGTATCCGCAAACAAAAATCCCTCACCGCGGAAACGCACACCCGATCGATCCTCCATATAAGACAACGGCGCATACGTCTGTGCCACCTCATCAAAATGATTCCCATCAGCCACCCCTGCCTTGACAAGAATATCCCTAATCTGCAACACCGTCGCACCCTCAGGCACAGTGACAGACACCATCTCACCCTTCCCTGACTTCATCTCAGCAATCACATCACGAACAGACAAACCGGGCCGAAAGAAATAATAACCACTCTGAAGCCCTTTTGACTCACCGGTAAACCAAAGCGCCGCACGAAAAACCGTAGCACTACGAATCACACCCTTCTCTCGAAGCGAAATCGCAATCTCCCTACCGGTCGTATCATTAGACACTTCCATCACCACAGCACCATCCCGCGCCGGTCGATCAAAAGCATAAAGAAAAACACCGACAAACAAAAGAACAACAAAAACAACCAAAGCGATTTCATATCCCCAAAACCGCCGCTGCTTCATATATTCATACCATTTCATAAACACTCCACTAATAAGAATACAGTTAAATAAAATACGCCATATGATGTGAATATTATAGCATATACACCCTATTTCATAAAAAAAGAACCCAAAAGACCACTATCCTTCAAGTTCCCTTACATTTATCATCCAAACTCACTCTGCATATATTGGAATTATTCTTGAACATCCGCAAACATACCATCAGTATCCCGAGCAAAACCAAGTAATTGCCAATACTCAAATTAAATAAAAACATCTATAAACCGCCCTGCGTGTGCGGAAAAAACTGTGAAACAGAAATCATTACCGTAAAAAAGAATAACATACCAATACAAAAAAGAAGCCCTCAAAAGGCCTCTTTTCTAATGATAACGATGATTTCGATAAAATTCACTTTTCCCACGAATCAAAT
>KQ960844.1:47748-113635 GCA_001553355.1 Veillonellaceae bacterium DNF00626
TTCGATAAAATTCACTTTTCCCACGAATCAAATCACCGCCGGGTAGTACTTCCTCATTATTTTGATAATCCGGCAAATACAATAAATCCCACCGCATATCAGCATCACCGCTATGAATACCGTACCCGTCAATCTCTGCCATCTCCGCATGTGTATAAATATCCTCTACCGACAAACCTAATGCATCCACCGCCTCCGCGCAAAACATCGCCATACTTTCAATTTGTTCAGGCGTAGGCGGCTCTGATCCGAAATCAATCCCATCCGGCGTATCCTGCCAACAACAAGCATCCTTGCAACAAGCCATAGCAATACCGATAGCCCTACTGTTTCTCCGCCAAGTATGCGCCAATGTGCGAGTAAAATCCTCATGCATCACATGAAAATAACCCGACAAATCAATCACCACATGATACGCCAAAAACTCCGTCATTCGATAAGGCGCCCCCGTCCAATGACAATAAATCCGATCCACATCACCCCGTGCACTTTCTAAAAGCGGACGTATTTCATATAAACTCATTATCATAACTATCTCCTATTTCTCAATAAATCAATCAAACCCACCATGACGTCAACACCGGCGTCATTCAAATTTTCCACGATACTAATCATCTCCGACACCACCAAATAAGACACACAAAGACTGACAAAGAAAGCATCCTCGCCCACCATGATAAGCATCTGATCACCTATGATGCCCCCTATGATAAGGATCAAATAAACAGCCATCTTTCCGCAAAAATGCTTCCGCATCGCATCACTTCTTATCACACCGGCACGCTGAGCCATCGGTATAGACAAAAAACAAGACCACAAATCCCGTGACCGTACACACTGCTCACGAAGATAACCATAAGCCAAAGCCAACCACTTTGCCAACAAATCAAGAGCCACCACGATAGCAAAAAGAGAAATCAATGCCACATGCCTCTGCAAAGGCAACAAACACGCCCCTGCCAAAACCTTCACAAACCAACACTCAGACAAGCGATCCCATGAACCGTGACAAAACCTCTGCCATTCAGAAAAATCCATACCAACCTCCTTTCCTACAAAAATTCCTCCCAATCATTCTTTTTCGCCCGAAGAAAATATTTCCCTGCCTCTTCTTCAGGAATAGACAAAACACGAAGCGCCACCGCTATATCACGCTGAGAAAAATGCAACTGGTTATTAAGACGAAGAGAAAGAGACGTCTTACTCATCCCCAAACGCTTAGCAAATACAATTTCCAAGCCCAATTTTTCCTTAATACGCTTACGCAATTCACCATAATCAAAATCCATAAAACCCTCACTTTCAATATTAAAATAGAACATATGTTCGCTTTTCAAATCAAGAATACCCCTTTACAAAACTCCTGTCAATAGATTTTGAAAGAGATATTTCCCCTATCCCATAAAAAGGATAAAGGAAACCCGACCCACACGAGCCGGGCTTCTTTTCCCGTCCGATGACTAACCGTTCAACGCCACAACATCATGACGCCAAATTCCTGATACCGGTTTCGGCTGAAGACTACCGATAGCCTTCCCGGCTGCAAGAACAGCTTCATCATTGGCATCAACCTTAATGCGGTTATAAGTCAAACTTTTAACCTTATCATTCCCTTCATCGACGCGAATCACAAGTTTCACTTCTTTTGCATTTCTTGATACTGCCATACTTTTCACCCCCTTTATATAAGAAATATTCACTCATTACTGCAATTCCGTAACAGTAGTTTCGACGATATAAGCCTTATCAAAAGACGAAACATTACGATCATGTACAGTTTTCAAAACCGGCATAATCTTTTCGGCAGCCTCTTTCACTTCTGCCAAAGCCAACCCATCTTTCGGCCCATTCACTCGAAGAGTCGTTTTAGAATTATCATCCGCCAGATAGCGAATTTCCAATTTCTTATGACTGGTCATACCTATTCTCCTTTCTTCCAAAGCCCTCCCGGGAAAGCTTCAGTATTTCCGCGTTGTCTATATGGTACAAAAAAGGAGTTTTAATTTGTTGAAACGGAAAAAATTTATTTTTTTATTATTTGCCATGAATCATCAAAAGAAGCCCTTTCGCCTGATTTAATAACGATGACTCCTTTCCTTAAAAACAAAAGGTAAGTGCCGACTTTTAAGGCTGAAATAACCCCCGAGTACGCATTTTGCATATTTACTCAAAGAAACAGTTTTATCCTCCGGAAAAATTTTCTTGACAGGGTATGGACAAAATGATATAGTTAGTTCAACTTCAAATTCGCAATGAAGAGAAGAGTAGATATGTTAAAACGGCAAAGAGAGCTCCGGTGGGTGAGAAGGAGTGCGGAGGAATATATCGAAGATGGTCTCTGAGCACGGTGTATCGAATAATAAGATAGCCCGGGTGTTCCCGTTATAGAGCTGCGGTATCAAGGTTTATCCGGCGTACCTACAGAGATTTGTATGGTGACATGCAAATGAAATTGGGTGGTAACACGATCTTTCGTCCCATGGGGATGGAGGATTTTTTTATTGCTAAAAAGGAGTACATTATGATAATAATTCACAAACGAATGGGCGTTATGCCCTATTAATAACAATTTTTCTCAGCGTTTTTATTTTTTATATTTCATTTCATTTGTAGTATATAGGAGGTTACATCATGAATTTCAAAAAAACGATTGCATTATCTTTGGCAGCTTGTGCCATTATCGGGCTCAGCGGTTGTGGCGGAAATGATAAGAAAGCACCTGTTTCCGCAGATAAAAAGGAAATTACTTTAGGTATTACACCGGGATATTCTGAACAAATAGCGGAATTTGTTGCTAAAGAAGCAGAAAAAGAAGGAATCAAAATCACTCTCAAGTCTTTTTCCGATTATGTCACGCCGAATCAAGCTTTGGCATCAGGAGATATTGATTTAAATAGTTATCAGCATAAGCCCTACTTGGATGCGTTTAATGAAAAGAACGGCACGACACTGATTTCCATAGGAAATACTTACTTAGCGCCTCTTCGTGTGTATTCCAATAAAATCACAAGCCTAAAAGATTTGCCGGACGGAGCTAAAATTTCCATTCCTAATGATCCGTCCAACGGTGGTCGTGCACTTCTGCTCTTAGCTCATGAGGGGATTATCAAATTAAAAGAAGGCACTGATCCGGTCAAAGCTGTCGTGGGTGATATTTCTGAAAACCCGAAGCACATTGAGTTTGTTGAATTGGAAGCTGCTCAGCTCCCTCGGTCTTTAGATGATGTAACTGTTTCGGTCATCAACGCAGGTTACGCTAAATCTGCCGGTCTTGACACGAAAAAAGCTTTAGCCACTGAGGATAATACCAGTCCTTATGTAAACATCATTGCCGCTCGTGAACAAGATAAAGATAATCCGAATTTCAAAAAAGTGGTAAAGATTTTCCAGTCTGAATTGGTCAAGAAATATATCAATGATAATTTCTCCGATGGATTGGTTCCGGCATAAGATAATCACTAAAAAAGAGACGACATTCCTTTCCGTGTCGTCTCTTTTAATTTATCACTATTACACACCTATTTTTATTACATTTATTCTAATCAATTATTTGACTTGATTTATATGTTTATATATAATTTAAACATAGCTATATTTTAATTCAAATACAAGGAGGCTTTATCATGTCTAACATAGCTAACGATTTAAAAAGAAACGAAGAAGTAATATCTCAAGCGAAGGTTCATTGGACCCCATTATTTTTACCAATAGTTTTATTTATTATATCAATTATGTTAACTCACACTATGATTCTCCCCATTCTTTTTGCTATTATAGCTATTTGGACTTTTCTATCATTGCGCAAGACACAATTAGTTCTTACAAACCAACGATTAATTGGTAAATATGGTATCATCAGTACGTTACAAATGGATAGCCCATTAAATAAAATTGTTTCTATATCAGTGCATAAGAATTTTTTCGGAAGAATACTCGGATATTCTACAATCGTAGTCAGTACTGCCAGTACTATTTATAATTTTAAATACATACGAAATAGTGACCAATTTAAACATACGGTTTTAGAAGAAATGGATAATTTTGAAGAAACAAAAATTAAAAATCAGGCAGCTGCTCTTGCCGGTGTTATAAAATAATAACAATAAAAGGAAATATTTATGTATAATTCCCCCTTTCAAAAAAGTTTTCCCTATCGCAGGGAAAACTTTTTTTGTTTTTATCGTACTGATTCATCAATCGCTACGTATTCTTCGCCTATTTTTTCTATCATGGCTTTGCCGCCGGTCAGATCACGAATATACGCTCGATGTACTACTTCTTCATCGGGTAAGCAATGAAAAGTCATCGTCACCGATTCACCAAACGTTCGATCAATCATGCGAATGTCTTTTTCTTTGATATAATGTTCAAAAGCACCTACATCACCATAGGAAAAGGTAAATTTCATCAATGCATATGGTTTTTGTAAAATAATGGGCGCTTTACCCAGTGAGTCTGCCACTCTACCGCTATATGCTCTTGTCAATCCGCCAGCGCCTAATTTAATACCGCCAAAGTATCGAGTCACCACTACCAACACATGGGTTAACTCATTTTTTTGTAATACATGCAACATCGGATGCCCGGCCGTGCCTTGCGGTTCTCCGTCATCGCTTGATTTTTCTTTTACTTGTGTTGTTCCGATGCGCCACGCCCAACAATGATGTGTTGCATCTTTATATTTTTTTCTAAGCTTTTCTAACTTTTCCATTCCCTCTGTTTCATCTTTCACCGGACACAAAGTGGTAATGAAAAGGGATTTTTTTATTTCTTTTTTTTCTTGATATATTTCTTTTACTGTTCGATAGGCTGTAAGCATACTGTCCTCCTTTGCCGATTGTACCATGATTTTTCTTCTTTTACTACCGTTATATGCTTGAGTTTTCTCCGTTTTTTCTTATTTTTTTCAGTGGATAATATACAAAAAAAAGTGCTATAATATTTAGGTTATTTTTGCGTGAAATAGACTCCGCTATGTTATAATTATTTATATGTGTTTAAATATATTGAAAGACGGTTCAACAGTATGACAGAGAAAAAAGTAATGATTACTTGCACATCTTTACAGCGTGATGAGCACGGTAAAACGGATCGTATGGTATTAAAGACGCCCGGCTTGTACGGTGAGTCACCGGATTATCGTTATGTGACGTATGAAGAAACTTCTTTGTCGGGTATGGACGGAACTACCACAACCATTCGCATGTATGATGATCGAGCTACCTTATCACGCCGCGGATCATTTTTACAGGAAACGATATTTCGTCCGGGTACGGTAGAGAAGTCACCATACATGACCCCCATGGGGCCTATTCAGATGGTCACCACTGCGCATGCTGTGGAAGATGGCATCAAAGATGGCAATGGACGACTACGCCTTGTATTTGAAGTGGAATTGAAGGGTCTTTTTGTCCATTTGAATGAAATTATTATTGACGTCCGGGAGGCATAACGTATTTATGGAAGTAAGAGAAGAATTAGAAATCCTCATTGAAGAGGCACGGAAAAAAGCTATCGCTGATGGGGCTTTGCCGGAAGGTGATTACGCACCGGTGCAGCGGCCGGAAATACCAAAGATGAAAAATTTTGGTGATTATTCTACCAATGCCGCTATGCAATGGGCAAAAACGGCTCATCTCTCCCCGCGAGCTATTGCGGAAATTCTTGTAAAATATATAACATCTCCGATGATATCATCTGTCAATATCGCCGGCGCCGGTTTTATTAATTTCTTTTTATCGGAAAATACTATCTATCGTGAGTTACAACAGATTTTAGCCACCGGTGCAAGTTACGGCGATTTGCCAAAGGATAAGAAGGATCGTATTTTAGTGGAATATGTATCTGCTAATCCGACCGGGCCGCTTCATATCGGTCATGCACGAGGAGCTGCTTATGGTTCGGCTTTGGTCAATTTACTTCGTGCTGCCGGCTATGATGTCTTATCTGAATATTATGTTAATGATGCGGGTAATCAAATTGAGCATTTAGCGGAATCAGTCAATGCTCGTTATTTGCAGCTTTTGGGAAAAGACGCAGAGGTTCCTGAAGATGGTTATCACGGTCATGATATTGTAGAAACAGCACAATCTATCATTGATCGGGAAGGAGATAAATACCTTTCCATGAAGGAATCTGACCGATTGACTGTTTTTAAAAAGGTAGCTTTGGAAGAAAAATTATCTATTTTGAAAAAGGATTTAACGGATTTTCATGTTTCTTTTGATCAATGGTTTTCTGAAAAGTCGCTTTATCCTGACCAGGTAAATGCCGCTATTGACATCTTGAAAGACAAGGGCAAGCTTTATGAAAAAGATGGTGCGTGGTGGCTTCGCACGACGGATAACGGCGATGACAAGGATCGCGTAGTCATCCGTGCCAATGGTGTACCTACGTACTTTTGCTCGGATATTGCTTATATTCCCAATAAAATCTCTCGCGGTTATAATAAACTCATAGATATCTGGGGCGCTGATCATCACGGATACATCATCCGAATTCATTCAGCCATGAAATTTTTAGGCTATGATCCCAATGATTTTGAAATCATGCTGCTTCAGATGGTCACTCTTCTTCGCGACGGTGAGGCTGTAAAAATGTCCAAGCGAACCGGAGAGGCGGTATCGCTTCGTGAATTAATGGATGAGGTAGGCTGCGATGCGGCTCGCTATTTCTTCTGTAGTCGTACGTTAGACAGCCAGATGGATTTTGATATTAATTTAGCCAAAAAACATTCCGCCGATAATCCGGTGTATTATATCCAATATGCTCATGCACGAATTCATAGTCTTTTTCATCAGGCAAAAGACGCCGGTGTCACTTGGGGCGATTGGACAAACACAAATTTCACACTGCTAAAAGAAGATTGTGAAATCGACTTAATAAAGAAAATGGAAAATTATCGCACGCTCATTGCCGGTGCTGCTGAAGAAAGAGCTCCGCACCGCATAGCTAATTATGCTTATGAATTGGCTGGACTTTTCCACCATTTCTATAAAGAGTGTCGTATTTTAGGCGTTGACCCGGAGCTTACGAAAGCACGCTTGGGGCTTATCACTGCCGTTCAATATGTACTCGTTCACGGACTAAATATCTTAGGCATTTCTGCGCCGAAACATATGTAAAAGGAGGACACATGACAAAGTATATTTTCGTTACCGGTGGAGTTGTTTCATCATTAGGAAAAGGTATTACCGCTGCTTCTTTAGGTCGTCTTTTGAAAAACAGAGGGTACAAAGTGACCATTCAAAAATTCGACCCTTATATTAATATTGACCCGGGCACTATGAGTCCTTATCAGCATGGTGAGGTTTTCGTTACCGATGACGGTGCTGAGACGGATTTGGATTTGGGTCATTATGAACGTTTCGTTGATGAAAATTTATCGAAAGCCTCTAACGTAACTACGGGCAAAGTTTATCAATCAGTCATCAACAAGGAAAGAAAGGGCGAATATTTAGGCTCAACCATTCAGGTCATTCCTCACATTACCAATGAAATCAAGGAACGTGTCATGCGTGTGGGCAAAGCCGATAATGCAGATATTGTTATCACGGAAATAGGAGGCACTGTAGGTGATATCGAATCACTTCCTTTCTTGGAAGCTATCCGCCAAGTGCGTAAAGATTTACCCAACAAAAATGATGTGATTTATATCCATGTCACACTCGTTCCCTATATTTCCGCTGCCGAAGAATTAAAGACAAAACCTACCCAGCACAGCGTAAAAGAATTACGATCCATCGGTATTCAACCGGATATCATCGTTTGCCGTACTGTGAAAGAATTGTCCGAAAACATGAAAAAGAAAATTGCCCTTTTCTGTGATGTAGAGCCGGATGCCGTCATTAATAATCTCACAGCAGACAGCATTTATGACGTTCCGCTCCTCATGGAGCAAGAAGGCTTAGATCATATCGCCTTGAAAAAATTGGGATTAGCCGATCGCCCTGTGGATTTAAGCGACTGGAAAGACATGGTCGCTCGTATTCATAATGCCAAAGGTGTGACACGCATTGCTTTAGTAGGGAAATATGTAAAGCTTCACGATGCTTACCTTTCTGTCGTAGAAGCACTCTCCCATGCAGGTTACGCCTATGGAACGAAAATTGATATTCGATGGGTTAATTCCGAAGAACTAGAGGAAAACAAACCTGATTTAAGTGAAGTATTTAAAGACATTGATGGAATTATCGTGCCCGGCGGCTTTGGCTATCGCGGTATCGAAGGAAAGATTGACGCCATACGTTACGCCAGAGAAAATAAAATTCCTTTTTTAGGTCTATGTCTTGGTATGCAATGTGCCGTTATCGAATTTGCCAGAAATGTATGTGCTATGAAAAAAGCCAACTCTTCTGAATTTATACCGGATACCCCCTATCCCGTCATTGATCTCATGAGCGATCAGGAAGATGTGACAGAAAAAGGCGGTACCATGCGTTTAGGTATTTATCCGTGCAAACTGAAAGATAGTACCAAAGCAAGAAAGCTTTATGATAATAAAGAAATTATCTACGAACGTCATCGTCATCGCTATGAAGTGTCCAATGAGCTTCGCCCGATACTGGAAAAAGCCGGGCTTGTAATTTCCGGCACCAGTCCGGACGGTCGCTTAGTAGAAATCATCGAACTCAAAGACCATCCCTACTTTGAAGCCACCCAAGCTCATCCGGAATTTAAAAGTCGTCCCAATCGACCGCATCCGTTATTCTTAGGGTTCATCGAAGCAGCCTTAAAGGAACGAAAGAAAAAAGAATAACATATCAAAGCTCGATACACTGTGATCGGGCTTTTTATTTATCCAAAACATGATGTTGGTATATAATATAAGAAGTAATTTTATGAAATAATTATATCTGTCAATTTATCCGATAAAATAAGTACTTCCGTCAATTCTCAAAATTAATTTTGGTAGCCACGTGGTAGCCACGCAAAAAACTAACCTGTCATTTTCCCCGACAAATTGAGAAAATAATTGTCATCTTTGTGGTAGCCACGATAAAATTTTATCAACAAAAAATAAAAAACGGTATAAAGAAAAAGTCCTTTTTATCTGACTCTTTCTCTACACCGTTTTTTTGATGTTATTTATATTATTTTTTTCATTACTTCCCTATTGCATATCCCGCCGCCAAACACATGACTATGACGGCAATATTTCGTTGTCTCTCAAGACTGCGAATCTTCCGTTGCTGTTCTTTCTCGTACTCTTGCAAGTATTGATTGGCTTTCTGCAATGATTTCTGCGTCGCTTCGTTCGACGTTTGCAATTTCTCTATTTGTTTGTTCGCTTCTCTCAATTCGTTCTTCGCTATTTGTAACTGCTGCTTCGCTTCTGCCAATTGATTGCTTTGTTTCTCTAATAGCGCTTGCTTCCTCGCGCTGTGCTGCTTGAGCGTTTGTAAGTTCGTCTCTAACGTTGTTAATTCTGTATCCGTTATCGTATACGTCGTTTCGGCTTGTACACATGAACGCCACGGAAATAAGAAAAGCAATAAGAAAAACAACAACAAGCACATCTTCTTTTTTATATCCATTCATGCCTTCCCCCATTCGTTTCAATTTCATAAATACCTTTCTCTTAATACATAAGAACATCGCCATCAAAACACTTCCCATTGATATCTTCGCTATCTGTATATTGCCACATAAAAGCACTCGGAAAATCACAAGTGGAATTATACTGTGCTATCCATATAGGAAATTCTTTTAACTCTGTCATGTAGAGAACGTTTTCCGCATAATCTAAATTGCAATATAATCCTACGTCATATCCTCTATCGTATAAAGTATTTAAAAACACATTGCAAATATCCGTCAATGTGGCACTGTCAGTTACTCCGTGGCGTGCTTTGTACCCATCGCTATCTTCCATGTCAAACCATACTTTCATTTCAAGTTTGCTTTGGTCATCTAATCCACAATCTTCTAACAAGGCTGTTACGAATTCCGCCTCTTCCATCGCATCTTCAACAGTGAGTGCATAAGAATAATGGTAAACACCAATTTTTAATCCGGCATCCTGTGCGCCATTCACGTTGTCATAGAACATACTATCAACGCTACTTTTACCATAACCACATCTGATAATGGCAAATTCATATCCCTCGTTTTTTATCTCGTCCCAGTCAATTACTCCGTTGTTTTCTGATACATCAATTCCTTTTTCTTGCATAATTAATTAACCTCCCATTCTATTCTTCAATTTACTCTCTACTAAAGTCAAAAACTTTTCCATTGCTGTATTTCCGCCGTCCCTCATATTCTCCAGTATAGAAAGAAACTCTGCACCAGAAAGATAAAGCCACGCAAACTTCATCAACATCGGCGTACCTGTGAATTGGTCAGTAAGCCACGCAGCAAACGTCGCTATAAAATAAGTCATTATCTTATCACAAAAAGGTTTCCTCATATGTCGACTAACAATAATTTTCTTTCCCCATGCTGCCGGAATAGCAAGCCACTTATCCAACATAGAAATACGTTCAGGATCGGCGCCATCCTCTATCAAGTACTGATAAGCTAAGGCTGTCCATTTAGTTAATAAATCCAAAATAACCAGTAATAAAAACAGCCCCCCTATTTGTACCGGACGTAAACAAACCAACCACATAGCCCAACCGCCTAACACCGCAAATGCTCCTTTTAAGTACCATTTATCAATAAGCGCTACACAAGCGCTTGATACCATATCGTAAATCTCACTCACTTTTTTCTACCTCACGTTATATTAGAAAGGAGGCGTATTACGCCCCCTTCCATTCTGCATTACATATTATAAAGGCTGTCATAACTATTCCCTTTTTCGTGACTTCTCTTTGGGGAATAATGTTTCAACCTACCGTCATACCTTTTTCTTGTATTTGGTTTCTTATCCTGCTTTTTCTTCCCAAAATCTTCTGCACGCTCAAGCCCGGTTTGATTCTTCCTCTTAATTTCATCCGCTACTCGTTTCGGTTTAATTCCCTTTTTGCGCATAGTTTCTATTAAATCATGCATCCGTTTCTTATCGCCATCTTCTTTCGCCCTGATGAAATCATCTATAATTCGTTGTTCGTTCCTTACCTTTATTCTCCTTTCCTCTTTTAAAATACGTTCCTTCTCGCCTTCCTTTGTTTCCTCAATCGGCATAAAGCCCAACGCCTTTATGATTCTTGTGGAAATATCATCATATCTCGTAGCGACTCTTCCGCGCGTTGTGCGTCGTTCACCTACAACAGCCTGTGCCGCATTACCCAGTGCCGGAGAAAATGCTTTGATAGCCTCTATCACATTACCATTCCCCCATTGCGTCATAGCCTGCTTAATCGAAGAGAACATAACGCCGCCCAAAAGGGATAACCTCAAATCGCCTAAATCGTACCCGTATTTTCCACCTCGTAAAGACTTAGAAACATCACCACCGAAATCACCGACGCCCATACGCCGTCCGATATTCACACCGAATTTTACCGGTAAACCATAGAATGCTACATCTAAGAAGCCCTGCCAGAATGGATCATCGCCTGCCCACTCATAACATTTTTTCTTTAAATACAATTCCGGGTCATCATAATCATCACCTGCGGCTCCTGCCACTGCTGCTGCTAAAGCCGGACAAATCACTGCTGCCCAGAACGGGACACCATATACCCCTGCGCAAGCAAGCGGTATCATAAGTCGCGCCCGTTGTCCATTTGTTCCATGACGAATAATGTCCGTCATGAACGCAATTTGATTAACCGGGAACTTCATGAATTGGAACATCATCTGCGTTACCGGACCACCTGCACGAATAAAGAGTGGTGCATTATTGATACCGTAATCGAAATTAGCGTCATCATTTACACTTTGTGCAAACTCTACCGCCTCTTCATAAGACATGCCCCGGCGCTTTGCTTCTGCGAACGCCATTAGAGCCGTAATCTGTCTTACCTTCTGCTCCGACCACGTAAAAGTAAACAACGAATAATTGATTAACTTATTTTGAATACTCGTCATTCTATTCTTATCGTATCCGGCACCTGAATCCAACCCTAACTGAGTTTCAACCCCTACATCTTTAAGGAATTTCCTTTCCTCATCAGTAAACCGCCCGGTTATCCAATGAGCCTTCAAAAACGGTTTAATACCCAAAAGCGTTACAGCATTCGTAAGCTGCGTTAAATTGATAGCCGCCGAAGAAATATTGAACAACCCAAGCTTCAACACGGCTGAATACGCCATTACCGTATTACTCCACGACATGAAAGGACGATCCGTGCCAAACCACTTAGCCAATTTACCACCGGTTAAATTATTAATCAACTCATTGAACATCTCTTCTATGCGGGTAGGATTGCCGTTCATATCTTCGATATACTTCTTAATGTATTGCTGCAACCCGCCTTTTTTAGATTCATCAACCGGAACACCAAAGAACCGTTCAAAAGCTCTATACGCTTTATTCTTAAAACTCTCCAAAGCAATATAACGCGTTGCCTTAGTCGTGTACATGTGGAGAACATGCAGCATATCTGTTGAATATCCCTTTTGCCCCGTACGATGTACCGTTGCGCCCAAGAAACGATGCCCGACTTTTTTCTTAAGGATACCCTTAGCAAGCTTCCGCGCCTCATCCTCATTAACCTCATACTTCGCTTCGATAGCGCGCATCGCCTGCTCAAACTTCACATCACCTAAAGCCACACCGCCATTCATCGGCATATGAAATTCCTTTGGACGAATAACATACTCATGAGCGCCTATTGCCGGATTATCCATCATAGTACTCATATAAGTATCAATTACATTCCGGTCTATTCCCTTTACCTCAAGCTCTTCTCTTGTATACTTCTTATCCTCGTGCAAGAGGTCATCTAATTTCTTAAACGCCTGCAATGCTTCCCTACGACTACGATAAGAACCTACCGGAACATACGATACAGCACCGGATTCATCTGTGACTTTTTCATAAACCATCCAATTCTCAAAGAAATGATGGAAATACCCTTTGATGTTAGAAAGCGGTTTAGGTACTGTGATATAATCCACAGAATAAGTCTCCTCATCCTTTATATCGTCAGTACTCTCAATCTTTACTGCTACACCGTCTTTATCCCGGATATCATTCACCTTAGCATAATTAGACGAAAGTAATTCCTTTAAATCCGCTCCGGCTACCTTCTCACCAAAATGCGGATACTTCTTTGCCATACCAAACGTCACTTCATAACGTCCATTCGCAAGCGGCTTTACATTTAAATTCTCAACAAAGCGATCCCGTCTTAACGCTTCCACACCATTTATACTTACCGTTTTATGGAACGTTTCAACGCCTCTCTTTGTAGCATCCACCATTTTATAAAAGTCGTTATACATCTTGCGCGTCTCTAAATAAGCGTCGATAACTCCTTTATCAATACCTTCCGCTACAAGCTCTTCTCTCGTATACTCTTCCCCGTTTAATTCCCCCTCTTCCATAATTCTGTCATAAAGCTCACGGCGCACATTTCCATTCTTATCCTTACCTTCTATTGCCTTAGCAATCTTATTCAACTTTTCTTCCGTATCATTGCGAAGATGTTGAAGTTCACGCATAGAATTTTTACCTAAATCAGTAAATACCTTCAAGGTTTCATTATTCTTTGCTAAATGGTCAGGATTCATCACGCCATATTTTATCCAATTAAATGAATTAGTATTCATCTCTACCGTGATGTTATTATATCTGCCATCATTTTTATTGAAATTCTTCAACGCGCTCACAGCTTTAGTAAACATATTAAAGCCGTGTTCCGTATCTTCCGCAATATCCTTTGTTGTCTTTTCGACAGCGTCATTCGTCTCTTCCACTGTAGAATACTTCATAGTGTTCCCATGATTATCCGTCATTTGTCGCTCAAAGAGATCACCATTAGCAAGATTACTGAATCGTGTATTTACATTCTTATGCACCAAATCAGTTACCCGCGAAACAAAGTCATACACCATATGGAATAACTTCTGCATAACGCCGGACGGATGCGCCCGTTTATACTTCCAATCAGCATACCAATCAGCAGCCCGGTCTTCTATCTCATCAGCCGTAGGATTCTTATTCCCCTCTCGTACTAATAATGCCCGTACCTTCTTTTCGATAAATGCCCATTCCTTTTGAGTGTACAAACAATCTTTAGCAAAATGGAATATTTCATGGTCTAAAGTAAACGCATTAGCCAAGTTCGTAAGAGTGATATTTCCCTTAATATACTTGCCTCGTATCTTTTTCCCGTCACTTCTTGTGATTTCTCCCGTTTGCGTAATAGTTACCTTATTTCCGTTTTTCAAGGTCACTTCAAAACCATTCTTCCCTACTTGTTTTACATCCTGCCCTTTGAACGATGTTTTTACATCACTCAATGTATATGCTTTAGTTTCAGATTGAATAGTTGTTCCTTGATATCTTGTTTCATGGTTTTCTTTGTAAGCTTCTACGATAAGATTATCCAAATCTTTTTCAGTATAAACATCTTCCCCGATTTGTGCTTTCATCGCCGCCAAATAGCCTTCTGGATTTTCTTTGCGCATCTTTGAATAGCCTTGCGTTGTATCCGACTTGACATTCCGATTTTTATCTGATATATTATGGTCAGATAAAGAAGGAGATGTTCGCACGGACTCCGCTGATTTATTCAGTGGTAAAGAGGCTGCAACGGTAAGATTGGTTGCGGCCGCCAATGACGTATCTCCTTCTTCGTTTGATAAATTATTATCAAACGAAGAGATATCATTACTATAGCTGTCAGCATTAAGATTGGCTGGCACCTTGGTATTGGATATCTCTTTTTTTGTGCTATTACTATAAAGATTCTCGCCTTTTGCCTTATCCCAATATAAAAGCTCTCCATTGCAAATAGCATCCGCTAATCGATTTGAAGATACTCTCGGGAATACTGTTTTTATGTGATGTCCTTTTTCTTCTTCGCGCTTAATAAAAGCTTTTCGAACTTCTGCATTTTTAATGGTCATAAAATAAGATCCATCAATCTTGCGGAAATGTACAGCTACATTAATTGCCTTTCCATCAATTTCTTGCTCAGTAAAAATGAGTATCTCTTTATCTTTATCCACCAGCTTTCCTTGTCCATCTTTATTCTGTACAACAGCTGCCGGTCGAGATAACGCAGTCGGCAATCCTTTTATAATTTTTATCATATCCGGATGCGCATGCTTACCCATTAAAATCTTATTCATAATTGTTGGTGTAATTTTCACCGGTAATCGTTCGATTCCTAATAAGTCAAAAAGTACCGGACTATCCATGATAAAGATAGGTTCATTTGTAGAATCCTTTGTTTTGGCTTCCATAAATTTATCTACTTGTTTCCCCCATTGCCCTTGATCACGTTTCAGCTTTTCGTCCGATTCTTTTAGCGCTTTCTCTCTGATTTCCGCCTCTTTTTCTTCTTCCGTCTTTTCGTCTTTGCTCGTATTTTTTATTGGCTCTTCATCTTCTGCTACAGAATACTTTGTATCATCTTCCGTGTTGGTCTCTTGCGTTTCTGTATCCGCCGCCGCACCTTTTGTGTCACCATCTGCATTTGCTTCCACTGCATTCTTATTCCCCGGCTTGATATCTTCTGATTCGTTTATCGAATACCCTTTTAAAGTATCTCTATTTCGTTCTTTTAATTTCCTGTATTCCTCTTTTGCTATATATTTAAAATCTCCGGTATCTCCATTTTCGACACGTGCCGTTGCTAATGCTCTTGCATACTTCCGAAGTTGTTCATCCATAGCTTGTCGTTCCATGTCCCGGAGTTTCTTTTCACCTTCCGGCGTTTCTAACTCGCACTCTGCCATATTTCTGCAATATGCTTCTGTGATTTGTTTATCGAAATCAGCCCACAAGGTTTTCTCGTGTTCACGTAACTCCTCATTCTGTTTCTTTTTAACAGTTCTTTGAATAGCTTCTATTTCTTCTTTAGTAAGTATACCTTCTTTTCGTGGCACATAGACTTTAGTTCTCTTTCCCCAAGCATCCTTTCTTTTCCTTATCCGCAAGTATTTATCGCTCATTCTTCTTTCCAAGGATTCTTTGGCAGCCTGTTCAGATTGGTTATAGCCTTTTTTATATTTCTCCATATCCGGATCAACAAAAGCTTTCTTGTAATCAGCTCTTGCGTCATTATAGATTTGTTTCGATAAATCAGAAATAGCCTTTTCTTTTACAACCTTTGGGATATCTTCTTTCCACTTCTCTATATTTTCCTGTTCATTTTTAGAGAAATCTATATTTGCATCATAGATATTCCCCTCGTGCTTTTTGGCTATCCAATCATCTATTTCTTCTTGCGTCGCCACCATTCTGTCAAAGATATCTCGTATTTCCTTCGGTGGATTTTTTAAACCTAACGCATTAGCCGGATTCTTAGCAATGGATTTAGCTGTTTTATATAAATCAATAAGCCAACTTTTGAACTTTCGGAATATTCCTCGTAATTCCTTTGTCGGTGCTTCACCGGTCATAAGATACCGCTCGAATCCCCGTGCAAAACGTTCTTGTATATATCGTTCCTGTGCTGCACGATTATTAGGATTCCTTAAAATATCCTTCTCGTACCCGGCGAATTCCTTTTCAACTTTCGTTCCTTTATATTCTGCCGTAGCTGAAGAAGACCTCATACCCCACGCACGAATAGTCTCTCTATCTCTTGCCACTTTTTCCAAAGTTTTTCTAAGGCTTGCATCCGTTTTTGCTCGCTTCTGCAACTCCGGATCATGATACATATCATCAAGCATAGAAAGCCACCAATGTGCTGCCTCATGTAAAAGGGTTGATTGATTAGCCGCCTCAAACAAATGGATAACATTCTCCGTCCGGTTATATGCCCCTGCATAACTTTGATTTACCGTCTGATTGTATCGGTTAATCGTTGTGATAGCCTTATCATCAAATACAACAAAGCATCGTCCTTCTTTTTCGCCCTTATATGTAATACCTTTTACTCCGAGGCTGTTTAGCTTTTCACTTGCTTCTCTCTTCCCTCCCATAGCGTTTGCTATATATTCATAGATGGCTTTTCCTTTTAGATTCCCATAATCAGATTCCGTTTTATGATACAATTCGCTCATAATTTTACGAATAGCATCCTTTACTTTTTCAGGCTGTTCATTGAATGTTTTCTGCTCATCAAGTAGCTCCTCATTCTCCGGAATCTCTACTTCGAAAAGGGATTTCGGTTTGTTTACCGTAGATTCATTTTCTCCCAACAGCTTAATAGCATCTGTCGCTCTCTTTACTGCTTCTACGCTATACTCATTCGTTTTCCCTTCCATTTCTTTCTTAAATCTTTGCAAATCTTCAATGGCATCCGCTTTATTTCCTGCCGTACTCATACATGTAAGTGCTAAATCTAAAGCATCAGTATCAGCTAAAACCTCTCCGGTTTTCTCATTGTACCAATCTCCATCTTCATTTGTTTTGTACTTTACATTCCCTATGATGACTTCTTCACTATTCACCCCCAGTACATCTCTATAATTTTTCGCTATTTCTCTATTTTTCGCGAAATACAGTCCCCATCCGTGTGCTTGTTCGCCTTCTCCTGTTCCTATTTCTCCTAAATCAAAACGTTCAAAGGTATAAGGACTTCCGTGATACGCTTTTTGGAAATACATACCGACACTCTCTTGAGCCTCATTTGTTACCTGTTCTCTATGTCCCTCTTGCTTCGGATCATATTCCTTCACAACAATTCCTTGTGATTCCAAAAAGTCTTTTATTTTCTTTGGTGTTCCCTTAGGAATAACCGCCGCCTTTACCTCATTAAATCCTACCGCCCTATTCGGTTTTGCCTCAAAATAATTCACAGGTAGATTTGCTATATCCTCTGTAACCTTAGATACCTTTTCTTGTAATGCTGCTAATTTATCAGAAGGCACATCAAAATCATACTTGGCCAATGCGGTAGATAAAGATATTTTCTTTTGCTGTACAGCTACTAATACATCAGCAGCATTCATTAGATGGTCAAATGTACTTACATCTTTATGCTTTGCATATTGGATTATTTCCGTAATAAGTGCATCTACACGACCTCTCACATCCTTATATAATTCTTCAGCATTATCTTTATTTGTCAGTAATCTATCTGCATACTGATGTAAAGACTTTAAGCTCCCTATCTTTTTCGCACCGGCAGCAATAACATTTCCTATACCGGAACCGCCGAATATTCCTTTCTGCCCATTTTGCTTACCGCCTTTCATAGCCCGAACAAGGTTATCTAAAGTGAGTGGCACCTTACGTCTTCCCATACGAATTTTCGGTACATCCAAACCTTGATTCATTAGATTATTTTTCCATTTCCGATACCCCTCTTGAACGGTTTTATCGGCTAACTTTTTCGTAATCTCTTCATTCAAAGCCTTTTCATCAACAACTTCATCGCCGTTGTAATTCTTCCGATATGTCAATTCCGGTGTCTGTCCGATACTCTTTAAATACACATACTTTCCCAATGGAGAATTGAGCGCATTTTCCAAATTTTTAGCAGCATTATTTTCCGTCCAATAATTTACAACTTCCGTACCGTTAGCATGATTAAGTAATCCTGTTTCTCTTGCTGCTATATCAAAAGCCTTCACAATTGGCGCTAATGCCTTTTGAATAGGTTTCCTAATAACTTCAGGGAAAACAGTTGTCCATGCGTCTCGGGTATAAACTCTTTCCTTTCCGGGATCTGCCACGTTCTTATCCATGACAAGAGTAATTTCACCAAATTCCGTATATGACGTTTGTTTCTTTGTAATGGCAATGGACGGTACCGGGAATCCACCTATTTTTATAGCTTCTCCTAAGTTTTTAATAGAAATATTATGTAACGCTACTAAATTTTTACCATTATTCCCTTCATCACTCTTGTAAATTTTATCCGCTTCATATATACTATGTACAGATGAAGCTACCTCGTGAGACTTCTTGGGGGTTTTTGCAAAACCCTTTCCAGAAGTTTCACCGGTAGCTTTTTCTATTGTGCTATATTCATCTTTGGTAAATATACGATGATTATAATAATCTACAGTCCCCTTCCCCTTATCTGCAACAGTAACAACTACATATTGCTTTCCTTCCGGTGTATCAATAGCACTATGAAGATAGTAAAATGTCCAACCTTGATGCTTTTCTTTTTGAGACTGTGAAGTGGCAATGATATTTGCATTCGCAATAATATCTTTTAAATGTGTAACCGCTAATAATTTAAACGGATTATCAGAAGCATAAGACATCTTCTTTTTTCCTTTACCGGTCATTTTCACATCGCCCGGCTCGCCTTCTTTTGTCACCGCATCTTCACCTAAGCGAATATCCCCTAAAAGATCATTATGAGCAAAAGTTCCCTGCAAATTTTCTTTGTAATACGTCAATGCTTTTGTGCGTAACTCTTTAATATCTTTATACTGCCCAAATTCATCGCCTGTAATAGTAGCTGTGACTGCAAGTTCATCTGCCGTATACCCGTCTACTTCGTGAGTTGCCAATCGTTGATATAAATTATCTTCTCCTGCCTTTTGCGCCTTACCTTTTTTCAACTTCGGCATCACATCTTTCACCGATACACCATACGCTTTGCTGAAATTATCTATTATTTTGGCATAAATTAAGGCACCCTCTTTAGCAGATTTTGCTAAATCAGAAGTGCCTTTTCCTAATTTCTTTACTGCAGGTAGATATATTTTTTGGTACGCTTCTTCGCTCATCATGCGTCTTGCTTTTACATCGTCAGGATCTATATTCTTGATGTATTCATCTAACATACTAAACTCTAACGTTTCCCATGTTTTCTTTGCTTTTTTTACTTGATCCAATTCATAAGTTACTTGATTCTTTTCCTCTTCTGTTATATCGGGATTCGCAAGAAATCGCTCACATTCTTCCACATATTCATCATAGGCTATATCATACATATCGCGTTTTGTTGGTGTTTTTCCATATTTCTTAAAGAAATCGCAATACCACCATTCGTTATTACTGATGCGTCGACGTCTATCCCAATGGATAGGATTAATAGGATCATCAGGAGCTTCTATATAAGCAATACCTTCAGGCTTGTAATTTAAATATCTATCTACGTTGGTAAACTTTTTATATACATCCTTACATTCATCAATTACTTTTTGATAATTCTTTTGGATGTTATCTAACCCCTTCAATAGAATTTGTTCGAGTACTGCTTTCTCATCAGCAGAGAGATTCTTGTCCTTTACCATTAAATCTATGATTTCTGCATCTCGTTTGCATTGTTCTAAATGACGATTACCGGTTTGTTCTGTCAATTTTGCAAAAACATCACCTACGTCCCCCACTGTTATCTTTACATCACCGGCTGTGCTTTTCTTTTGTGTACTATCAGATTTATCTTCACTGTTCTTGTTTTCTCCTTTTTTATAGGTTCTTCTATCCTTTACAACAAAACTTCCGGTAATAGAACCTTTACCTTCTGACTTTTTAATTTCAGTAGACTGTTTCTGATTATCTTCTTTTGTTTCGCTATTTCCTTTCACTTTGCTATTATCAATATTTCCTTGTTCCTCTTTAGGTACATTATGTAAATAGTCAGTACCTTCAACAAGTCTCGGCTCTTCATTAATATTAACATCATCATGTTGCTTTCCGGTCTTTGTTATTTCATTGTCCGAGATATTCCCGCTTCCACGTCGTCCATCCAATCGTTGTATGCTTTCTGTTCCGGAGTCATCGAATTGCTTTTGAGTTTCTTCATCCACGCTCTTGTCATTTCCAATCCCTCTTCTTCCGTCATTGGTTTCTGTTTTGCGTGTTCCTCTGTCCACTTCGCCCACTTTGGCGACGTCAATTCTTCTTCCGTCATCTAAATTTATCCCCTCTCTTTCATTTATTTCCGTATTCTTCTTCTCTTTATTATCTACTGCTTTGCTGCCTTCTGCGAGCGTCTCACCCTTATAATGTTTGTTATCATAAACCGTGATTAAATCTTTAAAAGCAGACTTCATCCCGTCTACAAAGAAATCTGCGCGCGGCGGCTGTTTATTATCGTTTTTATATAAAACATTTCCCTTATCCCGTTCTCCATGAGGCGTCTCAAAATGCGTCTTAAAGAAATCAGAATTATAAAAAATAGTCTGTAAATTCTTATTTATCGAAACATGAACATTACCGCCAACATCTGAATATTCACAAAAATCACGTAGTGAGAATTTTATTTCTCCTACCTTTTTACTATTGTCTTTAAATTGAAATACAACATCTCCGCCATTATCATTCGGCTTTAAAACACCCAATATTCTTAAATGGTTAGACTTATTGCCCACCTGCACAGATACAGAAAGACTTCCGTTCTTTTTATTTTCCTTAACCTTTGTTCCGTATTGAGCGCTGTCAGTCTTTAACCCCGTTGCCAATGAATGAGTTTTCTTTTGTATCCCTACTAAACTATTATCCGATTCACCATACTGATGACGCACTTCATTCCCGTCGGAATAGGTCAATTCATTCGAAGCCTCTCCACGTTTATACTGCGATCCGCTTACAAATGAATTTTGATGTTCTCCTTTAATTTCAGCATTCTGCCCGGATTTTACATTCTGTGTATTTTCACCTTCCGTTCCCACCGGCATATTGCGAATTACTTGCCCTGTCGGATTTCCTTCTCCGGTCGTCGTTTTATAATTTACTGCTTCCCCGGTTAAATTATTAACAGCTTTATTACTCGATACAGCCCCGTCAACAAGAGAAATACTGGTTTTAGAAGCGGCACTTTCCTGCGCTGCCCTTCTTTCCGCATCTTCCTTAGCTGCCAATGCTTCCATTTGTGCTTGATTGTTTTTGCCAAACATACTGAAATCACGGCGCACGATTCCCTCAAAGATGGCTCTTGATTGTCTTACTCCGTCACTATCCGGTAAATGCGCTAAGTCGGCTAAGATAGCTTGCGATTCTTCCTTAGTAGGCAATTCACGTCTTTGTAATTTTTGAACAGCTTCATTCAATCTGTCTTGCGCATCCGCTCTTGGCTGTGCCGTAGGTGTGAATAGCGCCTCTTCTTTTGTTGCCGTAGGCTCTACTGTCGGTTCTGCTACCGTCCTAACAGCTTGATTCGTTCGCTCTTGTGATGGTGCAGCTACACTTTCTCCGTTAATATTTTTAGCTAATGCACTAATCAAGTCATCTCTTTCTTGTGATTGCGGTGCGTCTTGTAATTCATTAATAGCTGCTGCACTTTGCTCTGCCGTTGGCAAGTCTCCACTATTTAACGTATTTGTTACATCTTGGATACCACTTACCGTAGCCCCCGTAGGCTGAGTGTTTACAGTAGCTGAGATATTAGTGTCAACAGCTGAATTTGCCCCGTTTCCATTTTTTATGATAAATGTATCATTATTTACATTCTGCTTTGAAATAGGCGCTATATTTCCATTTTTTGTATCCCCTACTAAAGCACGCGCAATCCGGTCACTGACAATATTTGCCTCATCATTTACCGTCATTTCCGTTGGTGCTGCCATGCTCTTTCTATCCACGGCAATAATCGGCGGTCTACCGCCATTTTCTTCCATAGAAGAAATATTTACTCTATCATTTGTATTTATATTCCCTTGCGCTGCCCCGGCTTGATTATGCGTAGTGAAAACATTGCCTGTATCTTTCTTCGGCATCGGTGTTAAATCTTCATCCACATAACCATTCGCCCGTGCTATTTCCTCTAACTTCTTATCATCTTTAAGCTTTACAGCACGATTAACTTCATTGACGACCTTTGGATCTGTACTTGTCCGCGCTAAATCCAACGCAAAATCCTTTGCCATCTGACTATTTGCCACTTGATTATAAGCTTCTCTAATAGCTGCGTCTCTTTCATTTTGAGATTGAATGAGCGCCA
Organism: Veillonellaceae bacterium DNF00626; assembly: GCA_001553355.1. Classification (GTDB taxonomy): domain Bacteria; phylum Bacillota; class Negativicutes; order Veillonellales; family Dialisteraceae; genus Dialister. Next base: position 70,608 of record KQ960844.1, read on the forward strand.
TTTGCTCTGCCGGTGTTGCCCCTGCATTGACATAAACGCCATTCGATATCGACCCTTGCCAATTGCTCATAACATTTTTTACATAATCTCTTGTTTGCGCAAACGGTATTTGATCTGCATGCTCAAGAGTACCGTCCCATATACCATTTTTAATCCATTTCTGTACATACCCGTCACCGGCGTTATATGCGGCAAGAGCCACTACGTCATTACCGCCAAACATCTTTTTGAGTTTTGTATAATAAGCAACGCCGCCACGGACATTATCATCTACATCAAAGGGATTAGCAACCTTCATTTCCTCGGCTGTTCCGGGCATAAGTTGCATTAACCCCTGCGCCCCGGCGTACGATACAACAGTTTTATCCCCGCCACTTTCCTGTTGGATAATAGCTGCAATAAGTGCCGGCGGTACATCTTTAGTAGCATTATCATTGATAGCTTGTTTTATTTCATCACTAAACTCCTCATACCCTAAAGGCATTGCATTTTGCGCTTGCTGCGCTACCTGCGCCCGTTGCTCCTGCTCTGCTGCCTCTGCTTTTTGTATCTCTGCGCGCTGTTCTAATTTCTTTTGCGCTTCTCTTTTCGCCATAACATCATCATAAATCTTTGCCTGTTCCTGCCCGGCTTTACTTTGCGCCAAAACGTTATCAACAGAAGAATTATAAGATGTACCTGTTTTTGCTGTAATTTTATCAATAGCACGATTGTGTAACGGTGTTAAAGCAGCGCCCATACCGCCACCCATAACACCCCCAACGGCACCGGCAAATAAGGCGTCGTTGAATGTTTTTGGATTGGTAGTGACATTATAAAGCATTTGCGCTTTGCTTACTTTAGGATCGTATACATCGGTAGATAATTGTTGTGCGTATTGTTGAGCAAATTCCGTAGGTGCTTCGCTGGCAAAGCCTTCTACCGCTGCCCTAAGAACATTTCGTTTCTGAAGCGGATCTCCCGGTTCGAGCCAACCACCGGCTTTACCTAATCTGGCATTCAACTTAGCCCCTAAATCCGCAAATCGTGTTGACTTAGTGGCACGCCCAATCCCTTTCCCTAATGATTTTAACACAGTGCCTTTCATCCCTAAGTGTTCTAAAGCCATTTCAAACGGTGCATCGGTAAGCCCGGCTTTTATAGCTTGGTCATCAGTCATGTGCTGTTCCTGCCGTGCGCTTTCATAAGTACTGCCTGCTGCCAACCCGCCCATAGCTATTGCTCCGGCATACGGACCCAAAGGAGCCATGAGGAGATATTGCGGTCCGTTTTCAATAAGCGCGCCCCCGAACTTTGCAAGGAGAGTATTATCCTCTACTTTTGTAGGCTTCAGATATTCATTATTCATAAGATCTTCGCGCGCCTGTCGCACTGCGTTCTGCAATGTATCGGGCGCGTCAGGTGCATATTTAGCAACTTCTCTCATTTCCGGATCGTTCATGATGCCCTGCGCCCGCGGTTGAGCAAGCATAGTAACAAATTCACCAAAATTTCTTGGTATTGCCTTTGCCCCGTTCCAAAGATGTTTAAGCCCCCAAATAGCGGTATTTTCGGCTTTATCAAGAAACCCGCCGCCGGACTGTGACTCAGAAGTTCCCGCTTCCTGCGGCGTGGTATCTTTCAGTTCATCATATCCCTGTATATATACAACCGGCGTTGTGTCAAATCCGTCCCTATCTTTACGACGAAAAAATCTATCAAGATCCATTCAATTAACCTCCAAGTTACCATTTATTCGTGGTGATAATGGCTATTGCTCTGTTTTTGGCTTCATCAGACCAATTTTCTTTCTTCTTATACTGCTCTATTAACTCATCAGGACTTACGCCCTCTTTCTTTGCCTGTTTTATTGATTCAATAATTCCGAAATCAAGGTCACCCAGTGTGCCTGTCTTCAGCTCATTGTTAAGAGTAACATCCGCGCCTGCCGCCAACCCTCTGTCGGTATCGCTCAAATTACCCATTCCTTTTTCGTTAGCAAACTCTTTCATTCGCCATGCAGAATCGTGACTAAGTTTATCCTTGGTTCCCTTCAATCCTAACTCCGCTGCAAAATTACGTGATTTTGCATTTATATCTGCTACTTGAACATTAGAATCAGCTACATACCTCTTCGTTTTATTGTCATAAAAATTCTTTTTAAGCTCCACATTATCATGCGGACTTACGCCTTTAGGGAAATACTCATTCGGACGGTATCCGCCATAAGTCACCGTATTCATATTCCCATTATCCACAACTGTTGCCTTCGGTGGGGACATCATTACTTTAACAATATCTTCTTTACCAATAAGACCGGTTTGCAAAAGACCGGCTAGCGGCTGATTTACAGTTGCGAAATACGGTGCTAACTTCTGCATAGCTACGGTTTCGTTATATTTATTAATTTTATCCTGCATAGCGGCAATTTCCCGTTCCTTCTCATCAAGGAATGCTTGTTTTCTCTCCGGTGAATAAATAGCTCCTGCTGCCTTTCTCGCCATTGCCCGTGCTTTGACCGGATCGAAATTTTGCATCAATTCCAATTCCTTTTTCCTGCGCAAATCGTTTATAGCTGCATTACGCAATGCCTTTTCATCAAGCCCTAAGTCGCTATAAGAGAGTTGATATTTATTCGTTAAAGCATTCACGACATTCTGTGCTTCAGGAGACATGGAGACATTTCCCGTTCCATTAGCGCTCATCTGCCCCGCCAAACGATTAATAATTCCTTTTTCATCTAAAGGCTGTTGGATACTTATTCCCTGCGGTACTTTTGGCGTAGGTACTTCTCCCGGTGCCGTTGTGATACGGCTACTGTTATACGCATCATCTGCGCCGTACCCGTTTAAATCCCAACCTCTTTGCTTAGCCAATTCTCTTACATGCTCTGCTTGCTTATGGTAAATGTCTTGATTTGCTTGTTGGAGCGCTATTGCCTTTTCGATTTCTTCCTTTTGCGCTTTATAATCATCACTTTTTTTATAATCATCACCTTTTTCATCAAGCCCGGCTAATGCTTTTTTGTTCTTATCAATCTCAGCTTGTGACTCGCCCCATAGATTCTTTCTACTGTTGATATAATCGCGCGCATCCATTCCGGCGCCGTCCATATGCTGAGCAGCTAATTCGGAATTCATTAAACTTGATACTTCATCATCCGTTGGATCCGCCGACGTTTTTCCATATCCGGCTGCATCATACGCCTTTTGCGCCCTGTTTTCCTGAATTTCGTTTAACCGATTTCCTAAATAATAACCCAATGCTTGTCCGAAAAAATCCTGCCAATTATTTCCCCCGTTAGAGAGACGATATACCTTTATGCCCATTCATTTTCACCTGCTTTCATTACGATGCCGTTTGCAATATAGCTACGGTTCTTTCCATCTACCTTTAAGTCGTACACGTTTGCTTCTCCTGCTGTCTTGATAGACTCTACTTCCTCATACCCGTCTACCGTTAAGATATATTCACCCGGTTTGACCGCTCCTGCCAACTTCCACTTATCATTGCACATAACAGGCTGCGTCTTTGTTAATTCACAAGTAAAGTGCGCCGTTTGAATAGAAATAATCCGTTCTTTATGCGGTCCGGTAGTTGCAGTAACACGCGCTGTATCTAAATGATTATCCGTGATAACGGCATCGCCCTGCTTAACTTCCTCAATTCGTTTATACCCGGACGGTACATAAATATAGCTGCCTTCAGCTACGCAGAACGTACTGCCCAAACCTTGTCCTAAGCCACTCCAGAAATTACCGCCGCCGCCACCTTCAGCCACGTGTATATTCTCAGGATTAGCCATACGATATCTATTATTAAGCATTGTCTGCCATGCATCCGTATTCGGTGCAGACTGCCCTGTCGCTAAGGACAATATCTTGCCCGGAATATCAATAGACGCATTTTGTACGGCATTCATCGTTTGCATTGGTGCCATTCTAAGTGCATTTGCTTGGTCTATTAAATTAGCCTGATTGCTTATATTCTGATTAAACATCTGAGCGGCACTTGCCAACGCCTGTTGATTATTAGCGCCCATTTGCCCTGCTAAACCTGCTTGTAACCCTATATTGTGATTAAGCTGATTGGATAAAGCGTTAAAATAATTTCCCTGATTAGCTAAATTCTGATTATATACATTCTGCTGTTGCCCTAAAGCATTCATTGCATTTTGATTCATTTGCTGTGTTAAATTGGCTGCTTGTCCCAACCCTTGATTAAGTATTTGATGACGCTGAAGAGCATTCTGCAATTGCTGTCCATAATCCTGATTACCCATCGTATAAGCACGATTAACAAAATTATCTACATTGCCCATTTGTCTCATCATAGCGGCGTCTTGCAACTGTTGCCCCTGCTGCCTTGCTTGATTAGCCTGATTAGCTAAATTAGCCTGCAAGCCTAAATCCTGATTGTAACTGCGGTTCATACTATCAGCCACATTATCTGCTACATTTTCAAATACCCGATTAGCCACCGACGAATTTAGAACTCCGCGCTGTGCTAAATTATTTACAGCATTTCCCAAAGTACTCTTAAGTTGGTCATTGATGACCTTAGACTTATTTTCCAAGAATGCATTATTTTGCTGCCCTCGCTCATAGTGGTTAAGCCGATTAGCCGTAGTACCGGCATTATACCCGTAATTGTTATACGCTTGCCCAAGCATACTATTCGTTACACCTGTTGCGCCCCTGAGCTGATTAATAAGGTCGGTATTATCACGTGCATTCTGCTGTCCTACCTGCTGTAATTCATTTGCCGTGTTTTGAGATAATTTCATCGTATCCGCCAAATTATTACCTAAAGCCCGATTAGTTATATTAACAGTATCTCCATAAGCCCTTGCCATATTCCGTGCCGTGTTTGCCGAATCGCCTGACAAAAGCCCTAATCTGCCTGTCAACGCTTCCGTCGCTTGATTACTCATATTTCGCACATTTGCTAAATCTCTATTAGTCGTATCCGCCTGTTCACGAAAAGCCTGCTGATATTTCAATGCACCTGAATTAGCACCGGCTCTTATTCCATCTAAATCACCCTGTAATTCCTTTGCTTTCCTTGTGGCTTCTTCACCTATTCGCGTATAATCCACCGGCACAACTCCGGGATTAGAAAGTAACATATTCGCCCCTTTTTGCTGCAGTGCCATTGCCGTAGGCATCTGCTGACGAATATATTCATTCATCATTTGATACCGCTCTTTCTCCTCAGGCGACGCTTCAGGCACATGCGCTTCTTGCGTGATTACCTGTGTCTCATTCCCTTTTTTAAATAACTGTAAATCCATCATTCTGTCCTTTCTTCTACCAATCCCGACTACGACTTAAATTCTTTCGATAGCCCTTTAATACGTGATACCGGATGCCTTGTTCCGACGTAAAATCACGCTCCGGCAACCGTTCCATTTTCCACTTACGAATATGCGCACGACCATCTCTCGGTGTGGCTGTTACGATAATATTTACACCGTTCATTTCCATTACCTTATCAAGATACTCCCAAAACTCCTTCATGTTCCCGTAGCACTCTCCAAGCCATAAATACCGCTCCCCTTTTTCTTCAAGAATTGCCCAGATGATAAAGTGGAAATTAGGAAGTACATGAATATAAAAGCAATCATCAGGATCATAATGAATTTTATCTCCCGTGATTGCCTCATAATCCGCTATAGCCTCTTCTAAGCTATGTACTCTTTTTTTCATGTCATCTGATTACCTCCCCCAACAAAAAAGCACCCCTGCGAGTGCTATTGATTAAGCTGCCAAAGGCATATCTCCATTTCTTACGCTTCACCAATGTATTCGATAGAGGTTAAGTGTGTTTGAAATACCAGAAAGTAAGAAGGGTCTGGGAATTGCCCATTATCCGAAGAGTCCATATTTAAATACTTTTTCCCACTTTTAGCTTTTAGAGTCCAATATTTGTGTGCGTCGTTTTCAATATAAAATCTACTCCCTTGATTAAAAATATCATCTTTACTGAATATCTTACTATCTGCTTCTATGTAGTTGGCACCATAAGCAATGCAAGTAAAGGTCAGTCTGTATTTTCCAGTGTGTGGAATAACCATTTTAGACGCATTTTCCCATGTATCGTTAAATGTATACTTCCATACAAATTTCTGCACATACCGCTTTTTCCCGTCGCTTCCTTCTACACATAAATGCGTACTCACACTATCGCCTAACTTTGCATAATAAGGTGTTCCATCTCTTTCCACCGTCAAATAATGACTACCCACCAAACTCTTATCCGTAGTGAGTTCCGCATACTCTGTTTCTCCATTAGGTCTGGTTATTACAATTCTTGCCATATTGTTATTCTACCCCCATTTCTATATCATCAATTTTTATATGGTCTGCTTCGATTAAAATGCTACCGTGTGGTAGTGTTTTTTCTTTTTCTTTTATGATTATCTTTTCTCTATATTTTATTTCTGGCTGTATATGAAATAACCAGAGTATAAACTTCTTCATCTTTATCATTCCACCCCTATCTTTGCACCATTAGGTAATTTAATAGTAGATGTATCAAAGACATCATTTTGTGTCAGGTATGCACCTTTTGCCTGATATTGTCTATCACTCTCGCCCTTCGTGTAAACTTCGTCTTTATCTGCCTTTTTATCAAGCTCATCACTCCATGCACTTTCAAGTTGCTGTAGATATTCCTCTTTTACATACTTCCCTTTTGGCTGGAACTTCCCATCCGTCTCCACTTTCGTGTAAACGTTTTTAGGAATTGTCTCTACCTTTTCATTTACTTCATCTTTAGTATAAACATCATCTTTATCTGCCTTTTTATCAAGCTCATCACTCCATGCACTTTCAAGTTGCTGTAGATACTCTTCTTTTACATACTTCCCTTTTGGCTGAAACTTATTGTCCGCCTCGACTTTTGTGTACGTATTAGCCTTGATATCCGCTATCTTCCCGTTAATTTGAGAAATACCGGTTTCTGCTATCTCCTTTAGCTTGTTTGCATTATCTTCTATATTTGCGTTTACCTTACTCACTAAATCATCAATAACACTTATGCCGTACACACTCATACTATCCCCGATGATACTGATATCACCATCTTTTCTACTACTGGAATAGCTATCATAAAGGCTCTTATTTTTATAATGTCTAATAGTCAATTCCGGTATGTTTAACAATTCCTCCGCCATACGCCTCTCCTTTCAACAAAAACACTCAATTAAGTACTGTAAATAATTTATCCCCTCATAATAATTACGTATACCTATAAATAACCGGCTGCATACGTCTTGCCTCTTGTTTTGTTTGATACGTTTCTTTTATATCAGCACGCATTCTCCCCAGACGTTCCCATACTTTGCGCAAAGTTTCGGTTGTTTCATTGGCAACAAGTGCCTCTGTTTCTTGCTTATTAAATACGTTCTTTAAATCCGCTTTGTTAGATAATTCCTTTTCTACTTCGTTCTTATCCGCCTTACCCATCAATGCATTCTCTACAGTGCCTTTATCTGCTTTGGTGGATATCTGATTAATGATAGTTCCTATTTTATCTTTATTGGTGGTAAGTACATTAGCTATTTCTCCTAAAGTGTCTAACGCCTCAGGTGCTGTACCGACCACATGTTTAATCCTACCGTCTACGTATTCTGTACTTGCAAGCCCTATAAGCGACGACTTATCCGCCTTATTTGTCTTTAAATCATAACAACTGTGCAACGCCCCGGCTATTCGATTATTCATACTCTCATGAACCTTGTCTATTTCCGGCTTTGTATAATAACTCTCCTTAATATCCTTCCACTCATTCCATAACTTCTCTGTATCCGCTTTATACTGCTCAATAGTCGTCTGTCCGTTTCGTGCAGCAATAGCAAATGATTCCGCCTCATCACGAAAATGCTGTGATTCCTGTTTACTCTTATCTGCCAACCCTTGATTGATAGACACGCTTTCTGCCAATTGTTTTACAGTCTCTTCTGACTGCTTTACTATTTCTGCTTTTTCTTTTACGAAATTCGCCTGATTCTCAGAGATATCTCTCGCGCTCTCTGATTTTTCTTTTGCATCCACTGCTACATTCTTAGCATTCTCTGCATTTGTTTTTAATTCATCTACTGCATTTCTGCATAACTCTACATGGTTTTCCGTTTCCTTTGCTCTTTGATAAATATCGGAAATTTCAGCCCCTTTATTTTCTATATCCGTCTTTGTGCTTTTGGCTTTTTCATATGTTGCATCAGCTAATGTTTGTGCCGCCTTTGCCTTATCTTCACTAATAAGCCACTGCTTAGCACTCTCTTCCGCTTTTACTTCACTGTCTTTTGCCTTTGCTGCTTCCGCCTTAGCGACCTCTTCGCTTTCCTTTGCCATACCCTGAAGACGTCTTGCCTCATCCCTTGCAGCAGTAATGATATCCCTATTTGATACGATATCCCGTTCTAATTCCTCTGCCTTTGCTTTTGTACGCACGGCAACTTCTTCCGATTCTCTCGCCCGTCTTTGAATATCGTTGATTTCATCCTTCTGCTTACCGATACGCACTTCAGCCTGTGAGACATCATTCAATACATTTTGTATGCTTGCTTTAAGATCACCGGAATTTCTTTCGCTGTTTCTCGCAAGTCTGGCACTCTCTCGTGCTTCTTGTGCAAAATCTTTTGTATCTTGATTTAATGCACGGCTTTCCTTTACGTGATTTTCCGTCTCCCTTTGAGCATTTTGTGCCGCATTTAAAAGTCTATCTGTCGCTTTACGCTTATCATCAAATATTCGTGCATCGTCTTCTAATTTCTTCTGCCTGTCTGCCATTTTGCGAACCCCGGCATTGACATCGTCTTGTCGTCTTTTCACATCATCAGCAGTATTATTTATTTCTTTAGCTTTCCCTGTGATAAATGCTTCCTTCTCACTCACGACTTCTTTTGACTTCTCTGCGTCAGCCCTTGCCTGCTCCGCCTTTTCTCTTTCCGCTATAACTTCATCTTTCACCTTTAATGACGCCTTAGCATGCTCATCGGCTGTGGCTTCTGCTTCCTTTGCCTTATCCCTTGCAGTCATAGCTTCATCTCTGGCGCGTCTTGTCTCTTGTGTAACGAAATCCCCCTGAATGATATTCCGGAAATGTAAAGGCTTCTCTCCTATTTCTACATCACCATCTACCGCGAACAACTGTCCGGCATAAGTACCTTTAGCAACTCCGGTAAAATACCCTCTGGCAAAATCTCCGTTATCGTTTGCATCTTCTGCTCGTATCCATGCTCCCTTAGATACCACATATACGCCGTTCTCCTTAGCATTTATCTGCTTCCAAACAAGAACCCTATCACCATCTTCCACTTGGATCCCGTCGATAGTCTTTTCACCTGCTAAAGGAATATTCTCTGTCGTGGCAACCATCACGCCTGCTTTGATAAACTCCGATGTCCCGGCAATGATATTATTTAGAATTTGATACATATAATTTCGTTCTTTGATTAATTGCTTTACTGCAAACGCCGTCGTATCCCCGGCTTCCCCCGGTGCGTAGTTAATCGGATATTTATAATGAAAACTCATTAATCATACCTCCATATTTCAAAAATGCGCGGTCCTTCGCCATTCTTCCCTGTGTGTTTATGACCATCACGAAAATGCATTAACCGACTGATGACTTCATAAATATTTGTTACTTCATCATCTAATTTCTTTACAGCTACTTTCGTGGTATCTCCGGTCTTATCCTTAGCCCAATTGATTTGATATAACCGTCTCATTATCCCACTCCTGCTACCAATAAACCTAAGCGCCTGACAGACAATGCCCCCTTAGCAATAGTAATGACCGGCGCTACCTTAGCTAACTTATAATTGCATCGCTTCTTTAACTCTATATACTCATCACCGGCTATAGAATCATCATCAAGCGCGACAATGTCATCATCAAGCGCGACAATGTCGTCATTAGCGCTTTTAGATAAAGGTATGGATAAATTTCCAATCGTCAATGTTGCGTCTCCCACCTCTCGTGAATATAAATCCATCATAATACGCTTTAAAACGACACGATCCATTCCCTTTATCTCTTTTAACTTCACGATGCTTTTTACATCTTCGCCATCATCAGTGCTTATATCATCACGCACTTCATAAATCTTATGTCCTCTACTCACATAAACGGTACCGTTATACTCTTGTGCATGAGACACATATCCTTTCATACGTCTGGTAGTAAAAGCGCCTGTGGCTGTACTAAATATATAAATAACTCCGGATTCTTGCGGCTGTATCCAAATTTGCCACTTAGTAGGCAAACTCCATATGCTGCATGTTTCCGGCTGAATATTCAAAGTCAAAAAGTTGTTAATCAATTTCCCTACATTAACAGTCTCCATATCACCATACATTTGAGTAGACTGTATCGCTTGAAACCCCATATCGCCTAAGAAAAATAAGCTGTTCCGTGCTGATACGATACTATAAAAATTCGTAGCATATGCGTCCTTTGCCAACGGCAACTGCTGCCAATTTGGATAAGTACCTGTCAATCGAAACGCCTTATTCATAGATGTAAACACAATTAAATCTTGGAATAGTCGACCAACGGCAACAATTGTCCCTGCGTCATTATCGCCGATATCAATCCACTTCGCGGCGTTTTCTTTTTCGTCATCTTCTTTCCAATCCGATGCATCCAGCACGCCACTAAATGACATACGTCTACTTTCGGAATGAACAGCGACTAATCTGTTTTCCTGTGCAAAGATATATTCTGCTCTTGGCGAATGTTCAATAGTTGATAATTCCCCATTTTTATACTTCTGTATTTCTTCTCCACTTGCTATATATACGGCATCACCAAAAGACGTGATAACCGGTCTTGACTTCCCTGTGGTGTTCCCTAAAAGCGTGTGCTTATGGAAATTTGTTTTATAAATATTTCCCCCTGAAATGAAAATCATTTCACGAAATCCAATCGGATAAAAAGTATTAATATCCCCTGTTGTCTCAATAATCGGTACAAGCCCCGCCACTTTACTAAGTGATCCGTCTAATGCTCCGTACTCTACGTTTTCTGCCAATGAAAATTGATTCATCGCAATGGCATCGGGACTAACAGTGAAATTAAGCCCACCGGAAAAGTCATTATAGTCCACTACCGACTGTTCATGTTTTGCCGAAATCTTCACTGCCAGTACCCCTCCATTATCATCTTCTTATTATCCATCGAAGCAATCATCGTAATAATTTGCTGCGTGAGCGTTGACAAAAGTTCTTCCTCTTGCCCCATCATAAACTCGTTACGATACTGCGCACGAATTGTTGCGTACTCGATAATCACGTAATCAAAATCATGCACCCAATCCAACTTGCCATCTAATGTATATACAGACTGTACCGGTGCGTAAATAACCATCCACTGTGTCGTCTTAAGTGGCTCAGGATAAAGAAATATATCCTGCCCAAGTCGATAATATTCCACCGGTGACGCTTCTTTTATATCCCTCGGTAGTGTCGCTCTATATATCATCGCTGTACCGTCAGCATAGACTGCATGTACTTTCATAGGAATTTCAGACAATTTGATTTGCCCTTCACCTGACTCGCGCTTGTATAAAAGATTTGGCTTATACTGCATTACCGTTTTCCGCAAGTAAGCGTTCGCTTCATTTATCCACTGTAGTAATTCTTCATCTGAGTATCCCACTTTATCAGTATCGGAAATATTTGTCCTAATTTGCTTTATGATATCTTCAATCGCTGTCATAGTACCCTCTCAATAAAAGAAAAGCGGGAGAACTTGCCCTGCTCCTTCTTCATCAAGTTCTCCCTTCCTTTCGCAATATTAGTCAGCTTTGCAAGCGGTCATCACTTGAACGGTACTGAAATCTTCTCCGTCAAATTTAGATTTTGCAATGCCGAAAATAGTAGATACCGATACGCCGTATTTACGTCCGTAATCGAATACCTTTTCATTCCATTCTGCTTCCTGTGCGATAGCAAAAGCACCTGCTTGTGCGCCCATCAAAAGCGCATGCCCTACTGCTGCAGAACCGGATCCGGTTTCGGTAATCTTTACATTTTCATGTTCGTGAATGATGACATTGTCATACATACCGAGTGCGCCGGTAAAAATAGGATTGTCATTACCACGAATGTTTGCATATTTCTGTGCGTCAATCCATTTAGCGTCGTTCTTTAAGTCGCGCGCTTGATAAGGATTTACCACAAGTACATAGTGTTTTGTACCGTTTACGACAACCGGACGTACATGTGCAAGCCGTGCTTTACGTTTAGCTACACCAATAAGGTCAGCTGTGAATACATCTGCTGTCGTGATAGAGCCTTCAGATGTTTTACCACCGGCAAAAATCTTACGACCGTCTGTCGGATTTGCTGTCAGTGCGTCAAAAACCATCTGGTCAATGGTATATGTGAGCCATGTAGCAAGCCCTTGTTTTGCGTGTTTACGCAAGTCGATAGCGGTTTTCTGTTCTTCCAGTTTTCCTTTAAGCTTTACGGCATGAGCTTTTTCATGTACCTGTACTGCAAAATCGTAGAATTGCAATGCTTCTTCTTGCCCTTCCAGTTGAGCATCGTCTGTAACACCTGTTCCGGTCAATGCTTTCAAAAGCGGAATAACAATGGTATCGCCGGCTTCTTTTTTCAAGTTTGTCATTTTATCAATGATATAGCCGTTGCCTGTGCCTGTGAACTTTTCAAAATAAGAATCTTTGAGTGCTTGCGCCCATACGTCTTTACCCCATGCTTTTTCTACAAGTGCTGCCGGGATAGTGGTTTCTGCGAATAACTGTAAATCAAAAAAATGGTTTGTCATGCTTCATCTCTCCTGTCTGAATAATTAACTCAGACGACCTGCCAAGATTTGTTTTTTAAGGTCATCAGGGACTTTACCCCAATCACCATTCACCATACGCTCAATCTCTTGGATAGTCATACCACCGGTAGACGGTGTCCCCCTGACTTTATCCACCCGTGGTGCTGTGGTCATCTGTTTTACTTTGTTATTAGTTGCTTGCTGTTGCGGCGCTTGTCCGCTTCCGCTTCCGCTCAAATATGCCTGCTTAGCGGTGTTGTAGTAGTCTTTTACAAGCTGTACTTGCTCAAGCGTTCCTACCCCGCTGTTGACGCAATTAAAAGCATTTTGTATCACGGCTTGTGCATATACCGGCATCGAAGTGAAGTGCGTTGTAGTAGCGTACTGCCAAATATCATTGAAGTCGCTTCTCTTCTGCTCTTCCGCCGCCATACTTTCATAGTCGCTATAAGCTTTCTGCATAATGAGCTGTTCTTGCTGCTTTTGTGCAGCTAAATCTTTTGCACGCTCTCTTGCTTGCTGACAAATAGAATCAAAGCTAAAACGGATAGCTCTATCAACCTTAGCCTTTTCTCCGTCATCTTGATACTCCAAGTCGCTATAATCTTCTTCAGAAAGATTGAGCTGTGCTAATACTTGCTTCTTCGCTACTTCATAAGCCTTGTTTAGCAAATCCATCGGAATCTCTTGCTGCTGCTGCTCTTGCTGCTGCGCTTGTGCTTGCTGTTGCGTCTGCTGTGCTTGTCCCGATGCCTGCTGTTGTCTTTGCAATTCTTCCAGTTGTCTGCGAAGAGTTTGTGCTTCCTGCTCAGCGCTTCTGTACTTGTCATTTACATCCTTAAAGCGTTCATACGGTACTTTTCCCGCTTTTTTATCGCCGTCGGTATCGGCGTGACCGTCTTGTGCTTCTTGCGACTCTTGTACTTCTTGAGGCGCTTCTTGCTGTGCCTGTGTATCTTCTTGTGTAGCTTCTTCCTGAGTAGTGCTGCCTTCTGCTTCTTCTGCATGGTCATCAGATGACTCTTCCTTCGGTAGCTCAGCCATCACTTCTCTTGCTACGCTTTCTGATACGCCCTCAAGCTCTGCCGGAATGTCCGGCTGTGCTTCTTCTTTCACTTCTTCTGCAAATAACTGTAAATTAAACATAAACAACTTTTCCATGTCTTTATCCTCCTTTTACGTCATAAGACTTTGACGAAATATCGCGCTTTTTACGTCCCGGCGGACGATAATAAAAAATACTTTATATCAAGGGATTTCCCCTGTGATAACTATTTAATACCCCGGCGGTGTACTTCCTGCCATGAGTGCTTGTGCTGCCGCCTGTGTCATAGGCTCAGGCTGTGGCGACTGCGGCGGCGGTACTTGTCCTTGCGGTATCTGCAAGCCGAACTGCCCTGCGTATTGCTGTAAAATACCTTGTGCAATTTCAGGCGGTACTAAATTATCTCGTGCTGCCTGCTGTAGCTTAATAACATCGTCCAAGTTGATACTCATTGAACGGCGAACATTAGGCTCTTTCGGCGCATTAGCTTGCTGCTGTTGCGATTGCAAGCGCTGAATAATCTCTTGCTTGTCCGGTATATCTGAAAGCTCGATAAGCTTATCGAAAATGATATTTGCCGGAAGCCCTAACTTGCTGACCGCATCTACCAATGCCCAAAACTGCCCTTGCCGTTGAGATACGCTGTACGGTGTATCAGAAATAATAACGTCGTAATTTCCTTGTGATAGGTCATTAAGAACGGTAGTAATGAGCTGCCCCGTCTGTGGATCTTGCATCTGCACCTGTTGATTGACCGTGACAAATTGCTCTTGCCCTGTCTTTCCTACTATCCTAAAGACTTTTTCTTCAGTGTAGTATTGCGGTATCAAGCCTTTATGCCCTTTATACCCCCAAAGCTGCTGCACGATAGCGCGCTTAGATTTCCGTAAATTATCAAAGAACGGCGCAATATTTGTCACCGCTTGCCGTTGATTTAGCTCAATAGCACGCCCTGACTGCTGCGGTGACGATATACCAAGCATACTTTCATTGATACCTGTAATTTTCGGTATATCTGCTTCACTCTCTTGTGCTGACTGTATCAAGCCAACAGGCGGCGCCGACGGCTGAATCTCCCTGATACGACCACCTGCCAAAGTGCCGTCATTAACTTCGATGATAGCGCCCGGCTTACTTCCATACTTCCTATATCTTTCTTGCTGCTCCTCAGTCATCGCGGTAGTCTCAGTGATAAGCCCGGAGTTACCCTGCGTATTTAGAATATGCAGTATCTGACTTCTCTTCTTATTTATCTCGCGCTGTGGATCCTTTACATCACGCACTACGCCACATGGCACATCTCCTTCTCCATAGTGGTATAGAGTAAAAGGTACAAAAGGGAAAAAGCCGTGCTGATATGGTGAGTCCATCTCTTCAAGCTTGATGTCGCCCATGATGACGGCTAAGCGTACTTTATCTACCGGCACTTGAAAAGGCGATGCAATGACCGTCGGTATAGGCGGCGGCACATCAGATATTGTTCCGTCAGCCATCATATAACGTGTCTCCATTTCCCGCTCTTTATACCAACATTCGATAAGTCGTACCTTTTTCAAATCACGGTTATACCAAAGTGGCTCAGTGCCTACCATATCGGCTTCCTTTTCGTCCATGTCGTATCTTCTGAACTCCGATAGTATATCATCTGCATGCTCAGGATAGATATCGCACAGCTCATCTTTATCTACCCACTTTGCACGGCAGAGAAATTTCCCGTCACTATAATCAGGCTTGCGCGCTTCCGGATCCGTATAGATGTCAAAAGGTGATATCCTTTCGATGTCTATCTCACCTTCCATAGCTGTGTAATCCCAGTCATAAAAGACGTGAAACCACCCTATGCCCCCGATAATACCGTCCATGAACACCGCACTCTCGACATCGTTATAGTCACAGTTATCCATGATGTACTTCGTCACACCTTTTCTAAGCTCGCAACTCTCAAAGTCATCAGATGTACGTGGCTCAAAGTTTACTTCATACCGATTAACACGCTGATAACCGCTTAAAATATTTAGATGTGGTCGAATCTTATTGATAGTAAGTGCAGGTCTCCCTTTTTCTGTGAGTGCTGCCTTATCATCTTCGCTCCACTGCTTTCCACGGACAAAGTCATACTCTTCTCGTGCCAGCTTTCGCCACTCGCTTCCGTGGTCAACCGCTTGCTTAAACCAATCTCTTACCTTACTAATCTCCATCAAAAATTACCTCTACTTTTAAAGCTTCTTTGTACTCTTTTTTTATCTCATGACAAGCGCATATAAGCATGTGTGTCATATACTCCGTTAAGTCATCATGCTTCAAAGATATCTGCATAAGCCCTTTTTTTACCATACTTCCCCGTACTAAGTCAGTGGTACTGCTCAAGTAGTGTAAAATAGCTTGCGCTATAGCTGATATACCGCAGCATACCAAGTCATGTCCACAAGCTTCTGTATACCCTGCATGCCCAAGTATCTCTATCGTGATAGACTCTTTTGTATATAACACCGTGACTTTCATCATATCGCCCACACACTCTCTACCCTTTCTTTTCTATATCTATCCACATACTTCGTCTTTTTCGGCTTAATGGGTGCATACGGTCTGCCCAAGCAAAGATATCCTAAAGCGTCATAAGCGTGATCTTCTTCTGTGGTATCCACATCTTCAGGACGCGTCTTTGAGTGCGTGAGTATCGGTATCGTCCTGATACTATGGAAGCAAGTATCAAAAAAGCGAAGTGCAGGTATCTGCTTTCCTTCGCTATCTGTATGTCCTATCAGCCGTAGCTTCACTTGCTCCGCCTGCTGCAATCTTCCCTTCGTGGACGGTATAAAAAGACGCCTTTTTCTCTTCTGCAAAACTTTGTTTATCTCTTCCGCTATCGACGGTGTTCCCGGATTTGTGACTATCCAACAGGCACTATCCAAAAAACTCCCATCCATCTCTTCTGTACCTTCAAGCAGCGCTATCTTCTCCGCCACCTGTGCCGCACTTTCTTTCGTGCCGACGTTCGCTTTACCGCCGTATCCATATAGCTCTCTATATATCCATAAAGTACCATCATAGTCCATAGCACCCCATAAGACAGCATAAGGTCTCGCGCTCCCCCAGTCCATACTGCGGAAGCGTGTCCACCCCTGCGGTATCTCAAAAGGCTTTACTACATGTAGATCCTTTTTCCACTGTGAGAAAAACTGCCCGCCGACAAGCCCCCACTCGCCTAAGCCGTAGACACGATAGCCATTTGGATCTTGCTGCTTCCTTAGCTCCATGCGTCTATAGTAGGCTTCATCTATAAAGCGGTTATCTCGATAAGTACTATGATGAGTAAAGATATCAGGCGATTTGATGTCGAAATACTTCGCTTTTATCCAGTGCGACGCGTAAATTGGATTAAAAGAAAAAGTGATTTGATAGTATAAATTTTCGCTCGGCAGCGTACCTCTCAAGCGGTCATCAAGGATATCTACATCTTCTTCCTCTAACTCAGTCGCTTCTTCTATCCATACCCACGTAAGACTTCCACGTGGAAAGGTGATAGACTTTATCTTTTCCCTTTGAGCATCGTCTTTCATACCACGAAAGATGATACGCGCACCCGTCAAAGTACATTCAAGCTCAATCGGATTTCTGCGGATCACCCACGCAGGCGACCCTGCACCAAAGATACGATAAATGGCGGCGGTAAGCTCAGCAAAAGTAGAGTCTCTGTTACTCTCTTCTATCTTCCGCACCACCAAAAGATTGGCGCCCGTATACTTCGTATCAGATAACTTAAGGATAAAGTCTTGAGCTATATTCACGCTCTTACCACTGCCCGCGCTTCCCTTAGCTAAGCGATAGCGGCACCGCGTGGCGTTAAAGTCTTTAAAGATTTTATTAAAAGCTATCTTTTTCTCTTTTTCTACCACACTTCGCCGCTCCTTTCGTGTATCTTTTTCACCTATTAGTAGTCTTCTATATCGTCGTCGCCGTAGTCGACTACTATCTTCGTCACAAGGGCGCCGCCACCTGCACCGGTAATCTCTTGCTCGCTCTTGTCTTTCCACCCAAAATTATTTTTCAGGTTAAATTGCACGCCTGTGCCTTTAGCCGTCATCAGCGACCTTTCCCAAAAGGCTTCTATCCTTTGCTTCGCGCGCGCGATAGTCGACCCAAATAACAGGTCTTTTTTATAGTTTCTAAGCGTCTCAGTCGACAAGTCAAGCGACAAAGCTAAGCCCGCCATCGTCGGCGCCCAAGCCTTTTCTTCACACTTACTAAAGTAAGCTTCTATAGCTGCTTCAAGCTTTGGCACACTCGTAAACTTCCACGGGCGCCCGCTGAGTCCTACAGGCTTTTCTTTCCTACTACTTTTGCACATCTTTTTTCACACTCTTTTTCCTTACTACCACTTTTTTCGCTGCGCGCTCTTCCTTTTTCTCTTCTTTTTCTTCATTTACACACACGCCATCGCAGACATCTCGCACTTCCTCATACGCCGACTGCGGAAAGCGTCGGAACTTCCCCTCGTATAGTGCCAAGACGGATCCATCTTCATAAGCTTCATAGACGGCGTACCATCTTTCCCCTATCCTTACTTCATACATATACACACCTCTCTTTCTTCCACGAAAAAAGCCCCGGAGTACGGGACTTTCTTCAAAGGAGTCTTTCAAATGAAAACAAAAAGTATAAAAAGTATAAAGAATTTATAAACTGCTCCAAAATTCTACACTTATATTATACCATACTTGACAAGAGTTTTCTGTGCAAATTTGTGCAAAAGTGTGCAAATTTGTGCAAAAGTAAAAAGTTTATAAATTGTTTATAATTCCCTACTTGACATCACGTGATATCTATACTATGATGTAATCATCAAGGGGATAACCCCTCAAGTTAAGAAAAGGAGTGATTGATATGACAGCATTAAAAGACGTTTTAGAAAGTATGGATCACAGCAGATACGAAGGCTGCGAAGAAGGACTTTATCTTTATGACTACGATGTGACCGTGAAGATGGATATCCCTGAGCTGCTCTCCGAAGTAGCGCCAAAAGAGATGAGTAAGATAGGTGCTGACTGGACTGACCAAGATAAAAAAGAGTTCATCTGTGACACCTATCAGCGCCATGAAGATGAAGTAGACCGATTGGCAGTCACTCGCTACTTCAAAAATTTCCCGGAAAAATTTGAAGTAAATAGCAAAAATTAAAAAGTCCCACACTCGTGCAGGAGTGCAGGACTCAGGCGGTATAAGATATACCAACCACTGATATTATTATACCGCCTACTAATATTTTTTTCAAAGCGTAGGAGGATAATATAATGGAAACAATTCAAGAATTATTTATAGATGTTTTAGGCAGCTCCGCTGCTGAAAAAATTGGCAGTATGATGAAAGATGTAGAAAACACTTATAGGAATGAACTTCGATACTTGGTAAAAGAGGACTTCCTAAGCTACGGCTTAACAAAAGCTCAAGCCACAAAAGCCGCAGCAGTGATAAACTTAGCAAATAGAATCTCTTCACTATCACCAAAGCAGGTGCTTATGAGAACACCTGAAAAAGTATTCAACCACTTTGAGTATCTCAAAGCGGAAGAGCAAGAACACTTTATAGTCTGCTTCCTAAATATAAAAAACCGTCTTTTAGGATACAAAGAGATTAGTATAGGGAATCTAAATGCTGCACCTGCAGACATAAAAGAGGCTATGCGATGGGCGCTTCGTTTCAAAGCGTATGGATTGATATTAGTTCATAATCATCCATCAGGGGATCCGGAACCGTCACGGGCAGATATTCATCTAACTAAGGCTTTTGCTAAAGCTGCTAATTTGTTAGATATGACGATTTTAGATCACCTTGTTATCGGTGATGATATATTTGTCAGTTTCCAAGAAAGGGGATACTTATAATGAGTATTTACAAAGGGAAAAGAAAGGTTATTACCTTGCGACTGAAAGAAGATTTAGCCGAAAGGCTAAAAGAATTGGCGGACGAAAGCCGTCGCCCACTGAATGAGGAAATTGAGATAGCTATAAAAAACTATCTCGATAGCGAACGGCTTGAAAGAGAACAAACAAAGGCGATCCAGCTCGCCGCGCAAATGTCTTTAAAAGACTTATGCATCGAAAAAACATTCGTCATATTTAAAAATGACGAAGAAATCCGGTATTCGTATAGTAACTTCCCCGGAGTATATAAGGTGGAAGTTTTCAACCCCAATAGCCTATACAATCGTTATACATATGAAGTAGTGACTAAGAAGCACTACAAAGAATTGATAAAAGAAACGGAGGAATAAGGGAAAATGAATATTACAATTTTCGATAAAGAACAAATAGTTGACGGCTTTACCGTTAAAAAAGATTTTATAGGCTTGAGTGAAGACGGGAAATTTATAGCCTTCTCAAGCGGAGCTTGTTGCAACAACACCATAAAAGTATTTACCGCCACTGCTCCCGGTGAGTGGACCGGTGAATGGGTAACGTTTTCCGAATACCCAGAAATTACTCGTGCGGTGAGCTGGCTCGAAGATGAGCAGCTCGAAAACGAGAAAGCCACAGCTATTAATTCTGCGGTAGGGATTTCCCTTTATAGCCTCTGTCAGGAAAAATTTTTCCAAACGACAGAGTGGGGGAATTACCGAGACTACCGGTATGCCGACTTCCCCGGAGTATATAAGGTAGAAGAAATAGACCCATCCACCGGACTTACTTGTGGCTATACCTATGAGCTGGTCACAAAAGATAGATACAAAGAGTTGATGGAAACAAGTATGTAACAAAAAAGGCACTCGCAGGAGTGCTTTTTTATTACCCAAAATACTTTTTATCATAAACCTTTATAGCCGTCCTTACCTGATGACGCACCGTCGACTCACTACATGATACCTTAGCAGCTACCGCTTTTAAGCTATAGCTTTTTATGTATCTCCAATAGAGGATGGATGCTAAAATTTCCGGCGTGATAGACAGTACTTGCGCGGTTATTTTATCTCTTTCTTCCACGCAAATAGCAAGCTCTTCTAAGAGTCGTGCCAAAGACTTCTCAAGCCTGATAAGGATACTTGATAAGTCGTATACGCTGCCCGACCCTGACACTTTAACACCCATAGCAGGTGATGAAATGGATAGCGCACTTTCTCGCGTGCGCTCAATTTCTGATGTGATCGCTTTTATCTTTGCGCAAATACCTGCTACCCGTAAAAGCTCTTCCTCGCCCTTCGTCATCCGATACCCTCTTATCTCACTCTTGCGAATTATTTTTTATCAACATTTCCATCTTAACGAATATAGTCCACTTTGTACTTGCTCTTTTGTCACCAAGAATCGGTCTATACGGAGATAATTTTACAACTTTGGCAAATGGTATTTGCGCAGAGTTCCATTTAAACACAAGTATTCCGTTACTTCTTAATACTCTAAAACACTCGGCAAATGCTTTCGTTATCCAACTCTCCCATTCCTCCGGCAGCTTACCGTACTTGATATTAAGCCATGACGTTTTCCCTGCACGGATCATATGTGGTGGATCGAAAATGACAACATCAAACGCTCCATCTGCAAAATCCATACTTGTTACATCTCCAACATGATTCGGTTCTATTCTGATTTTTCTTCCACCGGAATATTCTTTCACCCCTGCACGGATATCCTGAAAGGTCACGAAAGGCAGTGCCTTTTCGTACCAAAACATTTTACCCCCACAACACGCATCCAGTATTTTCACTTTTTCACCTCATCATTCTCTTACTAATTATTTTTTACTCGTATAATTTTATCGGCAATTCTATCCACCATATCCGCTGCCTTTAGTACATTCTCTTCCGTGATGTACTGAGTCGCAAGCATAGTATATCCTACTCTTTTATCAGGGACGATAATTGTAACGATAATAGATACCGTTGTAAAAATCATTAATCTTTTCAATAGCTTTTTACCTTGGATAATATCCACATCATCTACATAAATTACAATAAAAGCGAACATTGTCGCAAATACCCCTAATACGCTAAGAAACATAGCCACTGCACTAATAGAATTACAAACATCAATAATATAAATTGTCCACGGTAATATGATTGGTTCGTCCATTTACTTTTCTCCTTTTGCTTGCTCTATCAACTTATTTAAATACCACGACGCTTTTTCTAAATCTTCAACGCCGTTCTTAAACTTCCACCGCCACACGTACTTAATGATGTTCGCCGTACAAACAGCCTCAAGCCCTTGTAAACGGTTTGTAGCGCTTTCGATAGCGTCAATACATTCCACCTTCCCTGATGTGTAATGCGACGGGTGATTTATCACTTCTTTATCAGTGCCTATTCTCTCTGCTTTTGTTTCCTCGATTACTTCTTTTTTCATTTTGTCAATTTTTTCTAAGCATTCATATGTGACGTTCCAACAATATCCCTTTTTCCCGCTCCAAAGCCAACTATTTCCGTCATGCCCTCCCATGTACTCGTCGAACTCTATGCCTATACAACCTTTTATTATTTCTTTTACCGTTCCCGTCATTCCAGGTCTAATTTTACTATTTTCTGTGTTGAATGAGTTCGGTAAAGAAACAACCCTTACCCTATCTCCGATTTTAAAATTATTTTTACTTTTCATGCTCTGCTCCTTTTTTTGCTTAAAATTTACGGAAAAATAAATGTTTTTTTCTTCCCTTCTTCCCTTTCTCCCGTTTTTCTTTCTCCCATTCCTTTAGAATATCTATACTCACACCTCGCCTTTTCTTAGCTTTTCCAGTTTTTCTGCTAACTTATTCTTGTTTCCAAATGCTTCTTCTTTACTTCTGAATACGTTTCCAAGTGCTAACGTGCCATAGTCTACGATGTCGTCTACCCATATATTATGTAAAACGCTAAATTCTATATTATTGTTTTCGTCATATTTCCATGATAAGAAAAAATATTCCTCTTCATATTCTGGTATAAACGGCTTTCTTTTGAATGTATACTCGTGAAAGTTGGCGATAATGTTTTTCCAAACTTCTGCTTTCTGAAATTCATAATATCCCTTACAGAAAAACCCGTTTCCCTCAAACTTGCATCTCCACAGCATGTTGCCTTTTTTATAAACGTCAAACTCTTCTCCTATATCAACCCCGATTTTTTCTCTTAACACTTCTAAGATTTTTTGTTCAAGCGTTTCTGCTTTTGCTTTTGTGTCCATTTCTTCCACCTCTTATTTTGTTCCTTCAATTTTTTCTAATTCTTCATATAAGGTATAAAAACAATGCCCCTGTTTTCCTTTCCAACTACCGCGATGCCCACCTATGTTATCATCGAACTCTACGCCCACAGTAACTTCATCTAAGTCTTTTACTGTCCCCGTCATTCCGATTTTAATTCCGGTAATTTCCAGGGCGGATAATGTCGTTACAGAAACAACCTTTACCCTATCGCCGATTTTAAATTCCATTTCCACATCTCCTATTTTTTAAGCTTAATTTTTTCCTGCAATTATCACTACATGTCATTTTGCTAATAGCTATTGTCTGAAATTCTTTTCCACAAAATTCACAATGTTTAGTTATTTTTTCTTTCTTTGCGTCACTCCATGCACTCAAACATTTTAAGCTACAAATATCCCAACCTCTAAATTCCCTATTATCTATAATCTCAAATGGCATAAAGACTTTTCCGCAAACTTCACAATGTTTCGGTATCGCTAATTTTTCTGTTTTCTTTGAATAATTATCATCGCACATCATCTGCCTATTAACTTCTTCAATCTCTATTTCAATTCTCGGTTTCCCTTTATCAGTGAATACCTCTTGCAACAAATGAACACACTTTCTACTATCTTTTTTTATGACCTTCATTTCCTGTAGCGCGTCCAATATAAATTTAGCACCGCTCATTACATTATCCTCATCACGCCGATTATCCTTTTCAAAGTACCTGATAAAGATAATCACTTTTCCCGTGTATCTTTCCTTTACCTGATTCGTTAAAGCCAAAGCAATACTATCCTGTATCTCACGCTTCAAGGTAGCCCCGGCGTACCTATTCGTCCGATTTGTGTTAATCACATCATTTAAACAAGGCAGCCGTCCCTTGAGTACTAACATCATACCGGACACCCCCTTTGCAACCGTCTGTTCCTTCCATCCACTCTCATCAGATATGGATAGCACATAGAATAAATACGACTTCCAATAGCCGTATCAGCTTTCGTAATAGCATTTAAACTATACTCACTCGAAATAATCGTGGGCAGCCTCTTTATATACCGCGTGTTGATGATATCGAAAACTATCTGTAAATCCTGTTTATCAATACCACCATCACTATAAGCACCCTTAAATAAATCATCTATATAAAGACATGGTGATGTTTTAGGTGTCTTTATTAATTTATTGTATGTTTCACTACTCCGATACATCGAATTCTTGATCTTTTGAATTTCATTTCTATACTGCCAATAATGGTGTTCAGTGCCTACCGCTTGACAAACCGCAATACAAATATGAGTCTTGCCCGTACCGCTCTGTCCGAAAAAGCCAAGCCCGATAGCATCCGGAT
This sequence comes from Veillonellaceae bacterium DNF00626, assembly GCA_001553355.1. GTDB lineage: Bacteria > Bacillota > Negativicutes > Veillonellales > Dialisteraceae > Dialister. The sequence continues at coordinate 94,936 of KQ960844.1, forward strand.
CATGAATAAAACTCAAAGCGACCCTTTTCATTTTGCACGCCTCATCAGTATCCTCTAAAAAATTATCAAGCGTATAGCGACTATAATCTTCAGAAGAAATACCACTATGAGATAGCCACTTCTTTAACTTCCTTTTTCTTTCACAGTCCTTACAAATCCGGACCATGATATAACCATTAACATTTACAGGTATGATTCCTTTATCTCGACACTTATCACAAATGTATGTATGAGCGTCTTCCGGTGTCTTATGAATGGACATCTCTAACTCCTTTAAAACCTGAGTAATGCTTTCCATATAAACCTCCTTCCTAAAAGTCTTTTATAATATCTAAATCTTCTCTCGATAAACTTTGACTCCCCTGTGTAGCCTTTTTCCCCTTTACAGACTTTTCATTTTTATTCCAATAAGCACATGCAGCCTTCCAACTCTTCATAGGATTTCTACCAACACGCCAACCGTTAGCATCGTAATAGCTCATGAACGCTTCCGGATCAAACACGTATCCCTTCTCTTTGATATATGCAATAAGCTCATCCAATGTTGGCTTCCTAAACTTCTTTGATGAAATAGATAAATTATCTTTTGTAGTAGTAGTTTTAGTAGTAGTAGAAACACTGCCATCAATCACATCATGTGACATATCTCTTATACTTTCCTTTCCTTTACTTTCCTTTACTTTACTTTGTGTACTTCTGTATACATTAATGGAGTTATTGCATACATTAACTGAGTTATTGTCGTCATTAATGGAGATGAGTGCAAAATCCCTACGGAGAAATACCGATTTTCTTCTCGAAGTTACAGCTAAAAATCTTTTTTGTATCCCTGCAGAAGTCAGTATCTCATAATTATCCTTCATGCTTTCGTCAAAGAAACCTACTTGTAAAGCCTTTTTAACAACCTCTTGTACGTGTCCTTCCGTGACGTCGGTATCCTCCGCCACTATGAAAGGCAAATCCTTTGTCCACCTCAGATAGTACCCCTCGTCCTGATAGCAGCTATTCAGCAGCCAAATTAGTACCGCGATTGATGACGCTCCGCATGACTTAATTATTCTTCGCACTTTTATATCTCGCAAAAAACCGACATCCATAGGGTAATAATCTAAACCCTGTTTCAGCGGTCTTGCCACCTGCATCACCCCTTTCAGCAAAGATTCAACAGTTAATTATTTCTTCCATAACCCGGTACATAACTCCTTATTCGGGATCAACCCGTTGTAATGAACACATTGACCATCCATATCATCAAAAAGGTTTACAGATTTGAAAATATCTAACATGATAGCTTCATCAAGTACATCCTTTACAAACTCTTCGCAACTGTTTGCGCTTTCTGCAGCCCTGAAAATATTCTCTTCACTCATCGGAATGCATTTCGACTTTTCATCATACCTACATAGCATAGAAACGATAATCATTAACGCGTCAGTACCCATTCGATTTTTCAACATACGCACTCGTAAATTACTCATAAACCCACAACTTAATGCAATAGACTTTCCCATTCTACATACCTCCGTTTAATGCCCTTTCTAAAGGCGCTAACGCCAAAATTTGAGACTGAATACGGCTTCGCTGTTCATTCACATAAGCCCTGAGTTCAAGACTTGTTTCCGGTAAATAATAACCGCCGCCGGGATCCATGTGAGAACAGATTAATTCTCCGGCACGGCGCTCACTCTCAATTGTTTCCCTTAGCCTTCTATCAGATAAACCGGTAAGCCCGGTGAGCGTTTTACGGCTCACCGAATTTTCCCGACCGATAGCATTTAGATTTTTCAATAAATCTGCTATCATGACTTCACCTCTCCGGTTTCTTTATCTACGACGACTTGAGCTTCAGTATCAATAGTTACTGTCTCATCCGGTAAATCTGCCATCTGCTCAGCAACCGAACTCTTTACTGTTTCATCAGTCGCAACGGCTCTGATAAAGTCCGTTTTCATCGGCGCATACTTCAGCACCTTTTTAAGAACTGTCTTTTTGGCCATCTCATCAAAGTCTGTCTGCCAGGGTCCTCGACCATAAGTCTTTGACTTTGACTTTGCGAAAGCCTCAACGTCCTCTTTACTCATCACTTCAAAACCTTCCCCGCCGTTCTTAAATTTGATTACAGCGTAATAGAGGATCACATCTCCCCTATTCGTGAGCGCCGGGATATGCTTGAGTTTTGGATTAAGTCCAAGCTCGTACTCAAAAGTATCGTTTTGGTAAACCTCGTGTGCTTGCAGGCTTTGCACTTCCCCGCTACGATACGCCAAGTCTATTAAACCTTTATAGCCAAGTTGGAATTGCACCTGATTTCCATAAGGAATTAAATACGCTTGACCCAAAGGCGTATTAGGCTCAACACCTAACTGTGCTGCCTGCATGACAGCTCCCAAGAAAGATTGCGGTGTACAATTCTGCAATGCAGGATTTGTGGAGATTGTCGTCATGACAATTCTCGTGAATCTCTCAGGCGTCATCACCGTTGGTAACGCCTTCTTGATTTCGGGCATCATAGCTTGTAGATACCCCTTTAGTGTTGTTCCCCCATTTTGAAGCGCTTGTGCCTGTTGCTGTTGCTGCTGCTGTAAACCACCTGTTGTTTTCATAATGTAGCCTCCTTGTATAAATAAATTAATAATTAAATAACAGCCAAATTTTGATACGGGACCCATCTGAGAATAGGTTTCCCACCGGGAATATATCCCGTCCTGATAATTGCCGATGTACTCGTTTTACTGAGAAGTACCCCCTTTATCGGTGGTAAATCTTCTCGCACCTCTTTAACATTGGCGCCTATACTTAACTTTTTAAAACTCTCTTGTGTCATAACTCACCATACCCGGAACGTCCTCGACGGCTCACTTACAGTGATAAGCCCTGCAGCTTTCAAAGCCTCGTACGAACCCTTATCTTCCTTTTTTATTCTTGACAACGAGATACTTTCCCGACCCTTCGTGACTTTCCAGGTGACTTTTCTGTCGCCGATACGGCCGACTTCAAAGTCCCCCATCATCTCCATGAGCCTATTCCTCTTTAGTTGAATACTTTCCTTCAACGCTTTTTCGACTTCTGCGTCTTTATCCAACTCATTAATAATGTCTCCTGCCTCTTCCGGAAGCATCGTCTCACTTCCCGGATCGCCTTTATATTTCCACTTCAGTGCATTGCCACACGACATAGATCCATCCACAGGCGGCGGTGTCTTTGTTTCCACCAAATTCCAGAACTCTTTTTCTTTTTCAATGAGCGCTTTGATATCCTCTTCGTTCCGTTCTATCCTTTTCCATTTGGCGTCATTCCCGCCTAAGAGAACGGCGATATACCAATAGTCGGCTCCCGTCACTGCCATATAATGGAGACACTGGCAGTAATATGCATCCGGAATTTCATCGCCCTTCCATTTTTTATACTGAGGAGCACCGGCTGTTTTTATTTCAAGCCCTGCATTTTCACCGATAACCGTTCTGTCGACATTAGCAATCATGAACGGATACTCTTTATTGCGAAGAGTACCGAGACGCTGTACCTTTTTACCGGTTTCCTCGTTGAACCAGTCGGCAATATTTGGTTCATTCTTCTGCCCCCAGTACACAAAGGGATTTCCCGTTAAATCTTCGGGCGCAGCCTCGCCGATTTTCTCCAGCCAAAGCTGATACGGTGACTTGTACGAATTCAGCCCCATAATCACCGAGGCGTCACTGCCGCCAATTCCCATATTTCTTACGGCTAACCACTTTTCGTGATCATCCGCGTCTTTTACCGATAAAATCAAGTCGCAATTTGTATATGCCATTTGTGTAATCCTCCATTTACCTCAACCATTCAATTTGTCTAAATATGTCATAAATCATCGCCGGAACACTGTCTGCGCTTATATTCGCCCTGCGTTTTTCCTTTCCATAAAATGTGACGTCTACATAATCACCATTAGATGTTTCTACAAGTTCGATATCCGTCACACCGCAATCGGAATAGTCCAATGCTTTCTTCAGGTACATGAGCGCATGCTGCCTTTTACTTCTCTCGATGAGTGCCAAAAATGCAAGATGTTCATTCTTTTCTTCAATTTCTGTCATTATTTGCCTCCTGTGTTATAATAGAGGCGGAAAGTTTTAGCAATTCTTTTCCGCCCTGCCGATTGATAATTGCCGTTATCAGTCGGCTTTTTCATCGTTCAAATTGCTACAAAATATCATATTTGGGTAAATCTCCGCATCGCAATAATCGCAATAAACTATTGCTTTGCCCCAAATTTTTGTATTGCCACCAACTTTTGCATTGCCACCTACTTTTGCTTTATCACAAATTATGGCGTTTCCATATACTCTAGCGTTGCCAAATACCCGAGCGTTGTCATATATTTGGGCATTTTCAGATATCCGGGCGTTTTCAAATGCTCTCGCCCCGAAATACACCCACGCCGTTCCATCGTGGGACAAATTTCCCTCTTTTTCTATGAGACCTCCTAAGTCTCCCCTTTTTACGTTCCCAAAATCTCTGACGGCTATAATTCTATGTAAAATATGACCGTCACGTCTTTTCGGTTCCTCGATAAGTTCATATTTCCTCATTGCCTTGCCTCCTTAACCCTTACAATAACGATTCGCCCCAGCTGTAGCTCCCTCGGATCTTCTATGTGATTGTCCTGCATGGCTTGCCACACGAGCTTCCTTAAATCTTCCTTGTCCGTCGCGATCTCGCGACAGATATCCCAGAGAGTTTCTCCCGACACAACTTCCTTGTGATACTCGATGATTTCTATGTCATCGTTCCACATATCAGCCGTAACGATGCCGCCGATTATCAAAAGCGGTACCGCCGCCGCTGCAACAACACGACCCCAACGAATTCTACGCTTTTTCATTTTTACTCCTTTCTTTCTGCGCTCGAGCAAACATGTATTTTTGAAAGTCGGCGAAAATGTATTTCTTTCTGTGTTCGAGCAAACATGTATTTTTGGAAGTCGGCGAAAACGTATTTTGGAATATCTTTCAAAATATTTTCGTCTTTCTGAATACGTTCACTGGCATACTTCATCATATAAACGTCTTTTTTTAACGCTTCTCGAACGATTTCTTCATCGTCCTGTAAGCGTTTACTTGCGTATTTCAATGCTCCAGCGTTATTTTGCACCGCTGCAAGGACGACTTCTTTGTCGTCTTGTAATTTTTTACTTGCGTAATCCAACCAAAGTCCACATTTACGAACTCTATCCAATGTGGTCGTTCTATCAGACAAATAGTTTATATTCTTTATTGGTTTTATTGTTACCTTCATTGCTCCATTACCTCCTTTCCTTACAATTCATCTTCCGGAATACCCGTGTACTCCGAAAGCAGCTTAGGTATAATCAAGTAGTTATACCGGATCCTTTCGCCGTGATGCGTACGCACCGCGGTGCCGAAAGGGAATTTCCCTTCCTGAAGTCCCCACCTGATAAAATCCGGGGACTTTCCCAATAACTCCGCCACCCTTGTGACGGATACTTTTTTAAACACAATCTTCACCTCTCTTTCTGCTGTTCCCTATACGTGCTTAATATCGACAGAATCAACCCTGTAAGCGTCATTCCTCTTGCCTTTGCATCTTCCATCAGCCATTCCTTGAGTGACTCAGGCATTCGCAATAATAACGGTACTTTCATTTTCTTCACCCCATTTCTAAGTGATGTCACTTTGTAATTACAATATACTATCATTTCAAAGTGATGTCAATATGAAATATTGAAATTATTTCAAAATTATTTCATAATGAAATAAATGTGAAAAGGAGTGATACTATGGCTACCGATAAAAAAGCTTTTACTATGAGAATGCAAGATGAAAATTTTCAAAAAATAAAATATATTTCTTCTTATAACAAGCGATCTATTGCTATGCAGATTGAATTTCTAATCGAGCAATGTGCTAATTCCTTTGAGAAAGAACACGGGAAAATCCCTCTCGAAAATTCACCTGCAACGGATTAATCCTAAGCAATATCAAATCATTCACCGTCAATCCTTTTTCTTTTGCTTCCACTTTCAACGCTTCGTATACCTTATCCGGTAACCGGAGCGTTATTTGTTTGCGTTCCACTTTCTTCACCCCTTTAGCACTTGATTATTTGTGTGTTATAATTCAGTTAGTGTGTTGACAAATTTCATTTAGGAAAGGAGCCCTTTATGAAAAAATTCATTTTATGCATTCTTGCCGCCGCTGCATTTGCTTTTCCGAGCGGTATTGCAAGTGCCGGCTACGTCAACGGTTATTATCGTTCCGACGGTACATATGTTCAGCCACACTACAGAAGTGACCCAGACGGAAACCCAAACAACAATTACAGCCATAAGGGAAACGTCAACCCGTACACAGGAAAACGAGGAACTCATAGATAATTGTTTCTTGCCAACACACTATCCCCTTCGGGGGATTTTTACTTTGTCCTTTTTCACCGATCCGATATAGAAAGCTTCTTACTATCAAGATTTGAAGAATTCTTATACGATGAAGACTTACTCATAACTGACGATACCCAAATAGATATAGAATTTGAATTTGAAGAAAATACTTAATTCTCTCTATGCATGGTCTTCATCCCTTTTTATTATGTTCGATTTTCCGAACTTTGTTAGTAAAAAAAAGTCGCTCCATATCTTCTGCTGATAAATTAAATCGTTCACCAACAGCCCGTGCTTCTGACGTTTTAAAGGATACTGTGTTTTTTAACCTATCATATAAAGCTGTTACGCCAATTCCTAAAAAGTCAGCAAACTTCTGATTCGTCCCAAAATGTTCCTTGATAAATCCTCGTAAATATGAGTAATCAAATTCAGCCATCTTTTCACCCCCTTATTAATTCGACTTCTCGAATTAATTACATTATAACTTGTTCAATTTTTGTTGTCAACGACTTTCCGAATATTTTTTTGTCTTTTAAATTGATTTTATTCGGAAAATCATATAATATATATTTGAGCATTCATTATATAGTATTGAAAAGGTGGTGATTAAATTGAAAAATAGTTTAATGGATCGCATAAAAAAAGCAATGGCAGACAGAGAAATGAGCGCAGCTGAACTCTCAAGATTAACCGGAATTAGCCCGTCTTCCTTATCAGAATATTTAAATGGTCGTTACGAACCAAAGCAAGATAAAGTTGCATTAATCTCCAATGCATTAAAAGTATCTCCCGGATGGTTACTTGGGTTCGATGCCAACACATCGCCGACTACTTCGGCTAATAACAATGCGCCCAACATACAAGACGCACATGTTTCTCTTCCTGACCTTACACAAAAAGACGAACGAGAAATAGAATCCGACTTAGAAGACATGATGAACTCCATTTCATCAGCAGCCTATGAAGGAGACGATGGAATCGAAGACATGGAAGCATTCAAAGCAACGATAAAAGCGGCGATGATACAAGCCAAAAGAATCGCAAAGAAAAAATACACCCCAAAAAAGTATCGAAAGGATAAATAAAAAGTAATGGACTTTCATCAAAAAGTTACTGCTCTTATCCGCCAATGTAAAACGGACGATCCATTTCGAATCGCCGCCCTTAAAAATATTCAAATCATCTATAACGACTTAGGTGGAAAGTTCGGTAACTACATAAAATACAAACGTTCTCGAATCATTATTCTTGATGACGTAAGAACACCGGACAATATACTCCCGTTCGTATGCGCGCACGAATTAGGACACGCCCTATGCACGCCTGATGACAACACCCAGTGGATAAAAACCTATACCATGAGTGTAAATGCAGACTGTATTGAACGAATAGCCAATAAATTTGCCGTCGAACTCCTATTAAATGATGACTATATAGCAGATAACAAAGACTATTCCATATATAATCTTGCAGACTGCAGAGGCGTGCCTCACAAATTTATCCCACTAAAAAAATCCATTTAACTCGTATCTTTATATAAAACTATTTTTTAAAAGGAGATGTTATTATGAAGCGAATTATACTGTTGCTGCTTATTACACTGTTTACCCCTATTTGTTCTCAAGCTATCTCATACCATGAACTATTCGGCACACCGGGGAAAGAACTTGCCCTTCGAACAATCCCTGACGGAGTTATGATTATGGATGAATCTTCACAAAACATAGCCATAAAAGCCGATAATAAAGCAATTGTTTGTACAATGAGCATTTACGTTATACCTATAAAGTCACCGGAATTAATTACGGATGTCAGAGTTCGGGCTACATATAATGTACGCTCCGGTGAATCTATAATGAATATGCCGCATAGATTCCCTGACGAATTAGAATTACTCGATTTAAAAACATATTATGCTGACGGCACATACTTACCTAAAAAAACTAATGAATATATGGTATATGCCAAAAAATTGCTAAATCAATATTACAAAAAAATGGAAAGTAAGCATATTATCATCAAGGACTCAACAAAATACAGTTATTCAGAAAGTTCGAACAATTGATGTCATATCCTTAATTATTGACAAGTGGTTCTAATTTATATAAGATAAGGACACAAGACAAAACGGTTCACCGTTTTAGGGGGATGACATCTTCGGATGCCGTCCCCTATTTTAATTTGATTTAAATCCAAGCAAAACATCATTTCTCTTGGATATAAATGGTTATATCCAAGCAAAACAACTTTTCAAACTTAGAATAAAAAAATCACCTGTGAAGATTTAGCAGTTTTTGCACAACAAAAAATTCACCTGTGCAAATTTCGCATTTTTTGCACAACAAATACTATTTCATAAATATTGACAACTTTTATTTACTTATGTACCATAGATATAGATTGAACCGTGGCGTATTGCACAAAGCGGACCGGGAAATACCTTGGTACATTGTATCAAGGTATTTTTCTTTTGCACCGGAAATAATAACTCCATCAAACCATAAAAAACAGTGGAGTTTATACTACTACACCACTATTTTTTAGAAAATGTTGGAGATAAAAATAGAACATTTTGCCAACTATTTCAAACTATTTCAAACGATTTATCAAACGATTTCAAACGATTTTCAACTATTAGGAAATTCCCAATAGTTCAAAGAAGTTCAAAAAGTTCAAAAAAGTTCAAACGAATTAAATGAGTTAAAATGAGTTAAAATGATGAGTTAAAAAGTCAGTATTTATCGTGCATTTCAGAGTTTAACTCGTTTTTAACTCATTAGCTTAATCAAGTGAATTTTGAGTTGAGTTAAAAAATGAGTTAAACTTCTTGACCCAATCAATTTTTATTGCTACCATAGTTATAGATGAATTGGCCGAAGCTCAATAGAGCCTGGTCTAAGAGAAGTCATCGCTATCGTAGCGGTGGCTTTTCTTTTTATTTTCTACAGAAAGGAGATTGTAATGAAAAGAGCAAATGGAAGTGGATCAGTATACAAAAGGAAAGACGCACGTCGCAGAAATCCATTTGTAGCCGTTATCAATTTAGGCTTTGACAACGAAGGAAAAAGAAAAAAGAAAATCATCGGAAGCTTTGCCACATTCCACGAAGCACAAAAAGCCTTAGAAATTTACAACAACACACCAATGGAAACAAAAAAAGCAATGCAAATCACATTAGGTGAATTATGGAAAATGCATTGCTTGCAGCAAGAAAAAATAGGGAAGCCGATAAATGTGACGCTACGCTCAGCCTATCGCACACACGTGATAAAAATAGCAGATATGCCTATATCAGAAATAAGAACCGTACACCTGCAATCAGTTATTGATGAATCAAACATCGGCCATATAGGACAATCGAAAATCGTTACGATATTCCATGCTATATATAAAATAGCATTAGCCAATGACATCGCGCTAAAAGATTACAGTCGATTCCTAAGAATAAAAGAATTCGTAAAATCCACCATACATAAACCCTTTACAGAAAAAGAAATGCAAACGATGTGGAAAAATAAAACCGACTTACTAACAAAAATCATCCTTATACAATGCTACACCGGGACACGCTCCGCAGACTTATCCCGGATGCTGCTCAAAAACGTAAACCTATCAGAACAATACATGATAGGTGGAAGCAAAACCGAAGCCGGAAGAAATAGACTAATCCCTATCGCAAATTGCATACTTCCCATCGTCCGTGAATTTTACGAAAAATCTAAACTAAAAAAATTGCCATATCTATTTACGTTAGAAGAAGGCATACCGCGAAAACAGGATCGCCCCCACTTCCCCCGTATTTATAAAGCAGTATATGGTGATAAACACCTCGCCCACGATGCCCGGCACACCTTCATAACGCTTGCTGCTAATTATAAATTGAATGATATTGATGTAAAATTAATCGTTGGCCACAAACAAACAGACATCACCAAAGATGTCTATACTCACAGACTAAGAGAACAGCTATTGTCAACTGTTAATAAACTACCATACGGAATAGATATGAAAATGGATCCTCGTGAATCTGGTAGCCACGTGGTAGCCACAGAGTAATTTATAGGGTATCTAATTGAGAATACAAAAACAAAAAAGTGCGTAATCACCGTATCTACGCACTTTTACCTACTCGGCAAATAATATAAGAAATAAGAACAACAGGAGGCATCATGATTCGCATACTAACTGCATCACCGGAATTTCTCCCGGGACAGATTCGCCAAAATTATCAACTGATGATACAGGAAATAAACCGCGCCAAAGAAGAACAAGCAGACATCATTATATTCCCTGAGCTTTCTCTGACGGGTTATTTCATCGGTGACCTATGGGAATCTCCGGCCTTTCTTCATGAAAGCGAAGCATATAAGGAAAAAATTATTGCCGCCGCAGAAGGCATCACCATCATTTTCGGCCATGTAGCTATTGATAAAAATAAAAAAAATTCCGACGGCAGACTAAGGCTGTACAATGCCGGCTTTGTCGCGCAAAATCAGAAACTCGTTGCCAATACCATCGGGCATTTTTACACCATAAAGACACTCCTACCCACCTATGGGCCTTTTGATGACACCAGACATTTTACGAACATACTCAGGGTAGCCGCAGAAGAAAATACCACCGTCCATAAGCTTATTGCCCCCTACGACATCACCATAAAAGACGAACACTTACAAATAGGTCTGCTCCTTTGCGAGGACAGCTGGGACGAAAACTATTTCCTTTCTCCGACAGCCATACTAACAGAGAAACAATCCCATCTTCTTGTCAATCTTTCGGCTTCTCCTTTTTCTTTAGAGAAACAGGAAAACCGTCACCGCCTCTTTAGCGCCCACGGAAAGAAATATCGGATACCCACGCTGTACGTCAACCGTAGTGGCGTGGAAAATACAGGTAAAACCATCTATCTCTATGACGGTATCACCTTTGCCTATGACCAAAACGGACTACTCATCGATGAAAGTATTCCTTTCCAAAGTAGAAGGAAATTATGGGAATTTGAGCCACGGACAAGACAACTCATACCGACTGAGAAAAAAACTATTTCTCACCTGCCTCCTTTACTTTCCTCTTTGCAATATGGACTCAAAAAATTTCTCCAAATGCTTTCTGTCGATCACGTCACCATCGGACTCTCCGGCGGCATTGATTCAGCAGTAAATGCTGCCCTCTATCGCTCTATTCTGCCAAAGGAACATCTTCTTTTCGTCAATACTCCCACGCAATACAATTCTACCACTACGCGAATATTAGCTAAAACCGTAGCAGAAAATATCGGCGCCTATTACACAGAAATACCCATCGACCACTTCGTTGACGAAACGAAACAAATGATTGACTGCCGATCTATTTCCTCAAAAGACAGAAAAATCACCTTGCACCTATCTCCTTTAGCCAAGGAAAATATGCAAGCCCGTGATCGAAGCAGCCGTGTTTTAGCCGGTCTTTCATCCGCTTTTGGAGGCATCTTCACATGTAATGCCAACAAAACTGAACTCACTGTGGGCTACGGAACTTTCTACGGTGACCTTGCCGGTGCTGTGGCAGCCACCGGAGATTTATGGAAATATCAAATCTATCAATTAGGACATGAACTGAATGCCTATTTCCAAGAGGATATCATTCCTAAAGATATTTTCACCTTAAAACCGAGTGCCGAATTATCTCCGCAGCAAGATGTAACAAAAAACTTAGGCGATCCCTTAATTTATGATTATCACGACTATCTTTTCCGCGCGTGGGTAGAGTCATCAAGCCGCCCAACCATAGAAGATACCCTTCGATGGTATGCTGACGGCGTCTTAGAGGAAAAAATTCACACTCCTTTGACGATACAAGATATTTTCCCCACAGCCAAAGACTTCATCTGCGACTTAGAACGATGGTGGACGCTCTACACCGGCTTTGCCGTCGCCAAGCGCATTCAAGCACCGCCAATCATCGCCGTCAGTCGCCGACCTTACGGCACCGATTTCCGCGAATCTCAAATGACTCCTTACTACACGGATACATACTACGAATGGAAAAATAAATTATTACAATAAAAAATAAGAGACATCCTCGTTCCTATTTTCCAACGAAGGATGTCTCTTTTGTTATCTATTAATCTTTGAAATACGGCTTAAAGCTCGATTCATGAACATGCGACTTTTTTGATTTCTTTTTATCGTGAAAATGTTTTTTGTCATTTTTCATACGGCGATCATGATTCCGCGGTTTATCGTCACGGCGTTTATCTTTACTCCGAAAATTTCTCTTTTTCCCGTCATGACGTTTTTTCCGTTGCGGCGCTTCTTCGGTAATTTTTACCGGTGTCACATCCGGTTGTTTTGTTAATAATTTAATAGCCGCCGCCACTAAGGAAACAGAATCAATATTATTGAGTAAATCTTCGGCATTTTCTCGATATTCTTCTAAACCTAAATTTTGCGCTGTTTCTTGTAAACTTTCAATGGCTGTCCGTTGATTACCTGCAATGACATCCGTGAGGGTAGGGACGCTTTTCCGGGTAATTTTACGTCGAATGGCTTTTTCAATGCTTCTAAGCTGTCCCATTTCTCTTGAAATAACAAATGTCATAGCAACGCCGGTTTGTCCTGCTCGACCGGTACGTCCTACTCGATGAACATAGGTTTCGGGATCTTGCGGCATGTCGAAATTATATACATGCGTGACTCCGCTGATATCCAATCCTCTGGCGGCTACATCGGTGGCAACTAAAATATCAATCGTGCCTTCTTTGAATTGTCGAACCACGGAATCTCTTTTTGGTTGAGATAAGTCACCATGAAGGCCTTCCGCCATGTAACCTCTTTTTTTCAGTGCTTCCGTGACTTCATCGTTTCGTCTTTTGGTTCGTACAAAAACAATGGCTAAATCAGGACTTTCCATATCCAACAAACGGCAAAGGCAATCGAATTTCTGTCTATCCGGTAATTCCACATATTGTTGTTCTACTAAATCAATGGTCACTGTGGCAGACTTGATTCGTACCACTTGCGGTTCACGCAAAAAGGATTCTGCCAATTCTTGAATGGGTGCCGGCATAGTGGCTGAGAAAAACATCGTTTGTCTTTCTTTCGGCATAGCGGATAAAATGGTACGTATATCATCAATAAATCCCATATCTACCATTTCATCGCCTTCATCCAATACAAGGACTTGAACATGAGATAAATCCACGGTGCCACGTTTCATATGATCCATGAGCCGTCCCGGTGTCGCTACGATAATATTTGGTTTCTTTCTAAGGGCTCTAAATTGCCGCTCAATATCCTGCCCGCCATAAATCGGCAAGGCTTGGAAGGGCAAATATTGCGCTAAGCGATTAATTTCTTCTGCGGACTGTATCGCCAATTCCCGAGTAGGTGAAAGCACCACCGCTTGAGGCGATGGTTTCGACGAATCAATTCGTTCTAAAAGGGGAATCCCAAAAGCTGCTGTTTTCCCTGTCCCGGTTTGCGCCTGTCCGATGAAATCACCCCCTGCCATAGCAATGGGAATAGATGCTTTCTGTATAGGTGTAGGTTCCTCAAAACCCATATCTTCAATGGCCTTCATAATTTCCGGAAGAAGACCTAATTCCTTAAACGTATCGTACATAATACCTCCGATACAAAATAGAAACCTCTCGTTTCTCTACGTCATTAATAACTAAAACATTATATCACAGTTATAGGAAATATAATAATTTTACGGCAAAAGAAAAGGATAATTATTTGCTTATCCTTATCCTTCTTCTTTCCTCTTTTTCCCTTTCAACCGCATATTGATTCGTAATCCTTCTTTTGTGGCAGCTAATCCCGCTAAGCTTGTTTCTCGTAAAGATACCGGCATTAGTTTCCCTATTTGATCCATCGCTTCGATCACGTCATCGGGTGGCACTACGGAATGAATACCTGCCATAGCCATTTCTACCGCCACTAAGGTATGCACCGCATGAAATCCGTTGCGTTTCACACAAGGCACTTCGACCAGTCCTGCAATGGGATCACAGGTCAAGCCCAATAAATTTTTCAATGCCAATGCCATGGCATCACTCATTTGTGTCGTAGTTCCCCCTAATAGGTCCACAGCCGCCGCCGCTGCCATCATGGATGCGCTCCCGCATTCTGCTTGACAACCCCCGACCGCTCCGGCGATACAGGCATTTTCTGCTACCACTTTCCCAACGCCACCGGCTGTAAATAAGGCTCTTGTCACGTCATCTGAGGAGGAATTTTCTTCTTCTGCCAAAGCCGCTAAAACCGCCGGCACAATACCGCATGACCCGGCCGTCGGGCACGCCACGATACGAAACATTTTTGCATTTGCCTCTGCGGTCGCCACGGCATACGCACAAGCCCTTTTACATAAAGGACTTAAAAAACGATTTTTGGCCGTAAAAAGAGTGTAGGCATCACCGCCCACCAATCCGCTAACGGACTTACTTCGATCTGCCAAGCCCCGTTTGATAGATTGCCGAAAAACGGGAATGGTTTTTTTCATTTTTTCCCATACCTCTTCAAACGGTACTTCCCGTTCCTCTGCTTCCATTTGGCAGGCTAATATACCCGGTGAACACTTTCTTCTATCCGCCAAGTCAAAAAACTCTCGGATTGAATGATAAGCTTTCATGAGACTCTCCCTTATACAATGCCCAATGCCATAGCATTGATGATATTTTCATTTCTTTCCTTTATCTTCTCTACAATTTCTTGTGAAATTTTCTGATCGGTATGAATAATCATCACGGCATCCGTACCTTTTCCTTTACGAAATACATGCATATCAGAAATATTTACATTTTCTTCGGCCAAAAGGCAACACACATCAGCGACAATCCCCGGCACGTCTTTGTGCTGAGTCAAAAGCGTATTTTCTTCCCCGGTAATTTCCACCGGAAATCCGCCGATATTCGTAATTTTTACTCTACCGCCGCCAAGAGAAGCGCCCACAACGGTCACTTCTTTTCCACTCGCTCCCACAGCGTGAATTTCCGCCGTATTCGGATGTCCCATCTCCACAGAGGACATATCAAAATGAATGCCCACGCCTCGATTTTGGGCTATTGTCAATGCGTCACGAATGGTATTGCTATCCGGCTGATAGCCCATCAAACCTGCCACTAACGCTTTATCCGTGCCATGCCCTTGTCCGGTCTTTGCAAAAGAACCATACAATGTGATGCGTGCGGCGGCTACCTCTTCGCCCAATATTTCCCTTGCCATCAAGCCGATACGTGCCGCCCCGGCAGTGTGTGAACTGGATGGCCCCACCATCACCGGCCCGATAATATCAAAAATACCCACGACTGCTCCTTTTTATGAAATAATATGCTTTGCCCTCGCAAGTTTTATTACATCCAATGCGACAAATCAAAATCTTCGCCTATAGTCGAACGTATACAAATTTTAGCCATATACATGCCCATCAAAGTAAGAGTGGCACGACGCAACAAAGACGTGTCCCATATTTCCTGCATCTTCCCTAAATCAGGTGATATTTCATTCAAAATATGACTTAGTTCTTTTCTATCATATTCTACCGGTCTTGAATGGACAAGATTCGTCAAATACATACGGTCTTCCGATGAGGATATCCCTATATCACTATAAAAATCTGATAGCAACGAATCATCCACCACAGCCAACTTGTAGTAAGAATTATATAAACTATGCACCAACGTGCCGGGCTTCCATTTCTCCCGCACTTTCATAACTTCACTCTTCATAAAACCGCGATACGCAAAAAGAAGAGGATAGGAATCGTGAAGAACCCTGCCAAAGGGCATCTCTCTATTATCCAAAGACAAGCAATGAATATACTCTAATTGCTGATAACCGCTATATTCATCAGGCAACTCATTAATAAACGGCGATACATATTTCTTTGTATATGCCCTAAATGTTTCCAAATTCACATTATCCGTATTTCTTGAGTAATGAAATAGTAAAAGCAGTGACAAGGCATGAAATTGATTTTCTTCCATACGCGGCATCGCCTTCAATGCATCATACGCCAGAATCGTTCGTGTCTCCGATCGTCTGCCATGTGCCACATCACAGAATGCTTCTGCCACCATATGAAGTACCATATCATTAGGCATCATCACATAAGCACGCTGTGCATTTTGCAATGCTTCCTGCACCATAATATGAAGGAGCGTATCCGCTGCCTCTTCTGCATTCATATGCATTTCTTGAATGACATACTTCGTCACCGTTTTTGCATCCTGTTCCACCGTCGACGACACAGCACCATAAGCATTCAAAAAGTGTCGAACAAAATGCTGTTCTAATTCTTCTATGGTCGCCGGATTTTTCAAGATAACAGGCTCTTCTTCAGCAAAGTCAAATGATTTTTCCCTCTTAGGTGCCTGTTTCGACATGCCTGCACTAAATTCCGAATGACCAAAAACTCTTGTTTTCTCATTATCCTGCGCTTCCGCCACCTGCTTCAAAGATATAATTTGTGTCGTTTCATCATGATACGCTTTTCGCGGCGGAAGTTTCACCGTTTCATCCGGCACACTTTTCTTTACTGTTTTCTGTTTATGCTCACGACGCACAGGCCGTACCTTCTCGGGAGAAACCAATGACTTTCTCTTAGGCCAACCAAAAATCAATATACCGCAAAGCATAAAAAATAAAAGAGCTACAACCAATGTAACTATATAAGGAACAATAACCATCTTATCTCCTTCAAGACAAATTCAAATCTATTAAATTATATTAATATAAATAGAACTTGTCAATTTTTGCTATGAAATACGGAATTTCATCCACAGTAAACAAATTCTTTTTGACAAAAAATAAATACATCTCATATCCGACGATCTTCCCCTCATGAAATCATTTGGTATAATAAAATAAATATTCCATGAGGAGATGTTTTTATGTTACTGTCCTTAGCGCTCATATTTCTTGTAGGACTTTCTTTATCTTCTATTTGTGCACAAATCAAACTTCCGCGCATCATCGGCATGATGATCACCGGTATCATATTAGGCCCTTATCTATTAGATTTACTGGCCCCGTCATTACTTGCTATTTCCACAGAACTTCGGCAAATGGCACTTATCATCATTCTCATCAAAGCCGGACTATCCATCAACCTGAAAGACTTAAAAGAAGTGGGCCGACCGGCATTTTTTATGTCATTTCTTCCTGCAGGTTCCGAAATCATCGCCTATGTCCTTTTTGCGCCCTATTTACTGCATATCACCACTGTCGATGCCGCCGTTATGGGTTCAGTTTTAGCAGCAGCTTCCCCTGCCGTCATTGTACCACGCATGGTTGAACTTGTAGAGAAAAAATATGGAACAAATAAAAACATTCCTCAATTCATCATGGCGGGCACTTCCTTTGACAATGTTTTTTCCGTTCTGATGTTTTCCACCTTCATCCTTATGGCAGAAGGTCATCACCTGCAAATCACCGACTTACTCCACATACCCACCTCTATTTTCATGGGCATTCTTGTCGGTGCACTCACCGGTTACGCGCTGAGTTATTTTTTTGAACGAAATTATACCCACAAGCATTATATAAGAAATAGCCTGAAAGTCATCATCATATTAGGAATTTCCTTCTTCCTTATGGCATTGGAACCGATCATAAAGCCTTTTGTTCCACTATCAAGCATTTTAGCCATTGTCGTCATGTCAATCATTATTAAACTAAAAAGCATCACCTTTGTTTCCCACAGGCTTTCAGAAAAATTTGGAAAACTTTGGCTGGCTACTGAGCTTATCCTTTTCGTTTTAGTAGGTGCTGCTGTTGATATTAATTACACCCTTCACGCAGGCATAAACACCGTTCTTGTCATTCTCATTGCCCTACTATTCAGATCCATCGGCGTTTATTTATCCGTAATGGGAACGTCCCTTTCTCTCCATGAACGACTTTTTTGCATCATCAGTTACTTACCTAAAGCCACCGTACAAGCCGCTATCGGATCAGTACCTTTGGGATTAGGACTCCCATCAGGACAAATCATTCTCTCTGTCGCCATCGTCGCCATACTCATCACAGCTCCCTTAGGTGACTTAGGTATACAAGCCTCTTATCAACATCTCCTTCAAAAGGAAAAAGACTTATAATACAAAAAATCAAATGACCAAATTGATACATGAACCATTACTGGTTTCCCCCATGAATACCTTTATTTTATGACTGTCATTCATGGAATTTGTTTATGACACCACTTTGCTTGCTATCCCAATGAATAGCAGGCTTTTTCTATTTTAGACACAAAAAAACTGCAACATTTCTGCTGCAGTTTTTGTATATAAAGCTTAATCTCCGAATTGTGCAAGCATCGTTCCGGCTGCTACTGCTG
>KQ960844.1:113735-115127 GCA_001553355.1 Veillonellaceae bacterium DNF00626
CTTGTGATACACGAGCTGCCATCGGTACGGCGGATACGCCGGCAGAACCGATGAGAGGATTAATCTTATTGCCTGATAGAATTCTCATAATCTGACCAAAGAGTACACCGCCTGCTGTACCTGCTGCGAATGCAATAAGTCCTAAGACGATAATTTCGATAGTCTGAATACGAAGGAATTTATCTCCGGACATCGTAAGTCCTGTTCCTGTCGCCAAGAAAATCGTTACGATGTTGATCATTGCATTAGATGCTGTATCGGACAAACGTGCTGTTACGCCGGATACTTCGAAGAGGTTTCCTAAGCAGAGGCATCCCATAAGTGCTGCTACCGGTGGTAAGAGTAAGGATACGACGATAGCTACGACAATCGGGAATACTACCTTTTCAAAATGAGTGACCGGGCGAAGGGTGGTCATCTTAATTTGACGCTGTGCCTTCGTGGTGCAGAGTTTCATAATCGGCGGTTGAATCAACGGCACGAGGGACATGTAGCTGTATGCTGCTACGGCGATAGCGCCTAAGAGATCCGGTGCCAATTTAGTCGTCAAATAAATAGCTGTCGGGCCGTCAGCACCACCGATGATACCGATGGATGCTGCTTCTTGTACATTGAAGCCCAGAAGCATAGCGCCTGCTAATGCTACGAACACGCCAATCTGTGCTGCTGCACCTAAAAGCATCGTTTTCGGATTAGCAATGAGTGGACCAAAATCGGTCATCGCCCCGACCCCCATAAAGATGAGCGGTGGGAATATTTCATACTTAATACCATAACCAATGGCCATCATGACGCCCATTTCGTCATTAAATCCCGTGTTCGGGAAGTTTGCCATGATACAACCAAAAGCGATCGGCAATAATAACAAAGGTTCATATTCTTTAGCAATAGCCAAATAAAGAAGAATCAAACCTACTAAAATCATAACGCAGTTTTCCCATGTCAGATTGGAAAAGCCCGAATCTGTCCACACGGAAACCAATGCTCTTAAAAATCCGTCCATTTTATAACCTCCTAATGATTATGTGTTTCGTGTTAATTATTTCTTTTTCTTTGTAGGATCAACAACATGAATAAGCTGAATGACACAAGCCAAGAAAATCAATACAGCGAACACGATAACCATGTTTGTGATACAGATGGACAGCGGTCCTGGAGTTTCCATTAAATAAATCCACCTTTCTTAAAGACGGCTATATCCGCCTATCTTCGTAACAATAATAAGGGAACATCCTTCAAAAGAAGGATGTTTACCCTAGATGCCCTTTTTTCAGGCTTAGAATGGCCAGAAAATCGGAATGATTACAACACAAGCTACCCAAGAAATAAGGCAGAGTGGAACGCCTACTTTGACATAGTCATTAAAGGAGAATCCGCCCGGTCCTAAAACCA
>KQ960845.1 GCA_001553355.1 Veillonellaceae bacterium DNF00626
TCATTAAAGGAGAATCCGCCCGGTCCTAAAACCAAGGTGTTCGGCGGTGTTGCCATAGGTGTTGCAAATGCCATAGATGCAGCAATACCTAATGCCATAAGTACCGGTTTCGGATCACAGCCAATGGACTGTGCGATAGAAATACCGATAGGTGCCAACAGTGCTGCCGATGCCGTGTTGGACATGAACTGTGTAAGTACATTAGAAATCAAGAATAATACAGCGGTCAATACGTAGGGATTCGGATTTGCGCCCATAGCTCCTACTACTGTATCTGCAATTAATTTCCCTGCACCGGTTTTTTCCATAGCGCTAGCTACAGAAAGCATTCCGGCAAAGAGGAAAATCGTTACCCAGTCAATACCTGCATAAGCTTCTTTTTCTTTTAAGCATCCGGTAATAACGCAAAGGATAGCACCGGTAACTGCTGCAGTATGAAGCGGTAAAGTCTTCAAATTAAGTGCCATACATACGACAACGCCGATCAGAATCAAGCCGGAAATCCACATCTTCGTTTTGCTCTTTGGTGCATTATCACCTGTTGCGCCGGCTTCTTCTGCTGCTGCTTT
>KQ960847.1 GCA_001553355.1 Veillonellaceae bacterium DNF00626
TTACTGGTTTGTCCAGTAAAGAGGGTACATATCAAAGAGCTTCCTTTTTTTCTTTTATACTACTTACATGAATGGTCTTTTTATATATCTATATAATGACGATTCAGTTGTTCGAACTTCCTGAATAATTGAATTTGATGAAGTTCCTAACTATAAAGAATATCCGAGTACTTTATAAATTATCAATACAAATCCACGAAGAAGTTAAGGTATTTTCTTCGCATTGATAGGGATATAGAGAAACAGCAACTTCACCATAGTGCGAATTATATTGATACCATGCACTATTCGTTAATTTATTATATAATTCAAACTCAATAGTTTCTCTTAATTCTTTATTTACTAAAAACACGGTAAGGAAATTACGATCATCTACACAAAGGGTTTGAATAGGAGCAAGTTCTACAAATCCATCAGAAGAAAGACTGCATATAGCCGGGATATCTACAAAACCTATGGAAAGCGTCGCTCCAATAAGTAAATTCCCCCATTTATCATTTCTATCTTCATCTATGTGAACATCGCATTTATATCTATTTGAATAGTAACTGTTTTCGTCATCATCGTTGCACCCATCTTCACCGGAAAGTAATATATTTAAGAATAAATCATCTACTGTAATATTGAAGTATCGACAGATATTATCAATATCTTTAAGGGAGAGTCGTGCTTCTGACTCTTTATTTAAAGCAAGATTTAATAGTATATCCGAATCTACATCGGTATCTCGAGCAATATCATCTATGATTGATTCATAGTTGCCATAACCATATTCTGCTCTTTTATCCAAAATGATTTTGTATAGTAGTGAAATAAGCATATATGCACCTCATGATTTGCGTTTCTTGATCAAGGAAAATTCGAATTTTATTTTTTTATAATTAGGAACAAACAACGTAATAAGCAATAACAGTTAAAACTCCACAGAAGCTATATGAATGGTGGCTTGCCATATTTATTTTCTTTCTTTTGTGATGCAATAGTGGCTATACCGAGGTAAATAATTAATAAGATAGTGCTTATTATAAGCATTTCGGCTGAATACAAGGCCTTAATACCGAAGAAAAACAAAAGCAAAATCCATTTATCATTAATTCCTACGTCATGAAACCGTCTTACGAATAATGCATATATAAATATCATTATAGCAACCGAAAAAGTAACAAAAATCCATAACATAAAATCTTCAGCAGGTGTTCCGAAACTACATGCATGAATAGCCATGATACAGATTCCCTCAAATATACATAGCAGAGGAAACATTATCCAAAATTCTTTTCTGGAACTTCGTCCGCTAAATGAAAACGGATGCTCCCAAAAGATATGCCAAGTTTCTAATATTGTCATGGTGGTTATTCCTTATCACTATCACAAATGTTTTGAATTTTTTATTTCTTTTCTTTAAATTATATCATCTCGCTTTTATAATTCATAACCCTTTCCGCACACGGTAAAGATGAAGCATTTGTGCAATCTCAGATGTGGTAAAACCATTATAGTCATTTACAATCCCCGAGAAATCGTGTTCGTATATATAACAATATCGTTAAAAGCGTAGACCTTCTCCGCGCACGGAGAAGGTGACAATTCCGTAGGAATTGACGGTAGAGGTAAGCTGGCGTACAACGAGCTTTTTCTCACGCACGTTGTAACAACCTGCTCTATCCGTCAGCATGCTCAAAGTGACTAAAACGGTAGCACTGAACCGTCAGAACGCAGATAAACTGTACACGTATAATTTATTTTCAGTCGAGTTAGAGCTACTCATCTTACCCCCGCAACGAGGGAGACAGAGGTATGGTACATTCTCAGATATGGCAAAACCGTTGTAATCATCACAAAATCGCAAAAAAATTATTTTACGCAAAGAAAAAGCTCTCTCCACGATAAGTGAAGAGAGTTTTTTTATTTCATTCGCTAAATTATTTTACAATCTTAGCTACAACGCCGGCG
>KQ960848.1 GCA_001553355.1 Veillonellaceae bacterium DNF00626
GCATTATATGTCTGATCTACATGGACTGCCTTTTCTCTACTATCGGTATCATTATATTCATTGCTTCCGCCTTGATATTTCGCCCACAGTCCGGTTTCCGTCCGAGCCAATCTGATATCGCCCATACGTCTTTCTACATCGTTATTTTGAGCTGACCAGAAAGCTCCGGTAGATATCATCCCGGTGGATACCATCGTACTTCTTATCCCTTTCATAACGCTTGTTTCAAAATTCGGATCCTGTCCGGGTGTCTGTCCGGGCGTTGTTCCGCCTTGTCCAGGTGTCTGTCCAGGCGTTGTTCCACCTTCTCCCGGTGTCTGTCCCGGTGTTGTTCCACCTTCTCCGGGTCTCTGTCCAGGTGTTGTTCCACCTTCTCCAGGCGTCTGTCCCGGTGTTGTTCCGCCTTCTCCAGGTCTCTGTCCCGGCGTTGTTCCGCCTTGTCCAGGTGTTGTTCCGCCTTCTCCGGGTGTCTGTCCAGGTGTTGTTCCGGCTTTTACTTCTCCCTGTCCATCAGCTGCTTTAA
>KQ960849.1 GCA_001553355.1 Veillonellaceae bacterium DNF00626
TGATGTGTACCCATAAAACTGGACACAATATTTAATTAATTCGTTGTAGTGGATGCTAACCTATACTTTGTAGGTGGCATCCATTTTGTTTTCTTCTGAATCCTTTCATTGTTATAGTAGTATATATATTCATCAATTGCTTTTGAAAACTCTTCATATGTTTTAAAGTTTCTCTCACATCCATAATACATCTCTGTTTTTAGTCTACCGAAGAATGTTTCCATTATGCAATTATCGTAACAATTTCCTTTTCTTGACATTGACTGCGTTATTTTATGTTTTTCTAGCTCTTTGATGTAATAGCTGTTTTGATATTGCCAGCCTTGGTCTGAGTGTATGATTAAGCCTTCTACGTACGGAAACTTTTGAAATGCTCTATTAAGCATTCTTGATATTTGTTCTATGTTTGGATGTAAGGATAAGTCATATGAGATGATTTCGTTTGTGTACATATCTAATATTGGCGATAGATAGCATTTACCCCATGTGAAGTTAAATTGGGATATATCTGTTGTCCACTTGGCACATGGCTTTGTTGCGGTGAAGTCTCTATTTATGATGTTACAAGCTACTTTGCCAATACTTCCCATATATGAATGATACTTTTCTTTTGGTCTCTTGCCCAGAAGATTCATATTGTGCATAAGTCTTTGAACTCTTTTGTGGTTTACTATATATCCTTTATTTAAAAGTGCTTGATGAACTCTTCTTACTCCGTATCTACCTTTGTTTGAAGTAAATATTTCTTGTATCTTTTCTTTGATTTCTTTGTTTCTTAGATCAACTTGATCAACTTTACTTAATTCGTAGTAGTATGTTGATTTAGGTAGGCTCATAGCTTTTAAAAGATATTTTAGTTTGTATCCTTCATTTCTTAGTTCTCTGATGACTGCTGCTTTTTCGCCTTGAGATATGCAGCATATTTTTTCCTTCTCAAGGCGTCTAATTTTTTTTCGACTGCTTGAACTGTTCTTAAATATTCATTTTCTTCTCTTAAACGAATAAGTTCTTCTCTTTCGGATTTGTTAAGTGGTTTTGGTTCTATATCAGTATTTTCATTCTTATATTTCATTTTAGGCGGCCTTCCTCTCTTCTTAACTTTAAGAGAATTATACCCAAAATTTTTATATTTGTTAACCCATTTGTAAAGCATATCTGAATTTATTCCAGCTTTAAGTGCGGTTTCTTCATAAGAATTCCCTGCTAAAACTTTTGATACAAGCTTAAACTTTTCTTCTGCGTTCCACTTTTTATCCTGTTCTTTGTGTTTAAGGATTTCTTCTCCATGAAAATCTACAAGTTTGCTCCAATATCTAATTTTGCCTCTAAATGTATGTGGTTTGACACCTTCTGGTGTTTCCATCCACTTTCCTTGTTTGTATAGTTCTACGCATTCTTTTTTGAATTCATAACTATATCGCATAAAAATACCCTCCTTACTGGTTTGTCCAGTAAAGAGGGTACATATCA
>KQ960850.1:0-249 GCA_001553355.1 Veillonellaceae bacterium DNF00626
CTTGTCCGTCCGCACCGTTCGTTCCGTGAATGGTAATAGAGCCTCCGTCTTTTCCGTTAATGCCGATGCCGTCTTTTCCATCTTTACCTTTCAAGCCGATAGAACCGTCTGCTCCTTTGATAACAACAGCACTGCCGTCTTTCCCGATAACTTCCACTTTACCGTCTGTACCGTCTTTACCCGGTTTACCGGCTTCTCCTACCGTAAAGCCTTCTTTCAGCATCTTATCTACATCACTCTTACGAGCTA
>KQ960850.1:349-900 GCA_001553355.1 Veillonellaceae bacterium DNF00626
ATCTACATCACTCTTACGAGCTACATCGGAAATCGTGACTTTATAAGCATCTTTATCTTCATGATTCTTATCTTTCACATCCAATGTAACCGTTCCTGACTTATCCGGTGTATATCCCTTTGTATCCGTAGATGCCACCAACCGGAAATCCGTTCTATCCTGCTCATTTTTATTTAATTTATCATCTAAAATCTTCAATTGTCCTTGCGTAGCAGCTTGGCTAACATCAAAATTCTTGGTTGTATCTTGTGGCCACGTCGTATTCGTCAGTCCCGTAATCGTTCCTCCCGGTTGTCCAAAAGCAATCTGGTTTCCGGTAATGGTCACTGCATTCACACTACCGTTACGAATACTAATACTATCTCCGTCTATAACCGTAGTCGTTTTTATCACATCACCTTGCGGAGTTGTTACAGTCTTGATAAATTCGGCACTTGACAATTTCTTCAAGTCCTTTGCCAGTTTAATATCCAGTTTACCGTTCTTACCTTCTTCTTTCTTAGCTACCACACCGATATTTTCATCAGTCAGTTTATCTTCTGCCTTTTCAT
>KQ960851.1 GCA_001553355.1 Veillonellaceae bacterium DNF00626
AAGGGAAAGTAGGAATTGCCGAAGGACTGCTCTCTACATCAAAAGTCTTGAAATTGGAAGATATGACATGGAAGACCGATAACGGACAAGGAGAATACAAAGTAGCTACACCACCTCCGGCGCCGGAACCTGTACAAGATACGATTACAGGGGATGAAACTCATGATGCCTTCTATAAAAAGAATTTGGTACGTAAAGATGACGGAAGCTATCAATTTACAGGCAAACAAACCGTAGAATTTAATGACGGGCGTAGTGTTATAGCGTCAGAAAAAGCTGTTACGGTGAGCGGAAGTGATCAGCTTGTATTTACCTCAAGCAATAAAAACAGTACAAAGACGAAGTTGAAGATAAAGGCTATAGAAAATAAAGCGGCTGAAACGTTATCTATCACAACCGCTAAAGGTTTAATTGTTAAAGCTGAAAATACAGAAGGTCGTGCAGAGGGAATATCAGCAGATAATGGAAAAGCAGGGAATCCTAATAAGATAGACATTAAAGGAGATGTAACGATATCGGCTGTCGGTAAAAATGCAGCTTTAGGTGTTTACGTTGTAGGAAACTCAAAACTCAGATTTTTCAATAATGTGACAATTAAAGATGTTACTGCAAGTGCAGCGAGTGGAGATTATGCTTACTATTCTAATATAGGACTCTATGCAGGTAGCAATTATACTATCCAAAAAGGTGGAACTATTGATATACAAGGAGACGTAGATATTCGGACAAAGGGAACAGGTATTTTTGCTAATGGTGGAAATTCAACTGTTACCATACAGGGAGGCGGATACATAGAAACGGATAAAACATCAAATTCTCCGCATTATGCATTAGTTGCACAATCAGGGACAATTACCATGAATGAAGCAGATGATGTAGTAGGCGAAAAGAAAGTAACGATAAAAGGGAACATAGGTGTATTATCAGGGGCTGTAAGTTCGAAGGAACCATGTAAACAAACACAAATTTCTGTCGGATTAGGAAAAGATTCTACGTGGGAAGGTGTCGCTGTAGATAACTTTACCGCTGAGCAGAAGAAGGCCGGATTTGAAGGGCAATTATCATTGTACTTTACAGATGGCGGAACATGGACGAATGAAGCTTATGGAAAGACTATAAGCGATTTCAAAGGTAGTCAGGTATATATGCTTATGGGTGGAGAAAATGAAGAAAAAGCCGGGCGTATTTATCAAAAAGACACGAACCCATTGACTATCGGTACTTATAGTGGATATACGAAATTGTATTATGATCATGAAAACAAAGGGACAAAAACTACTGACTATAAAGCAGGAGATACTCATATAAAGAATGTTGGAGAGAACGCGACAATAACAGTATATACGGATAGCAAAAATATAGATAAAACGAATAAAGCTGAAGTATGGGATGTTATGAATACATTAGCCGGTAAATTGTACAATGATGCATATGGTAAAAACACAGGAGATAAGGATAGCGAAAATCAATTAACCGGTAAAGTCGGGATTCTTGAAGGGCTTTTGGATGGTGCAATGGTCGGTAATTTGGAAACGATGGCATTTAAAGATGAGAATGGTCAAGGAAAACTAAAGAGCGTACGACCGGAAGTACCCGGACAAGGTGGAACGATAACTCCTGATC
>KQ960852.1 GCA_001553355.1 Veillonellaceae bacterium DNF00626
GGGGAAAGTGAACGTATGGTGCAATCTCTGATGTGGTAAGACCGTTGCAGTCATTTAAAATCTCCCCAAAATCGTATTCATGCATTTGAGAAAATCAAAAAAGCGCTGACCTTCTCCGACCACGGGGAAGGTGGCAATTCCGTAGGAATTGACGGTAGAGGTAAGCCTATGTACAATGAGCTCTTTCTCACGCACGTTGTAACAACCTGCTCTATCCGTCAGCATGCTCAAAGTGACTAAAAGCAGTAACACTGAACCGGCAAGACGCAAATGAGTTGTGAACGTATTATTTGTAAATGTAATCGTTATCGAGTAGAAATATCCACACAAAAAAGACCTTCCGCAGAAGGTCTTTTCATTTCGTTTGGTGGCGCCTCAGAGACTTGAACTCCGGACACAGCGGGTATGAACCGCTTGCTCTAGCCAGCTGAGCTAAGGCGCCGTGGAGCTGATAACCAGGATTGAACTGGTGACCTTATCCTTACCAAGGATACGCTCTACCGACTGAGCTATATCAGCATTCTCATATATATAAAGGAATGAATATTTATGGTTGCGGGGGCAGGACTTGAACCTGCGACCTTCGGGTTATGAGCCCGACGAGCTACCAACTGCTCCACCCCGCGTCATGGTGGGCGGAATAGGATTCGAACCTATGAAGGCAAAGCCGGCAGATTTACAGTCTGCTCCCTTTAACCACTCGGGAATCCGCCCATGGAGCTAACAATAGGACTCGAACCTACGACCTGCTGATTACAAATCAGCTGCTCTACCAACTGAGCTATGTTAGCACATCAGTAACAAAAATTATTATACACATCGGCTATTTTCTTGTCAAGATAAAAGTCTGTTTTTGTCCTATTTCTTTCATTTAGCACATTAATTATAACAGCCTATTCTTGAAAAGTCCATGAATGTCTATAGTTTACATGGTTTTTTCAAAAGTTTTAAGATTAATTTTCTAAAAAGTCTCATACATAATATCTGCACTTTGCCTATCAATTCATAGCACATTTGTTGTAACTATTTTATGACAGTATCACTAAAAGCGCTGACCTTCTCCGAACACGGGGAAGGTGGCAATT
>KQ960853.1:0-113795 GCA_001553355.1 Veillonellaceae bacterium DNF00626
TTACTGGTTTGTCCAGTAAAGAGGGTACATATCATTATTCCGCTCTCATTTTTTATGCCTTTCTTGATTTTGCACCCTGCTTTTTCAAAGGTCACCTCAACGCCCACTTGATCAAGGGCTTTTTTTGTGTCTTAATCATTTGTATAATAATAACATCAGTTGCACTCATATTATTTACTGTCCATCTAACTAAGGAGAATTATGGCTTATATACTCACCTGTCCTCGATGTGCTACCAAGCTACCTCTTTTTCGCAGTGCCATTGAAAAGCGGAAGGGAGTGGTTCGCTGCCTTCATTGCGGTTCTCGTATTTCTTATGACTTAAACGCTTCAAAAATTCAGAAATCCGGATTTCAAAAAATAATCGCTCCGCCTTTTAACACACAGACAAAAGACAAATTATTAGCCGCTCTTTCGGGAAAAATAAAATCATCTTCTCTTCGATCAAATAATCAAATTTCATCTACGGAAAATCCTTTTACGCAAAAAACCGGTTTCGTGTCGTTGGCTGATGCTTTAGGTACTTTAAATCGTAAGGAGAAAAAATAATAGATGTGATTCAATCAAAACCGGCCTTGCTCCAATAATCGGCAAGACCGTTTATTTATTTATTTATTTTTTCTTACCCACGGATGATTTGTCCTGCGATGATGCCACCGGCGACGACTCCACGGGTCTACGCTATACGTTATTATGGAATATGTACGTTCCTCTTTTCCTTGAAAAATTTACACCAACTTTCTTGACACAACTATCCAGAAAGCGTGATTATTTCCCTACATCAGATATTTTCTAGCATATATTATAATATTAATAAGAATAGAAATTTTTATAATAATTTCAAAGAGAATTGATTGGTTCCAGTAAAAGAAAACAACTCCTATACAAAAAATAGCTATGACAATAATCAAGGTTCCTAAATAATGCTTTATACCATTAATCTGAGTATCCTCATTTCTTCTTCTATCATATTCATTAGCATACCAAAATAACTTTAGCAAATTATGTATAATAGGTGTACGATTATTATTTTCTGACGTTTTTTCTAAATCTTTTAAAATCATTTGCATTTGTAGTATTCCTAGATTTATTAAACAAATACCCATCAGCAAAATCACAAATAAAAAAGCATAGTCAGAAAAATCTATAAGTATAATTTCCCCATTGTAAACTTTTTCAATACAATAAAAAATGGAAAGCATTCCTGCTATGACAAAAGAATACCCATTAATTATAGAAAAGTTGCTCAAATTCCTATGTCCAAGCATAAATAATACACTCCTCTCTATGGCTTAGGATAAATTGACACTGAATACTTTAGCAAATTTTTCTGATCATCTTTTTTATTATTGCACAAATCCTGAAAGTTAAAATATACTATCAGCTCATAGTTTTCTTTTGCGAACACAAACGAATCTCCTGTCTTTATGTTGCTTGAATAATCTATATATTCTGATTTCCCCATAAAATTCCATCCAATATCATCCAAATGTCGCTGATAATATTTTATGATACTTGTTTGATCCCCGTAAGATTGAAGTGTACCTGTAAGAATATAGTGTTTAGAAGTTTTATAGTTGAATTGCAACAAATCCACTAATTTACTTTCCCCATTATATATATTGATCCCTGTAATACTTTTTCTTATCTCAATTTCAGGTTTTTTGGATTCTAAATGATTAACTAAGACACAAATCAAAACTATCATGACAAGTCCTAATACTCGTAATATCAATTCTTGATACTTTATTTTTAAAATCATTTTGTCACCTCTTATTCTTATTTCTATATTAGTTTTTTTAGATCCTATTTGTTCTATTTAGATTGATTTAAATTACTACGTAGTCTGCATTTATGCATATCCTATCGCGTGGGAATTGCATTTCGCAAAAAAGATGGCTCACGCCAATTCCCACGCAGGAAAGACAAAAGCATCTTCTCTTCGATCAAATAATCAAATTTCATCTACGGAAAATCCTTTTACGCAAAAAACCGGTTTTGTGTCGTTGGCTGATGCTTTAGGGACTTTAAATCGTAAGGAGAAAAAATAATAGAAATGATTCAATCAAAACCGGCCTTGCTCCAATAATCGGCAAGACCGTTTATTTATTTATTTATTTTTTCTTACCCACGGATGATTTGTCCTGCGATGATGCCACCGGCGACGACTCCACGGATCTACACTATACGTTATGATGGAATATGTACGTTCCTCTTTTCCTTGAAAAAATTTTGTAAATATCTTTTGGTTTTTAATCTTTTTCCCCACGCTTTGAAGAAGATGTTTCAGAAATCCTATCATCATTTTTTCTTTTATCCTCCGCTGCTTTTTGTGCGGCTCTTTCTTTTGTTTTTTCTCGAAACTCGTCGGCATAAGCAGTCGCACTCTTTTTTACTTCTTCCATTTTATTTTGCACATTTTCTATGTGTTCTTTGGCTTGTTCTTTTAATTCTTCCGCTTTTTCTTTTGCGTCTTCCATATGTTCCTTGGCTTGTTTCTTTAATTCTTCTGTTTTTCCTTTAGCCCTTTCCATATGTACTTTCGCTTGTTCCCGCAATTCTTCGGTTTTCTCCTTTGCATCTTCCATATGTTCTTTGGCTTGTTCTTTTAATTTTTCTGCTCTGATTTTTGCTTGTGTTTTCAATTCTTCCGCTTTTATTCTTGCCTGTTCTGCCTGCATTTCAGAACGTTTTTTCAATTCTTCCATTTGTACTCTGGCTTGTTCTTTCATATCTGCCGCTTTAATGCCTATGTCTTTTTTCCATTCTTTAG
Source organism: Veillonellaceae bacterium DNF00626 (assembly GCA_001553355.1). Taxonomy (GTDB): domain Bacteria; phylum Bacillota; class Negativicutes; order Veillonellales; family Dialisteraceae; genus Dialister. The sequence continues at coordinate 2,774 of KQ960853.1, forward strand.
ACTTTTCTTTTGCCAATATTTTTAGGTCGCTACCTGCCTTTTCCGCAGCTTCTTTTACGACTTCGGCTGCTCCTAAGGCTGTATATTTTACATTTTCAATTTGTTCATCAGTAACTCCGGCTTCTTTTAACCTTTTAATCAATTTGGCGCTCAATACATCAACTACGTCAGAAACGTTTTCTGCCATCTTATCTACCACGTCATGAGCTTTTTTTGAATAATTCATTTCATTCTCTGTCTTTACAAAATCTTTCATTTCATCACCTAAAGGAATATCTTTATTTTCATCCTTTTCTATTTCCACTATCCGTGCCTTACCTTCTTTTTTCCCTTCTTCAAAAACCGCCTTATACGGCTCTGTATCATCCGGCATCCCGTCTTTAATCCATTTCAATGCTGCCTGCCCTAATCCATAGGTAATGGATATCCCCAACGGCATTTGAATCAATGAAATAGGAATCAACGTTGCTACGGTCATTCCCAACATGGTAGCCCCTAATGAACCAATAAAGGAAATTACGGCTTTTTGTGAAATATCAACCCCATAAATACTTCCTATACGAGAAATCATATACACTTCATTAGCCATCAGCGCCACTGATCCAAGCATCGGTGTCACTACAATAACGCCGGCTCTGGCTGCCGCCCAATGGATAAGCGATTCTGCTTGCTGATCACGGTCATCAATGACATGAATCTCTACATCTGCATCAGCTGTTTCCACTGATTTTATTTCTTTTTGATTTTTATTATTTTCTTCCATATATCCTCCTTCGCTGCCTCTGGCTCACTTACATAAACTATTTCCTGTTTTTATTATAACCTATTTTTACGAACTATCCAAAAAGAGGCCATATAAATGACGAATTTCAATAATTTCACAATTTTTTACCGTTATTGGCACATGCCGGTAAATTGTTAAGAATGCAAGCCTTTGCCGGTAGCACATTCTCAAACACGCTTAATCAGTATATACTATAAGAAAATCATTCATTGCATAGATCAATAAGGAGTTATTTCATGGCAAATAAAAACAGTTCATCACTTCCGCCATTCACACGCACCTTACTCAGGCACATTACGCATCCGGATATCCCTTTCGACACTCCGGGTCATCATGGTGGACAATTTTATCAACTTACGAAAGAAGGAAAAATTTTTACAGAAATATTAGGCTCTCCTATGTTTCTTTCTGATATTTCCGATTCTGACGAAGAATTAGGCGATCCATCCGCCCACGAAGGCGCCGCAGGAATGGCGGAACAATCTGCTGCTGCCGTGTGGCATGCTGACCGCACCTGGTTTGTACTTCACGGTACGTCCGTATCCAATCGTATATGCGCCGATGCGCTACTCTCTCCGGGCGACTTAGTTCTCTTCGATAGAAATAATCACAAATCTCTTTACCAAGGGGCTTTACTACGAAATGATACCCGGGCAGTGTACTTAAACACACAAAGGCTCCCGGGCGGTATTATCGGCGGTATTGACACTGATGTGCTCACACGAAAAAGGCTACGAGCTGAAGCGGGAAAAATAGATCCTACCAAAAAAAATAAAAAACATCCCTTCCGTGTGGCTTGCATCGAATCCACCACTTATGACGGTTTTATCGCTGACGCAACCTATTTCATTCAACTTCTTTCCCCCATATGCGACTACATTCTCTTCGATTCTGCATGGGGCGGATACGAAGCCTTTCTCCCGTTATTAACTTCCTACGATCCTCTACAAGCCCCTACCGATGACACCACCTGCGGCATCTTAGTCACCCAATCGGTGCATAAACAGCTATGCGGATTTTCTCAAACATCACAAATACACAAAAAAGACACACATATCAAAAATAAAAAATATTATCTTCCCGATGATGTTTTAGACAACGCCTTTCTCATGAATATTTCAACCAGTCCGTACTTCCCCCTCTTTGCTGCCTTGGAAATGAATGCATACATCCATCAAAAATACGGCAAAAAACTATGGAAACAAAGTATTACCCAAGCCATCGAACTGCGAAAGAAAATCCTTCATTCATGCGAAAATATCCGACCTTTCCTTCCACGTCATATCAACGGAAAACCTTGGGAGACATATAGCACCGAAGAAATAGCAAAGAATCCCCTATTTTGGAATTATAAAAACAAATTACAAGAAATAGGAATAGCCACGAAAAATACTCACTATCTTATTGATCCCTGTAAAATTCTGCTTACCACCAATGAAGGCGCAAAAAAAATCCCTGCTGCCGTACTTTCCCTGTATTCACAAAATAAACACATCATTCCGGAAAAATGCGGTCTTCACTCTATTCTCTTCCTTGCCGAGCCGGGAAACACCAAAGAAAAAGGAGACAATTTACTCAACGCACTCGCCGAATTTGAAAACAATGCATGGAATAAGCCGGTCAAGGAAATATTCCCTACCCTTAGCAAAACTTATAACGGCACAGTAAAAGACCTTTGCAGCGCTATTGAAACACTCATAAACACGCACAAAGGGGAAACTTTGGAAACCAAGCTATTCACGATACTCCCTACTCCATCTTCCATTAACGGGAAAAAAGCCACCGATGCTTTCACCAAAGGAGAACGAAAATCCCTTCCATTAGCGCAATTAGAAAATCATGTCGCCTTAGAATGTGCCATGATCTATCCGCCGGGCATCTGCGCCATCGCTGCCGGAGAAATATGGACAACCACTGCTGTCAAATATTTCCAATTTATAGAGACCTACATCAATCAATTCCCGGACTTCGCTCCGCACTGTGTAGGACTTCACATAGAAGAAGAGCAGGGGCAAAAGAAACTCTACGGCTATGTGTGGACAAAAAGAAAATAATCTCACCACACACTCCCCCCATAAATCATTTATTATAAAGCAGATGCAATACTACACAAGACGATTTCCCGAGAAACTATTAAGAGCCCCTCATCTCACATAATTTAATAAACTCTTTCATTTACTATCTACTCGTATGCTTTTATTTTATAAATCATAAAACACTTCCACAATATTATTTTTTAATGTTTACGCCGATTATTATTTGATTTATAATATTTAATGTATATTTATTTTTTTATAAAAAGGGGGTCACTTATGTTTTGTACAAATTGTGGAACAAAGCTTTCAGAAAATGATCGTTTTTGTTCTAATTGTGGTATGCAAATCTCAGAAAACAAAACCGTTCCTACTACTCCTACTGAAAATACGTCTTTTATAATGGAACTTAATGGAGTAAAATTTGATGCTTTTCGCTTTGCTCTTGAACAAGATTTATTTAATAAAAAAGGCTTTTTTTCTACAGTAACTATAAATACTGAATTACAAAAAATCACAAAAGCAAATACATCATCATGCGATAAAATGGTAAAAGAATTAAGAAAAAACGTTGAATTAAAAAATGCAATTTTAAAGTATAACGATAATATGAATTCACCGGGTGTTCGTTGTCCAAAATGTAGTTCAAAAAATGTACATCTTACAGAAAAAGGATATAGTGGAACAAAAGGATTGATTGGTGGAATTTTAACAGGTGGAATTGGCCTTCTTGCTGGATTTCACGGTCGCCATAATTTGCGAGGTCAATGTTTAAATTGTGGCCATAAATGGAGTTTGTAATAATTTATCAGGCATTCTATATTTTTCATTTATAATCCATAGAGACAAAATCGTTTGCAGATCACGTAACCATCATATGGCAACGATTCACTATTTGACTTATTTTATTATATTAGCTATAATAATAAAGCTGTTTATGTTGACAGCGAATTTTATAGAGAGGTGATATACATGGCAACAAACAAGAATCTCCGTTTTAAGACAAGCAGACGTTTCGGCATGAATATTTATGGCCATCCGAAAGCGTTAAAACGGCAGCCCGCTGAAGTTAGACAGAAGAAAATGTCTGAATATGGTACTCAGTTGGCAGAAAAACAAAAAGTGAAAGCGTTATACAATCTTCTTGAAAGACAATTTTATCGCTATTATGATAAAGCAAGAAGAATGTCCGGCGTCGTTGGTGAAAACTTGTTACTCCTTTTGGAAACAAGATTGGATAACTTAGTTTATCGTGCCGGTTTCGCTCGTTCTATCCGTCAAGCACGTCAAATGGTCAATCATGGATTGATTTTGGTAGACGGAAAGAAAGTGGACATTCCTTCTTATCCGGTACACCCGTCCCAGGTTATTTCTTTGAAGGAAGCATATCGCGCAAATGATATGTTTAAAAATGCCTTCTTAGAACTCAAAACTTTTGAATTACCTTACCTCGAAAAGAGTTTTGATAATTGGGCAGTGACATTAACCAGAGTTCCTCTCCGTGAAGAACTCCCGTATAAAGACGAAGTCAATGAAACGCTCATCGTCGAATTGTACTCGAAATAATTATACGTCTTTAACCACTTACAGAAAAATACAGAAATCGGGAAATGCCTTTATTTTATCGGCATTTCCCGATTTTTCTATTGCCTTAAAATGCATGAAATTGATATTTCATTTAAAATATTTCTCCCCTCTTTATAGCTTTTGTCCTTTTTCTTTTTTCGGTGTCAATTTTTTCAAAATTAATAGAGGAAATAATTGCATACAACAGTTTTTCACGAACATTGTAACAACCTGCTCTATCCGCCAGCAAAGTATGGTAATTAAAAACGTAAAAAGCGACAGCACTAAACGCTCACGACGCAAATGAGCTGTAACCATATTATCTATTCTCAGTCGGGTTTAAATACTCAATCTACTCAACCCCCGTCCTTCATTTCTGATCAATCAAAATTTCCTACCATTACTTCTTTGCAAATAAAAAGACACCCGTTTGGATGTCTTTTTTCATTGAATACTATTATTTAGCTTCTTCCGGAAATGGCGGCCAGCCCATATCTTTCCCACCGATAATGTGTGCATGGAAATGAAATACGGTTTGTCCGGCTTTTTCTCCTGTATTCACTACTAAGCGAAAGCCTTTGTCTTTAAGTCCTGCTTCTGTGGCAATGTGTTTAATGGTCGGGAAAAAATTCTGAAATTCAGGATTTCCTTCATTGGTCATTTCCATGATGCTTTTTACATGTTTTTTGGGAACAACCAAAATGTGAACCGGTGCACAGGGTTCAATATCTTTGAAGGCATACCAGTCTTTGTCTTCATACACTTTACTGCTTGGAATGTCTCCGGCAATAATTTTACAAAATATACAGTTTTCCATGTCATTCCTCCTCTTGTACTCTACCGATGAGTCCGTCTTCTGTAAGATTTTCTACATATACGGAATATAATCGGCCTTTTTCTACATTTTTATCGGTAATGGATACACGAATGTATTCATCGGATAAACCTTCAAAATATCCGTTTTTTTCTTCTTCGATTAAAACATGAACGGTCTTTTGTAAAAATGTTTTTCTATATTCTTTTGATATTTCTTTTTCTAATTCTTGTACTCGATGTACTCTGTCTTTTTTAATATCTCCGGGTACTTGGTTTGGAAATACCGCCGCCGGTGTACCGGTTCTTTGGGAGTAGGGAAATACGTGAATAGCTGAGAATCTAAGTTCTCTCAGCGTTTCTAACGTTTCCATGAAGTTTTCTTCTGTTTCTCCGGGAAATCCTACGATGAGATCGGTAGTCAATGCTAAGCCCGGAATTTTTTCCCTCAGTTCGGAAATAAGTTTTTTGTATTCCGGCAGTCGATAGTGTCGATTCATTCGTCGCAATACCGCATCGGATCCGGATTGAATGGGTAGATGCAAATGTCTGCACACTCGGGGTTCGTCTTTAATTAAATTAATTAGGTCATCGGAAAGTTCTACAGATTCAATAGAACCCATACGGATACGTAATAAATTTGGTATGCGAAGAAGTTCTTCCACTAAGGTGGCAAGGCTTGTACCATCGTGAAGATCTCTTCCGTAATTGCCTAAGTGTATCCCGGTAAGGACAATTTCTCTATATCCTTTGGTGACTAATCGCCGTATTTCTTCTACGGCGTCTTTTTGTTTTCTTGATTTCAATTTACCGCGTGCAAATGGAATGATACAAAATGTGCAGTAATTATCACAGCCTTCTTGTACTTTAATAAAAGCCCGTGTTTTTGTTTCTCCTTCTGCATCAACGTAGAGGTTTTCAAATTCCGTGACAGACATAATGTCTTTGACAGCATTGATGGTCTTTTCCTTTTTTTGTGCTTGTTCTACGTATTCCACAATTTTTGATCGATTTTGTGCTCCTACGATGACATCAATGTCTCCCATAGCTTCAAATATTTCCGGTGCAATTTGAGCATAGCAACCGGCCACAGCAATAACTGCCTGAGGATGTTTCCTTCGTATTTTGCGTACCATTTGTCTTGATTTTCTATCACCGATACTTGTCACTGAACAGGTATTAATAACGTATACGTCCGCTTCTTCTTCCTCCTTGACGGCTCTGTACCCTTGTTGCAGAAATATCGTCCTCATGGCATCGCTATCATATTGATTGACTTTACAACCCAATGTAAGAAATGATACTGTTTTGTTTTCTTTTTCCATAGAAACATTATACCACAGAAAATGGCTACCTTCTTTTGTCGGTAGCCATTATTTTTATTTTTCGTACAGGTAATCTCTTGCTATGGAAAAAGCGGATAAGGTCTTGGCATCTTGTATTTTTCCTTCGCTTATCATTTGAAATACTTTTTTGATAGGAATGGATATAACGTCTAAGTATTCGTTCTCGTCTAAATGTTGTTTCGTTTTTATTAATTGTTCCGCCATGTAAAGGTAAATCGTTTCGTCGCAAAAGCCCGGAGTGGTATAAATAACCCCTATTTTCTTTAGTGTTCCGATGTATCCTGTTTCTTCTTCCAATTCCCGCAATGCACAGATTTCCGGTTCTTCTCCGGCATCTCGTTTCCCTGCCGGTATTTCTAAAAGTACCTGACCAATAGCATAACGGTATTGTTTTACGAAAAGTATTTCTTTTTCATCGGTAACGGCAATAATGGCCGCCGCGCCGGGGTGATTCACTATTTCTCTCTCTGTGTTTTTCCCCGCGATTGTTACTTCATCGACTTGAACGTGAATAATTTTCCCGTTGTAAATTTCTCGACTTTGTCTCTTTTTTTCTATTTCTATACTCATTAGCGCCCTGTACTTCCTATACCTCCGGTTCGTGTGCCTTCGGCTATATCGTTATCGGTTGTGCGGTAGCCGGTAAAAATTCCTTGTGCTATACGGTCGCCTTTGGTGATATGAAATATGTCATTCGTGGTGTTATAAAGTGCACACATGATATGCCCTTCATTATCTGCATTATTATAGTAATCTGCATCAATAATGCCGGTGTTATTGATCAGCATAATACCATGCTTAATGGCCATTCCTGATCGTATATGAATCGCTAAATATTCATCAGCAGGCATATAAGCTTTGAGTCCTGTGGGAATAATGGTAATTTTCCCCGGTTCTAAGTCTATGTCTATGGCACTTTCAATATCATATCCTGCACTTTGCGCTGTTTTTCTCACAGGTAACGAAATTTCTTTGTCTGCCCACGCTTGAACTACTTCAAATCCTCTATTTCTTTTCATTTTTTTTCTCCAGTAGCAAGGCTTTTCTTGATACGTTAATTCTTCCTTTGTCATCTATTTCCGTAACTTTAACCATGATTTCATCGCCTTCATGAATAACGTCTTCCGGTTTTTCTACTCGGTTGAGTGCTAATTGAGACACATGCACCATGCCTTCTTTCCCGGGTAATAATTCTACAAAGGCGCCAAATTTCATAATTCGTGTCACTTTGCCTACATACACTTCTCCGGGTTGTATGTCATGCGTCAATTCTTCTATCCATTTCTTGGCTTTTTCTGCTGCTTTTTCATCAGGTGTAGCAATATAGATGCGTCCGTCTTCTTCAACGTCCATCTTAACCCCGGTTTCGCTGATAATTTTGTTAATCATTTTTCCGCCTGTCCCGATAACGTCGCGGATTTTATCTACCGGTATGGACATGGTAATAATTTTAGGCGCATAAGGTGAAAGATGTTCTGCCGGTTTATCAATGCATTCTGCCATTTTTCCTAAAATGAACATCCGCCCTTTATGAGCTTGTTGTAATGCAGCCATCAAGATATCTCTGGACAATCCATGTATTTTAATATCCATTTGAATAGCGGTAACGCCTTCTGCTGTTCCTGCTACTTTGAAATCCATATCTCCTAAAGCGTCTTCCATTCCTTGAATATCTGTCAAGATGGTAAAGTGTTCCCCTTCTTGTACAAGTCCCATAGCAATACCTGCTACCGGTGCTTTGATAGGCACGCCGGCGTTCAAGAGAGACATGGTACTTCCGCAAACTGATGCTTGCGATGAAGATCCATTGGATTCTAATATTTCTGAAACTACACGAATCGCATAAGGGAATTTTTCTACATCAGGGATAACCGGTACCAAAGCTCGTTCTGCTAAAGCGCCATGACCTATTTCACGCCGTCCGGGCCCTCTGGAGCTTTTTGTTTCGCCCACGGAATAGGACGGGAAATTATATTGATGAATGTATCTTTTTTCTGTTTCTTGTGTCAGATCATCGATAATTTGTGTTTCAGACATCGGTGCTAAGGTCGTTATAGTAAGTGCTTGTGTCTGTCCACGAGTGAATAGTGCTGATCCATGTACACGGGGTAATAATCCCACTTCGCAAGTAATAGGACGTATTTCATCTAAAGCACGTCCATCCGGACGAATCTTATCTACGGAGATCATGTGACGCACAATTTCCTTCGTCAAATGATCGAGGCATGTTTCTATATCACTACCATTATCCGGATATATTTCCTTAAAGTGTTCTTCTGCTTCTTTTCTTACCTCTGCCATATGTGCTTCTCTGGTCAGTTTATCGGGATTAAAAATAGCAGCTTTCAAATTAGCTTCTGCATAGTCACGAATGGCTTTTTCAATTTCCTCCGGAATTTCAGGAAATACAAGTGTTCTTTTCTGTTTTCCTACTTCTTCAATTATTTTCTTCTGGAAAGCCACTATTTCTTTAATGGCTTCATGTCCAAACATAATAGCGTCTAGAATATCTTCTTCCGGTGCTTCTTGTGCGCCGCCTTCTACCATGAGAATCGCTGTTTCTGATCCGGCTACGGTAATTTGCAACGTCGTTTTTTCTAATTGTTCTTGTGTGGGGTTAATAACAAATTGTCCGTCTACTTTGCCCACACATACACCGGCAATCGGGCCATCCCACGGAATGTCCGATATTCCCAATGATGCTGATGCACCAATCATACCGCAAAGTTCCGGTGCATTATCATAATCTACGGAAAGTACGGTGGCAACTACATGCACATCATTACGACATCTTTTATCAAATAAAGGACGAATAGGACGATCAATCAAACGCGCATGTAAAATAGCTGAATTTGGCGGACGTCCTTCTCTGCGCAAAAATCCACCGGGCATTTTCCCTACGGAATACATTTTTTCTTCATAGTCAACGGTTAATGGGAAAAAGTCCGTTCCCTCACGAGCTTCTTTGCTCCCTGTAGCAGTAACAAGTACCGCAGTTTCTCCATATCTTACCAACACGGCTCCACTTGCTTGTTTTGCCATTTTACCGGTTTCAATAATCAATGGACGACCGGCAAGCTCCATCTGAAAGGTCTTATACATATCCTTCCTCCTCTGATATTTAATCTTTTTCTCTATGTGTACCGTTTTATTATATGCTTTAATAAAATTTAAATCAAATATTTTCAAAATATATCATGAAATAAATTGAAAATATAAAAAATGGCAAAAGAAAAGAAGCAGCTTTCACTGCTTCAAAAAGGGGGGAGGTAAATTTACCTCAAATGAGATTATAACAACATCAATGATGTTATTAACTAAAAGAGGGGGAGAACGATGATGGTTTTCCCTGAGACCACCATCGTTCCAAAGGAGTTGAACTATGTAAAAGAGATCTACTCTTCTATCGAGTTACACAGTTCGATAAGTAATATATGTCAACTCCCGAAGGAGTTTTTCTAAAAAGGAGAACGATGACATTTCCCTCGTATCATCGTTCGGAGAAAAGTGAACCCGTGAGTTTCCTCACAATATATGTAAAGCTATAATAGCATTACATCCAATAAATATATATCAGCTCCTATGTAGGAGTTCTTTTAAAAGAGGAACGATGACATTCCCTGTTATCACCGTTCAAAAGATGAACCATGAAGAATTCCTATAAATCCTTCTATATGTAAAACCATTTGGTATTTACATCACGATTAGAGGAATAGAATAGCTTTCCCTTGCTATCCTATGGGTGTATTTTTATCATTCTGCAGTCTCCCACCACAGTTTGCTATAAAAAAATCCACCTCTGCGTCAGAAAAGGTGGATAATTAGCACGTTAAAAATATTTTACCACACCGCCTTCCCATCACTCGCAGGTCAAACAGCAGCCAAAACAGGCAGTTCTCCTGACTCTGCTTCATCGTGCCTTCGGTCTTCCCAATTATCTCAGTGACATCATCGAATTTACTCTGCATTACAGTGGCGGGACCGTGTCGGTCTTTCACCGACTTCCCTATTAAGTCCTTTCGGACACCTGTTTCAAATATGAAGTTGTTCTCCTCATAACTGAACCCTTATAACCATAAAAAATCTCTTTACACGAACGCAAAGAGAATGAGTATTTTATCTCCTTCCCATCGCTCGTGGGTCAATCGGGATTATCCTTAGGCAGTTCTCCTGACTCTGCTTCATCACGCTTCCTGTCTTCCCAATTTCTCAGTGACATTCTCGGATTTGCTCTGCATTACAGTGGCGGGACCGTGTCGGTTTTTCACCGTTCTTCCCTATTAAGTCCTTTCGGACACCTAAGTCTTCTTCAGTTGCTTATATCTTAGCATTATTTGGTTACCCTGTCAAACTGTTTTTTCCCTATTTATGCACTTCTTTACAATATTTTTATATTCACCTTAAAATATTTTCTCGCATTCATCATGCATTGAAAATACACTTATTTATTGATTTATTTCCCGGTATATTATATTTATTTGTCCTTTAATTTTTACGTAATATTCTCCGGAATAGCTTATTTCATCAAAAAGCTTTCTCAAAAGACCTTTTCTAATGTACCGCTCTCTTCCAACAGAGAAATATTAATCGGTGTATAAGTTTCGGGATTTTTTCTGAGGTAATATTGTTCTTCTTCAGGTGCTTCGTAAAAATTTTCAAGACGTTTTGCTTCCGTACGAATAGGCGGACGGAAATTTTTTTCATTTTCATATTCATTAAATATTAAACAAGCTTCACTCATAGGGCGTGATTGCCCGCGACAGTTAATATATGCCATATAATAGGTAATTTGGGGTATATCTTCTGCTGATGTATAGTAAACACCGGTACGATAATGTTTCCCGACACATTTCCCTTGTATCCCATCAGTATAAGGATTGATAATGGTGAAAAATACGGACAACAATGAACCGATGTCTATTTTTTTTGGATTATAAGTCACTTTCACACATTCTACGGCACCGGCTTTTCCGCTATGCACGTCTTCTTTTTTAGGATTTTCTATTTGACTATTGGCATATCCTGCTACCGTAGCTGTGACGCCTTTTATACGGGAGAATACTTCTTGTATGCCGTAATATGGTCCTCCGGCTAAGTATAGGTCTTTCATTTCCTTTTCTCCTTTTAATTTCATTTATTCTTTTTGTTTGACATATTTTTTAGTTAAATAAAGAATAAAGAACCCCCGAAAAAGCTCCGGGGGTGTTCTTTATTTCTTATGTACAACGAAATCGTCTCCGAGCCGAAATACGTAACTATACGGGATTTCCTTCCAGGTGTTTAGCGGAAGCTCGATCCATATCAAATGAACGAATCAGCTCTGCTACAGCTTGACTGGGGGAAATAACTCCTGTCAATACAGCTGCTCGTACTTCCGGCATGCGAGATTTAATAATGGGATCTTCGTAAAACAGATTATGCAAATGTTCGTCAATCATATTACTTACCCAGGAAAGTACCTGGCGCTGTCTTCTGTTTTCAAAGACTCCTGATTTCTTCGTCACTTTTTCAAATTGACGCATAACAGCCCACAGTTCCAAAAGCCCGGTTTTCTTCAGTGCAGAGCAACGATAAGCGTGTGTTTCCCACCCCTCAGTGGCAGGTCGAATAAATTCAACCATACGCTCATATTCACCCTGTGCGACTTTGGCTCTTTCTAAGTTATCACCATCGGCTTTATTGACAACAATGGCATCAGCTAATTCCATGATACCTTTTTTGATACCCTGAAGATCATCGCCTGCGCCGGTAAGTACTACCAACATAAAGAAGTCTACCATGTCGCGTACGGTGGTTTCAGATTGTCCGACACCTACGGTTTCAACTAAGATAACATCATATCCGGCTGCTTCGCAAAGAAGCATCGTTTCACGGCTTTTCCGTGCTACGCCGCCCAATGTTCCTTTAGAAGGAGATGGACGAATGAAACAGTTCGGTTCTCTGGATAGATTTTGCATTCGAGTCTTATCGCCTAAGATAGATCCACCGGTAATAGAACTGGTAGGGTCTACTGCCAAGGCCGCTACTTTGTAGCCTTGTTGGCAAAGCATGGTACCAAATGATTCGATGAAACTACTCTTACCTGCTCCCGGTACACCGGTAATCCCGATACGGAGCGCATGTCCGGTACGGGGAAGTAAGCCTTGCAATACACGCTGTGCTTTGTCAAAATCTTTCGGTGCGTTACTTTCGATAAGGGTAATCGCTTTGGACAGAATCATTCTGTTCCCTTCTGATACCCCTTTCACAAATTCTTCTACTGATAGTTTCTTACGGCGCGGTACTTGACGAAGTTTTGATTCCGGCGGATATTCTTTTGCCCCGGTTATGCTGTTCATGGCAGTATCTATGCCACGCATTACCGAACAAGCAAATGCCGGATTTTTTTCCTTCGGTACCCAGCTTGGTCTTAAGTCATCATCGTTATTGGCCATATTACTGTACCTTAACCTTCCTTGGCTTCCTCTTCGGCACGGTCAACAAGCATGTGGAGTAATTTAATGCAGCATTCCGGAATATTCGTACCGGGTCCGAAGATAGCTTGTGCCCCATGTTCATAAAGATAATCGTAATCCTGCGGCGGAATAACGCCACCGATGCAAACCAATATATCTTCACGACCACGTTTCTTCAATTCTTCTACAATAGCCGGTAGCAATGTCTTATGTCCTGCTGCCAATGAGGAGAAACCAACCATATGAACATCGTTATCCACAGCATCTTGTGCAGCTTCTTCCGGTGTCTGGAACAAAGGTCCTACGTCGACGTCCCAGCCCATATCTGCGAAAGATGTTGCCAATACTTTTTGTCCTCTATCATGTCCGTCCTGACCCATTTTAGCAAGGAAAATACGTGGGCGACGACCTTCCAATTTTTCAAATCTGTCTGCCAATTTCTTTGCTTCTTCCAACTGTTTGGAATTATCAAATTCGGAAGAGTATACACCGGAAATGGTATGAATGGTCGCATTGAAACGCCCGGATACTTTTTCAACTGCATCGGAAATTTCTCCCAAAGATGCACGGTCATGTGCTGCTTGTACAGAAGCTTCCAATAAGTTGCCGTTATCACGAGATTCAGCAGCTTTTGTAATGGCTTCCAAGTCACGTGCTACTGCATCAGGATCACGAATGCTTCTCAATTTTTCCAAACGCTTAATTTGTGCATTACGAACGGCGGTGTTATCAATGGACAATACGTTCAACGGATCTTCTTTTGCCAAACGATATTTATTCAAACCAACAATGGTTTCTTTACCGCTATCAATATTTGCCTGACGTCGAGCTGCGCATTCTTCGATACGCATCTTCGGAAGACCTGTAGAAATAGCTTTTGCCATACCTCCAAGTGCTTCGACTTCTTGAATGTGACCCCAAGCACGTCGAATAATCTGATTGGTGAGGTATTCTACGTAGTAAGAACCGCCCCACGGATCGATAATTTTGCAAGCTTTCGTTTCATCTTGAATATACAACTGTGTATTACGTGCCAAACGTGCGGAGAAGTCTGTCGGAAGTGCGATAGCTTCGTCCAATGCGTTGGTATGTAAGGACTGTGTATGTCCCAAAGCCGCAGACATAGCTTCCATACAGGTACGAGCAATGTTATTGAACGGATCCTGTTCTGTCAAAGACCAACCGGAAGTCTGACTATGTGTACGAAGTGCCATGGATTTCGGATTCTTTGCACCAAAGCTCTTAAGGATCTTAGCCCAAAGGACACGAGCTGCACGCATTTTCGCAATTTCCATGAAGTAGTTTTTCCCTTGATCCCAGAAGAAGGACAGACGTTTTGCAAACGCATCGACAGGAAGTCCGGCTTTTTCGCCGCAACGGATATATTCCATACCATCTGCCAATGTATAACCGATTTCAAGATCGCAGGTAGCACCGCATTCTTGAATATGATACCCGGAAATGGAAATACTGTTAAACTTCGGCATGTATTTCGTCGTATATTCAAAAATATCACCGATAATACGCATGGACATAGCCGGCGGATAGATATAGGTATTACGAACCATGAACTCTTTCAAAATATCATTCTGAATCGTTCCTGCCAAAATCTTCTTATCTACCCCTTGTTCTATACCTGCAGAGATGAAGAATGCCAAAATCGGAAGCACGGCACCATTCATCGTCATGGATACGGACATCTGGTCCAACGGAATTCCATCAAACAAAATATTCATATCAAGCATCGAGCAAACCGAAACGCCTGCTTTACCAACGTCACCGATAACACGCGGGTTATCAGCATCGTAACCACGGTGTGTAGGAAGGTCGAATGCAATGGACAACCCTTTCTGTCCGGCAGCTAAGTTTCTTTTATAAAATGCATTAGATTCTTCTGCGGTAGAGAACCCTGCATACTGACGAACTGTCCAAGGACGAAATACATACATCGTCGAATACGGTCCGCGAAGGAATGGAGGGATACCACTCACAAAATCAAGGTGATTACACTGATCATATACATCCTTCGTATAAAGCGGTGCTACAGGAATACGTTCCATTGTCTGTTCATAAAGATCATCAAATGATTTCCCTGTATTCTCCTTTAAATTATTTTGCCATTCATCATAAGAGCAATGAGGATGTTCTTCTAAGTTCACCTTTGTAAAATCCGGATTCATGGCCATGTTATTTTACCTCCTGTTCTGTAATTTTAATGCCTTTTTTGCCTTGAAGCATGCGGAGGATCTGATAGCAATTTGCTTTGACACTGATAAATTCGTCAACGCCGGCTTCACGATATACCGGTTCCAAGTCCTTCGGTGCCGCACCTGCTAAGAAAAGTACTCCATCTCCCAAGATTTCCTTCAAACGCGGTGCTAATGCCGGCACGTCTTCCGGATAGGTTGCATCTGTGGAACAAATAACAGCGCCGTCATACGGTGTGCCTTTTCCGTCAATGCCTTCTTTCAATGCTGCTACGCACTTATCCCACCGAGATCCCGGCTTACCTTCATCATCTTGGAATCCGGTGTTAAGATGGATATTAAATTCACCAACCTGAAGGAAACTGGTAGAGAAATCTGCTCTGGCTTTATGCTGAGGAATCGGCCCCATATTCGCCAAAAATATTTCTACATTCTTTCCGGTTTCTTTCTTATAAACTGCTGTATCCTGACGAAGTTGTTCAAAACGTTCCGTCCAACGATGTGCATAAATCTTTCTGATTTCCAAAGTGCCTTTTTCTGATTTTTCGGCATTCTTCACTTCGCTTTGTGTAGCACCGGCAGCAAATGCATCCATTGCTTTGTTAATCAATTCGCCTTCGCCGGCCTTTTTCAGTGCAGCCAATTTTTCTTCTCTATATTCTTCATCCATATCGCTACGATATTTCTCAAGACCTTCTGTCAATTCTTTGCGCAACGCTTCAGTATCTTCCGGACGCGGTTCCAAAAGTTCTTCCGTCATATTCGGATACATATTCGTTCCTACTGCACTGTCTTTACGAAGCTCCAATGCCTTGAAGCGCTGATTCAAAATATCAAGTATCTGCTTCTGCGGATACTCTTCCTGCAATGCTTTTATAATTCCGCCAAGGGATTCAATTTTTTGGAATTCTTCCCAAATCTTTTCTGACATCGCTTTGGTTAAATATTCAATGCCCCAAGAACCGCCGGCCGGATCAATCGGACGAAGCATGCTAAATTCTTCCTGCAGCATGATATGAAGATTTCTGGCAATACGACGAGAAAATTCGTCACCTTTACGAACTGTTTCATCATATGGTTCATTTTCATAAGTATCAATGCCACCTACAACAGCAGAAAAGATCTGTGTCGTGTTACGAAGCATATTTACACCTATATCATAAACGGTTTTGGTAAATAATGCCGGACGTGCATGAATCTTAGCTGAACGATCCCGTTCTTCTGCACCAAAGGCCTTCATAATATTTGCCCAAACTTGACGAGCTGCGCGGAGCTTTGCTATTTCAGTAAAGAAAATAGCTCCTGTATTAAATCCGAAATTGATGGATTGTGCGATATCGTGAATATCAAGACCACGTTTCTGCATCTGACGGATATATTCTACCGCTATGGCAAATGTATAAGCCACTTCTTGCACCGCATTACATCCGCCACGAGAGAATACTTCACTTCTCGGCATAATAGTACGTAAATTCGGTGCATTTTTTCTTGCCCAACGGACACATTCTGCCATTTCATCATAATAAGAATCTAACGACTCATCCAATTTCCCTTTACGAATCAACTGTGAAATCGGATTAGCCCCAATCACACCATGAAGTTTGCTGACATCTTTTCCCTGCGCTTTTAAGGCAGCTGCCACTAATGCCAACAAACGTACCGATGACGCACCGCAATACATCATAAATGGATATTTATCCATTTCAAGTCCATCAAGCAATGTATGCATATCATCCAAAGAGGTAATACTTACACCGTAGTCGCCCGGCTCTTTAGCGTCTGTAACATCAATGCTATCCGTAGTTGCGCTATCCAGACGTACATTATACACGGTAGACCCTCTATCAATTTCATGTTTCAAAAGTTCATTATTTTCTTTTGGTAATGTTTCATCACAAGCTTGAGCTATTCCCCAAGGAGCTTCCTTATATCCATTAGCCGTAGCACCTCGCATGTAATCTCCCATACCCGGATAATCATCGGTAGGAAGAATATCATCTACTGCATCAGGACCTGTGCTTCTTGTGTAAATAGGACTGAAGGTAATCCCTTCATATGTCTTGGTATACATAATTTTGTCAAAAGGTTTTCCTTTTAACAGAGCATTACAAGCCTCTACCCATTCTTCATAGGTAGGCTTTTCAAATTCATCAAACTCAACCTGCGGGAATTCCGCTTTTTCATTTGATTTTCTCAAAATTGCTTCTAACTCTTTATCAGTCAGTTGTTTTACCGAATCTTGGGAATTCTGTTCATCCATGAAAATATCCTCCTTATAATAATTTTAGACAATCTCAAAGAAACATATCCTATTTACTCCATACACTCCTATATAGTTTCCTAAAAACGCTCCATGGGGCATGATGATAAATAGAATATTTCCATGTCGCCGATATGTACACCTCCTTATATTACCTCCTGTCAACAAAAAACGACTATCATGCGAAATGACAGCCGGACAAGGAAAATTTCCTAATCCCCTCCCCATCGCTCGCAGGTATAACGGTGATTCTTAGACAGATAGTTCTCCTGGCTTAAGTTCATTGCCTACATCGCCTTCCCGGTTACCCAGTGACATATATGATATAGACTCCCTTTACAGTGGCGGGACCGCTCCGGATTTATCCGGATTCTCTTTTATGCTTTCGCATCTGTCAGATATATGAAATTGTCTAAACAACTACATTTTAAGTATACTTCATTGCCCCGATAGTGTCAATGAAAAGCGGGCTATTCGCCTGCCCCTTTCACTTCCAATAAACGCTTTCATTAGTTGCTTTTCTGAATACATTTATCATATAATGAAAACAATAAAAATCCTTAACGTCTATTAAGACGAATAAGGACAAGGAGGAAATATAATGGCTGAGAGCGAATTAAATAGGGAAAAAATCATGACTGAAGCCCTTCAGTTAAGCAAACAATTTGAAGAAATAGACGGTCGTCGTCCCAGATTATTTTTACCGGAAATGGAAGAAGATGACGATAAAGAAAATCGTAAATTGGCTGCTACTGCCTTTGCAGACCAAGGATGGGATGTAGATGTCGGCCCACTACTTTCGCCTGAAGCATCTGCCCAAACAGCAGCAGATAATGATGTGCATTTTATTTTCTACACGTCGAAAAGTCCTGCTATGAAAAAAACAATCATTGCTATGGCTCAAGCCTTAACGCTTTTGGGACGAGATGATATTCTTATTGCCGTGCACCCGGCAAAAAAAGAAGATAAAGATTCTTTTTTCCGCTATGGCGTCATTGCTGCATTTGACGAAAATACCGCATTTGAAGACATGAGTCTCACCATGCTTCGCGTCTTGGTCGCAATGGCAAAAGAAGCCGAAGATCCATCGCCGAGTTATGACTATTAATAAAATCTAATCAAGCCGTTCAATTCATACCTATGGCAACTTTTTGAAAATAAATAAAAAACATGAACTATGAGTACGACATTTTCTATTTGTACTCTATTCATAATTCAAATGATACCAATAAAAAACGTGCTCCATTAAAGGACACGTTTTCTTTTATTGACAATTTTTTACATCTTCTTCGTAATTTTCCTTGATATATCGATCGACTTCGTTAAATAACGCCAGCAATAAATTCGGATCAAATTGTTCTACATCTGCCGGCAAAGTGCAACTTAAAATTAAACTTCCGTCTCTATCCAACGTATATTTCAAAAATGTGGTCCTATTTTTATTATTAATCCATTCAATAACTTTTTCTTTACGAGAAGACGCCTTTTCAAGAAGCATCACTTGAATCGTCGTATACACTGTGTTATCAATCAAGATAATAGCAGGAAGCTCATTTTTCGATACCACTAAATTCGTTCGGAAAAAATAATCATCCTCTTCCCCTTTTGTATTTCCTAACACAAAACTATCAATCTTATACTTGTCCAAAAGATTTTGAAATATATCCACTTTCTGTCTAGCTATACTTTTCTCTTTCATAAATACCTCCTCATATAAGAAAAAGCACCCGATGAAGAGTGCTTTCTCTCAAAAAGATTTTTTATTTCATATTTGCTTTTACGTCTTGAGTCAAGTCAACTCCGCCATAGACTACAGAACCGGCATTAACAACCATATCTACATCTTTTGCTTTTGCTGCTTTTTCAATAGCTGCACGGAATTTACTCTGAATCGGTCCCATGAGCTGTGCTTCATACTGAGCCAATTGCTGATTCATTTTCTGTGCCAAAGCCTGTTTATCCTTATCACTCATAGATTTGGATTTTTCGTTAAATTCCTTCTGAAGTTTTTGCTGTTCAGCTACAAGACTTCTTCCTGCCTGTACAAAAGCCGGAGAAGAAGCCAATACAGCTTCTACATTCACATAGCCTGATGCTGCATCAGCAGAACCCATCAAACCTAATGATGCTGCAGCGAGCATAGCGGAAATAAGTACTTTTTTCATAATGATAACCTCTTTTCTGAAATAAATAACTGACTGATACTATTATACTATATTATTATTTTTTCCAAAGCTTTTCCATAATGGTCGGATAAAGAGCACTCAAATGTCCTTGAACCTGATTCAAAATAGCGATAACGAGAGCCGGTTCAAAGTGATCAAGGCCTGCCGGAATGCAGCAAGTCATGATTACGTTACCTGCTTCATCTACATTGTACTTAAGCATGCGATATTGATCATTCAATTCGTTCAAGTATTCACAAACGAATGCTTTCTTTTCAGCTGTTACAATGTTTGCTGCTACCTGTACCTGGAGCATGGTGTATACACTGTCGTCCAAAAGAATCATGAACGGAAGGTTATTTCCGGCTACGGGCAAGTTGCTGCGGAATGCCTGAGCATGCACATCATTTTCAAAATCCTGCAAACCAAATCCTTCGATTTTTGCTTCTTCTAAATACTTTTTGAATGCTTCAACTTTTTTAATACCAACCTGTACTTCCGGTGTTGCTGCTGCTTTAACTTCGTTCTTCTTGTCTGCCATTTTTAAGTCTCCATTTCTCTGGTCCTGCCAGAACTCAAATAATAAACGACTGATGTCTTTGTACTCAGTATTCTTGTGAGAAACATCCCAATCCTTTGCTTGATGGACTTTAAAACGAAGTAACTTGATTTCTTTCAATAGATTTAAATATAAATTCTTATTGACCGGAACCACATTTCCCTTGGTCGCCTCCACACGACTAATTTCATCTTTTAGCTTAACCAATGTTGTTCCTCCGTTTCGGAAACAAGCAATTTTTATTTTAGCCGGCTTACAGAAATAAAAACTGCCGAATAAGTTAGACAGTACCGCTATTGCATATACCATCCCTACTATTCCGCAGGCATGTACATTGAAAACAGGCGGTATCCGACTCGGGTCACCCCTTACGGCTGTCAAACAGTTCCGGATTTGCACCGGATTCTCCACACGAGCAAAAGCTCTGTCTCCCTTTGAAATTGTTTCCCAAACCTTTTCCGATTTGGTTATTCACATAGTATCACACCTTTTTATCTTTTTCAAGTAATTTTTTATCTTTTTTTAGAAAATCATAATTTGCTCTAAAAATACGCTTTTTCCCTTTATATAAAAAACATAAGTATCCGTATAATTGGAAATATTTCATCACAAAAAAAAGAAGAGTTTTATCTCTCCTTTCTTCCTTTATTATCTTTCTTGCTTAAGTCCTTCGCCTAAAAGTCTGACATCTAATGGGACATGCACTCCGAATTGTTCTTTGATACGACGTTGAACTTCATGAAGTACAGCTAAGACGTCTTGGCATGAAGCATTTCCATTATTTACCACAAAATCAGGATGTTTATCGGACACTTGCGCATCACCTATAGAAAATCCAATAAGCCCGCAAGCTTTGATCATAGGTCCTACATGATATCCCGGCGGTCGAAGGTACATGGTACCGGCACTTCTTTTATCTAAGGGTTGCTTTGTTCTTCTGGATTCTTGGTGTTTGTCCATTTGCGCTTTGATTTCTTCCATATCCCCTTCAGCTAAATGGAGTTTCACACCATAAATAATATCACCATTATGCATGAAGATACTATCGCTTTCGCCATATTTTAAGTCATCCCAATCATAGACTTTGTCTTCTTGTCCGTCTTTTGTGAGGGCATAGACTTTTTCTACAATCTGTTTCATTTGACCGCCATAACCATTTGCATTCATAAATACAGCGCCACAGAGTGTTCCCGGAATACCTACTGCCCACTCAAGCCCGGTAAGTCCATGTTTCCACGCAAAACGTGCCGCCGCTCCGGTACTGACTCCGCCCACTGCAGTCAACCATGTATCCGTAATAATCATATCCGGTTTCATACGAGCTGTACAAATGGTAATGCCACGAATACCTTTATCACTGATTAAGCAGTTGGATCCTCCGCCAATAAGCGTGACCGGCACTCCTTCACGATAAGAAATTTGTAAAATTTCCACCAATTCATCTTTCGTACTCGGCGTAAGAAATATATCGGCAGGTCCTCCGATACCATACGTATTATGATGAGCCATAAGCTCATTTTCTTTGATTTGTCCGTCGTTTAGCACATGGCCAAAAAGTTGTTTACCATCTATCATTTTTGAAGTTCCAATACATCCATACCCTGCGCCATTGCATCTGAAATGATTTTTTGCAAATCCGCAGCCACTTGATTCCAGCGAATAAACGCTTGTAAATATTCTTGAGCGATACTATTTCCGCTCACTAAAAGCGCCAAATCCTGCAAATGCTTATAATCTTCTTCTGATATTTCTTTTCCGGCTAATTTCCCATAATCAGCTTTCATTTGTGCATTGATATAATCTTTCACCATCTTCTTGGCGCTTTCATCTTCTTTTATTTTTTCTGCTGCCGCTGTTAAACGTTTCATTTCATCTGATTCTTTGATGGCTTTGGCTAAAGCATAAGCTTCATCATAAGTATTCATTTCCTTTTTGCCCTCCCTTAAATAATCGTCCACTTTTCTGTAACAAATGAGGAAATTCATTTTGTCTTAGTGCTTCCATGGCTACAATGGCAACAGCATTGGACAAATTGAGTGATCTCGCTTCTTCTATCATCGGTATACGAATACAATCTTCTTTGTGCGCTTTCAATAGTTCTTCCGGAAGTCCTTTTGTTTCTTTCCCGAAAACCAATACATCATCCACACCAAAAGTGACATCCGTATAGGAATGAATGGCTTTGGTAGTATTGTAATAAAAATGCTTCCCGGCAAGCATTCGTTTCACTGATTCATAATTTGGATGGACATGCACTTCTAAGAGATCCCAATAATCCAAACCGGCACGTTTTAAATGTTTATCATCAATTTGGAACCCCAAAGGTTCTACTAAATGAAGTGTCAAATGTTCAGCTGCACAAAGGCGAGCAATATTTCCTGTGTTTCCCGGTATTTCCGGTTCTACTAATACGATATGCATTTAAAAGTAACTCCCATAACGATTCCTATATTTTTCCTTCATAATAGGCAAAGGATAGGCTTTAAAAGTTTTTGCTTTTTGTCCTTTATAAGAAACGGTATACATCGTCCCTTCAATCATACCATCTACTGCCATACGATACGTATTTTCATGCATACCGTCATATGGCTCTTTCACCGGCATCATCGTTAAATGAAGCTGATTACTAAAAACGAAATCCGGCACAAAATCATGGCGATTCAGACGATGGGGATCCATTTCTTCTTCAGTTAACGGTTTTTCCATAACCACTTCTATGGTAAGGTAGTCTATCGGAAATACGTAGCGTATGCTATTTTCTGCCGCATGAACTCCTACTGATGGAAATAACAGTAAAAGAAATAAAAAACCTGCCCCTATCATATTTGTTATTTTCATTCATTTCCTCTTATATTTTCACCTAAAAAGCAAAACTTCATTGTCGTTTCTTATTATACTTCATCAACCGAAATATGTGTACTCTTTTTAGTTTACATTGCGAAATTTTATTTGTTGACATTTATTATATTTCTGTATGAACATTTCTCAACCCATCAAAAAAGAGGACCGAAGTCCTCTCTTGTTTCTTATTTCTTTTCTTTGATTCGTGCTGCTTTCCCGGATAATCCTCTGAGATAAAACAGTTTGGCACGGCGAACAATACCGCGGCGTTTCACTTCGATTTTTGCCAATCGAGGTGAATGAATCAGGAATATTCTTTCTACCCCTACACCGTAAGAAATACGACGAACGGTGAAAGTTTCTCTTACACCCTGATTTTTTCTCGCAATAACAACGCCTTCAAATACTTGAATACGTTCTGTTTTTCCTTCAATAACCTTTACGTGCACGCGAACGGTGTCGCCGGGACGAAAGGCAGGAATATCACTGCGAAGCTGTTCATTTTCTAAAGTTTCAATAATATTCACGATCTTTTCCTCCTTCTCACGAGACATTCATGCCGATCGCTTGTGGCAGTGGACTGTCCGAATAACGTTGTTAGTATACCATAGGCTCATGTTTTTTGCAAATATCATAATCCTGCGATGGGAAATGCCAATTTTTTCAATTTCTTTAATGCTTTCCCTTCAATTTGACGAATACGTTCACGTGTAACGCCAAAATATTTTCCTACTTCTTCCAAGGTTCTTTGCGTACCATCTTCAATGCCGTAGCGAAGAATAATTACACCTTTTTCTCTTTCTGTCAATGTATCCAACAAATTATGTATTTGTTCACGACGCATCGTCGCTGCCGCTTCATCTTCCGGTGACGCAGACTTTTGGTCTTCAATAAAATCACCCAAGTGAGAATCTTCTTTCTCTCCGATAGGAGTTTCTAAAGAAATAGGGTCTTGCGCCGCTTTTTTGGCTTCTCTGATTTTATCAATAGTGGTTTCCATAAGTTTCGCTAATTCTTCATTCGTCGGTTCTCGTCCATGTTCTTGGAGAAAACGGCGAGCTATACGATTCATTTTATTAATGGTTTCCACCATATGAACCGGCACGCGGATGGTTCTGGCTTGATCTGCAATAGATCTTGTAATCGCTTGCCGTATCCACCATGTCGCATAGGTACTAAATTTATATCCTTTGGTGTAATCAAATTTATCAACAGCTTTTAGCAAACCCATATTTCCTTCTTGAATTAAATCCAAGAACGGCATGCCGCGACCGGGATATTTTTTGGCAATAGATACAACCAACCGAAGATTCGCATTAGCCATTTCTTGCTTTGCTTTCGTTGCTGCTTCTTTCTGTTCTTCTGTGGCATCAGGGAGCTTCCCTATTTCTATCGTCTGCGCCAATTTCATTTCTTCTTCAGATGTCAAAAGAGGTGTCGTACCGCATTCTCGTAAATAAAGTCGTACCGTATCAGTGATACCTACCGCATCGACAGATAAATCTCCCTCTTTCTCCCAATCTTTTTCTTCTATATTATCATCATCAATATCTTCGTCTTCATCTATACTTTCATCAAATAAATCATCTTCGTCATCAAGAGGAGTTGTTTCTTCATCTAATGTTTCCTCGTCATCATAAACGATGTCCACTCCTTCTTCATGACATTTTTGAAATAATATATCTAATTGTTTTTGAGTTAATGATTTTTCTTTTACTAATCGTAATATGCATCCATAGGATATATTACCATCTTTATTAACAGAACTTTTTATTTCATCCATCCATTGTTTTAATTGTGCTTCTTTTGACTTCAAGAAAGGCACCTCCTAATACAGCAATATATTATTTCTTATCCCCTTTTTCATTATTTCATGCTTTTCTATAAGCCTATACAAGGGTATTCATTCCTCAATCAAATGGTTATTTTACACTTATTTCCAAAAAATTTCAATATGTTTTTGTAAAATAAAATTTATTCATTTCTTTTTTAGTACTTTCTCGGATTCTTATCGGAATTTTTATTCCCTCCATTTTATTTTCCTACTGCTTTCTCATGATATAATGAAAATATAACATCTAAAACAAGGAGGAATCTCTTGTGAACCATTCAAAGCGTTGTCTTGCCATCGTCAATCCCACCTCCGGACGAGAACGAGCTGCTCATTTTATTCCGCTCTTAGCCTCTGTTTTATCTGAGCGATATGAAGATGTTTCTTTCAAAATTACCCAAAAGCCTAATGATGCAAAAATATTTGCCCAAGAAGCCGCTATGCAGCACATGGATGTCATTTGCATGGGCGGTGACGGCACCATTAATGAAGCTATTAATGGTATTGTACCGATAAATAGTTCTTCCGTTTTCGGTTTTATTCCTTTAGGTACTGTAAACGATTTAGCCAGAGCACTTCACATTCCGCGCACGCCGAGAGTCGCCATTGAAATGCTCCGAACGGCAAAAATTTCTCATATTGATGTAGGAAGAGCCAATGATCGTTATTTCACTAATATTGTGGCTGCCGGCCTTATTCCGGACGCAGTATCTCAAGTGACCATCAAAGAAAAAACCATGTTTGGCTCATTGGCTTATTTTATGAAAGGCATGCAAGTATTTCCCAAACAACATCCTTTTCATGTAGTCATTGAAGAGGATGGGAAAAAACCTATTCATATAGAATCTCCTCTTATTGCTGCCATGCTCACCGATTCGGCAGGAAGTTTTCGCATATTAATTCCACCGGAAGATCGAAACAACGGCGTTATTAAATTGGCATTATTTCATGATTTCCAATTTTTCCGTACATTAAAAGAAGCGCCAAAACTTCTGACCGGTGTTCGTTTGGGTAAAGATATTTTAACAATTATTAATTTTAAAAAGGCTCGTATTTCTATTACAGGAAATAATATACCGATTCATGCTAATATTGATGGTGATTACGGCGCATATTTCCCCATTGATTTGGAAATATTTCCTAAACGTCTTCCGATTTTTGTTCCAAGTAAAATCAAGAATGAATCTCCATTATTTCCTCACATCTTAAGTACGAAATCCCTCATGGAAAAAATTCATTGGCCGGATTCATCCGATACTTCGACAAAAAAAGAAAATACGTCAAAAACAACTATATAACTATTTCTTTATTACATCTATAAAAAAGCACGATAGATTCACTCTACCGTGCTTTTTTGATGTTATTTTGATTTTATAATAAATGATCGCACAAGTGCCAATCCCATCAGTGCCACACCGATAGCATCAGTGATGAGCTGCGGATCAATAAGCATGATCCCCCCGACAAAGAGAAGTATGCGTTCCCACCATTTCAAAAAGTTTGTCAAATATCCAATCATCGCAGCAGATATTCCTGTCATACCAATTAATGAGGAACAGGTCGTCAATATAACTCCACTGATACCGGCATTAATACCTAATATCTGCGGTGATAAAACGAATACATAAGGAATAATAAAGGCGGCAATACCTAATTTTGATGCATTCACTCCGGTTTTTAACGGATCTCCTCCGGAAATGGCACTGCCGGCAAATGCTGCTAATGCCACCGGTGGCGTAATATCTGCAATAATCCCAAAATAGAAAACAAACATATGCGCTGCCAAAATCGGTACGCCTAAATTCACTAACGCCGGGGCAGCAATAGTCGATGTAATAACATAATTTGCCGTAGTGGGTACTCCCATACCTAAGAGAAGGGATGTAATCATCGTGCAAACCAAGAGAAGCATAAAATTTCCGCCTGCCAATTCTACCAATACAGACGCTAATTTTAGTCCCACACCGGTTTTTGTCACGATACCGATAATCATTCCGGCAGATGCACAGGCAATAAGTACGCCTAAAGCCCCTCGAGCGCCTTTAATCAATCCATCGACAATATCTTTCATGGACATACGGGTATTTTCTCTAAGCATAGCTGCTATGATAGAAATCACAATACCTGCCAATGCCGCTTTCATCGGTGTATATCCTGATACCAAAAGCCCGATAATAGCAATAAGAGGTAATGCCAAATGCCCCTCTTCATGCATAATTTTTTTCCATGACGGAAGTTCGCTTTTAGGCGTTCCTTTTAAATTATTTCTTTTGGCTTCAAAGTGCACTCCTAAAAACACCCCGATAAAGTAGAGAATAGCAGGCACAACAGCCGCTTTTACCACTTCTACATAGGGAATATTAACAAATTCAGCCATCAAGAAGGCTGCCGCCCCCATGATCGGTGGCATAAGCTGTCCGCCCGTAGACGCAGCAGCTTCCACCGCTCCGGCAAAGTTTTTATGGTAACCCAATTTTTTCATCATAGGAATCGTGAACGAACCGGAACCTACCACATTTGCCACGGACGATCCGGAGATGGTGCCTTGAAGGGCTGAAGAAATAACAGCCACTTTCGCCGGCCCGCCGGACGCCCATCCGGCAATAGCATTCGCAATATCAATAAAGAATTTCCCTAATCCTGTTTTTTCTAAATAGGCGCCAAACAATATAAATAAGAAAATAAAAGTTGATGACACGCCCATAGGTATACCAAATACACCCTCTGTGGTGTAAAACAAATGACCTACCATTTGCTCTAATGTCAACCCGCGATGCGCCAATGCTCCGGGCATATACCTTCCTAAAAATCCATAAGCAATAAAGCAAAGTACAACGATGACAATAGGAAGTCCTACGATACGTCGAGCAGCCTCAATGATCATCACAATACCCAATATACCAATAAGCACATCCGGTGTGGTAACCGTACCGGCGCGAAGAATAAGTTCTTGATAATTCAGTAATACATAGAGTGGCGGCACAATAGATAAAATAGCCAATCCTAAATCAAGAAAATGTACCTTACCATCTTTAATCCATTCTTTTTTAGTAGGACAAAGTAAATAAACAAGAGAGATACCGAAAGTGAGATGAATACAACGCTGTATCATGGCATCCAAAACTCCAAAAAATCCGGTATACAAATGGAAGAGAGAAAAGCATATGCAAATAACAGCAATAATATTTCCCCACATTCCCGTATATTCCATATGATTAGATTCTTTATCCAACTCGTCCAATTTTTTCTTTATTTTATGATCCTTTGTAACCTCATTTTCTGCATCATATGTCGCATCACTCAATGTTATCAACTCCTTATTTCTTTTTTCATCCAATAGCCTTTCCACAAGGGTGCTACATAGAGATGTAATTCTTTTTCAATAGGCATCAGTGCTTTAAGATCATAATCTTTTTCTCCCACCGTAATATGTTCTTCATTTGTCACACCATTACGTATAGAAAGTGACGGATAAGCACGATTCATATTTTCCATAATGAACCAATCCCCTTCTTGTCGAAAGGAACCATCTTCTTTTGAAAAAGGAAGACCTACCCCAAAAGATTGGTATTTCGTAGACTTCAAAATAAGTCCGTCTTCTGTTTGATTCACTACTAAGTATTCATAAACCATTGTTTTTTGTACAGAATGACGATAAGACAGTGTAACGGGTGTGCCGGCTTCTACTTTTTCACGAATGACAAACCCGTCTGCCGTCTGCCCATATAAATACGGTGTTCGAATATAATATCCTATCGCCGTTAAAATAATCATCAAAATAATTCCTATAAAAGCAATGGTCGTTTCCAGTTTTCCTTGTTTTGTTTTTCTAATCATCGGTCTTTCTGTTTTATTATCCTTTTCTATCGTTAATTATTCTTTCAAATATTTCGCTGCCCCTTTATTCATGGGAACAGACATACCATCCATAGCTGTATCTTTCGTAATATATTTTCCGACAGCATGAGCTGCTTTCATCCGATCCAAATGTTCATAAAGGGCTTTTATAATTTTATAACCCATATCTTCATCCAACGCATCTGTGCCCACAATAATACATTTCACTGCCACGGATGCCACATCTTCATCTTGTCCTTTATACGTACCGGCAGGAATGACCATCTTGGTGTAATAGGGATAACGTTTCATGAGCGCATCTACTTTGTCATTATCGATAGGAATAATTTTTATTGATTTATTAGCCGCTAAATCTTGGATAGCTGCGGTAGGAAATCCTGCTGCCACTATGCCTACGTCCACATTACCATCTTTCAATGCATCAGCAGCTTCACCGAAAGACAAGAAGCGTTCATCAATATCTTCATAAGTAATTCCATATTCTGCCAAAATCTGACGAGCGTTTGCTTCCACACCGGAACCGGCTGCTCCCACTGCCACTTTCAATCCTTTTAAGTCTGAAATAGATTTAATATTTTTATCCTTTGTCGTGACAAACTGTACCGTTTCCGGATATAAAGCAGCAATTCCGCGTAAATTCGCCACCTTATTGTCTTTAAACATTTCCTTCCCATTCACTGCATAATAAGCAATATCATTTTGAATAAAAGCAATATCTACCGATCCATCTTTAAGCATATTTACATTAGCTACTGATGCACCCGTGGATTGTGCAGACGCGTTCATATTTTCAATATTATTATTTAAAATTTCTGCCAACGCTCCACCTAAAGGATAATAAGTTCCTGCTGTTCCCCCGGTGGCAATATTCAAAAAATTTTTTCCGCCGCCGCAACCGGTGAGAAGCATGAGCCCGGTACCGCAAACCACTGCTGCTGTGACGATTTTTTTCATTGTCTTATTCATAAGATACCCTCCTATTTTTTACCACTATGTGAACAAAAAAAGCAGCCGGATGACAATGCATCTGCTGCAAGCTTCTTTGCTTCACTCATTAAATTACTATTATCATACTACTTTTTGAAATCTTTGTAAAGTAAGCTCGGTTGAATACCTTTATTATGCTGATATTTACCATGAGCATAAGTATCTGCTTCACCTAATACAGTGTGAAAATAAATTTGACAAATCTGCACACCGGCATAAATACGAATAGGCTGAACGCAAAACATTTCCAGTGTCCAATACCCGGAAAAACCCACATCACCAAAGCCGGCAGTCACATGAATAAAAAGTCCCAAACGTCCGACAGAAGAACGACCTTCCAACATAGGTACAAAACACTTGGTTTCTGTATACTCCTGCGTTCTCCCTAAATATAATTTGTTCGGTTCAAGCAAATACCCTTCTTCCGGAATATGAATAAGATGTCCTTTATTTTCCTTTTTCATATCCAATTCATGATTTTCATAAATCATCAGTTCATCTGCCAACGTCAAATTGTAACTATTGGGATTTACTTGATTTTCATGAAAGGGATTGATAATAATTTCTTCTCCCATATGACGAACAATTTCTTTTCCTGATAAAATCATTTTTCTCTCCGTCCTTCCTCATGACATATTTTCCTATGAGCAGCCATACGCCGTCCACTGAAACGACCATGAATAAGCTGACCTTTATGTAAATTAAATTGCTCTTGCTCTGTATCTGATAGTTTTGCTGAAATAATCAAACGCCCACCGCTACTGAAAGAAATCAAATGTGCGGCAAAAAGTGATCCATGCGTAGGGCAAAAAATGAGGCCTTTTCGTTTTTCTTCATCATCCCCATAAGAAACTACACGAAGAATAGAGACACGTGTCGCTCCGCATACGACACAACAAGGTATATCCGGTAATGATTTGCGAAAGAAACTTTCTTTTTCAATCAGTAACTCTCGTATATGTGCCACTGTTTCATCAGCCGTAGCAGAAAATAGATTCCCTTCTGCGCCAAAAGATGAATTATCTTTCGCTAAAAGTCTCCAAATGTGTCCAACAACAGAAATATCCGCTTTTTCTATTTCGCTTAAAGCGCTTAGCATCGCCGGTTTGATCATCCACAAATAGGTGCCGTATTCATCTTCTTTCCCATCAAAGACATATTGCCATGGTGCCATAGATAAACGCGTCTGAGACATGTCCTTATCAGTTTCAGATTTTGTTTCATACCAATCTTTTATTTTATTTCCTGCCCAACCGACAGCCGCATTAAGTGCCCGATACTCCATGAATAATCCTTCGGCTAAATGCCCGGCATTATCTGTATGTTTTGGTGCATGGTAAAGGGTAAAAATCATACGCATCATTAAATCGGAGATAATTGCCTTGGTCGCGAAAAGAGTATACCACTCCGGTATCGTAATTCCGTCCCATCGCTTTAATCCCTTTATTCGCGCCATACATCCCCCTTATCAATACCTGTTTGTTGTCATTATAGCATTTTATTAGGAAACAATAAATATTTTATATACAGCACTCATATACCCAAAAGAAAAAGACCTTCTCATAAAAGAAAGTCTAAAAAAATGGAGCGGGTGAAGGGAATCGAACCCTCGTAACCAGCTTGGAAGGCTGGCGCTCTACCATTGAGCTACACCCGCATGTGGTCGGAGCAGCAGGATTTGAACCTGCGACCCCTTGGTCCCGAACCAAGTGCGCTACCAAACTGCGCTATGCCCCGGTAACATAGTTAATTATAGTGGCTAACTTTCAGTCTGTCAATGCATTTTTTTGAAATAGTAAAGAAAATCGTAAATTCAAGGGAACTATATTGATTTTACCCCTATATTTTCTTCTTGATAATTTCTTCGTATACCATGATGGCATTCCTGAATTTTTCTCCGTATTCATGAGGAAAGTTTACCGGTATTTTCTTTTCTCGTGCCATCATACGCAAAGCATCATCCGACAGAATATCTTCGTCTTTTTTCCCATTTCGCACAGCTATTTGCTGCCTTACTTTTTGCAAATAAAGAATAAACGCCTTTTCTGCAATATCTCCCTCCACCGGCGCCTCTTGTATATCTTTTATAGTTGCCTTTTTTCCTTGAAGAATGGGAAGAAATAAGAGTCCGTATTGTTGAGCTTTTCTTTCACCAATGCCTTTAATTTCTTTTAACTCTTTCAATGTCGTCGGCCGCATCTCTGCCATTTGTTCCAACATGGCATCGGTAAAAATCTGTCGCGTTGCTACTTTTCTTTCCTCACAAATACGGCGACGAAGTGTGTATAATCGTTTCAAAAGAGCTTCATTCGTTATTCTTTCATCAGGCACTGTCACTTTTTGATTCTGATGAAAGATATCCAAAAAACGTGTGCCATATTTCTGTAACTTAAAAGCTCCAACACCATGCACTTTTGCCATATCCTCTTGATTTTTCGGTGACAAACGAATCATATCCTCTAAAGTGGCATCAGAAAAAACCACAAAAGGCGGCACATGTTCTTCTTTCGCGATAATAGCGCGTAATTCTCGAAGTTGGTCAAAAAGGGATCTATCCGGAGCAGGTGGGTTTGCTTCACTGATGTCATCCGCCACCAACTCATAAAATCCCACTGCCATACCTCTCACTTTCTTTTGACCTGCCAGAACGGCTTTCGCCAATGGTGTAAGTTCAATGGTTCCAAATTCTTTATCTTTATCTAAATATCCATCAGCCATAAGTGACGTAATCAAATCTCTGATATGCATAAGTTTAGCGCTCTGCAATTTACCAAAAGTAAGCACCTGATCCAAGTGTTTTGCCATTACCATTTTCCTTTGGCTTCCCTTTAATATTTGCGCAATCACAGACGCGCCGAAATGACCTTTCACCGCAGCCACCGTGCGAAATACCAATTGTGCCATGTCCGTAATATCCACACGACACGATTCATTTTCACAATTTCCACAATGCCCGCAAGGTGAATTTTCTTTTTCACCAAAATAATCTAATATCGTATTCCGCAAACATTGTGAGGTCTGTGCATATTTCTCCATCGCATGAAGTCTTTCATAGTCATGATGTCGTTGTTCTTCCGGTTTATCACTTATTTCAATAAGATAACGTTGAATTTCACTATCTGCTCCGCTATAAAGCAAAATGCACTCTGCCTTTGCCCCATCTCGTCCGGCACGCCCGGCTTCTTGATAATAAGCCTCTAAACTTTTGGGCATTTGGTAATGAATCACATAACGCACATTGCTTTTATCTATCCCCATGCCAAACGCATTAGTCGCCACCATAACTTGAATACGATCATAAGAAAAATCATCTTGTGCCAACTGCCGTTCCTTGTCTGTCATGCCTGCATGATAGCGCCCTGCCGAAATGCCCTCACGCTGAAGATGCTCATATATTTCATCCACAGACTTTCGAGTGGCGCAATAAATAATACCGCTTTCCTTTTGATGACTTTTCGTATAGGAAAAAATAAAATTTTCCTTATCCACATGACGAAAAACACGAAACGATAAATTCGGTCGATCCAACCCTGTGCGAAACACCATAGCATCAGTCAAGCCCAAAAGCATTTTCATATCCGCTTCCACAAGTGTCGTAGCCGTAGCAGTAAAGGCCGTAATTATCGGCTTAGATGACAATCTATCAATCACGCCTTTGATTAAGCTATATGACGGACGAAAATCATGTCCCCATTGAGATACACAATGTGCCTCATCAATAACCACCATAGATAACGGCACTTTCTCTAAGCATGAAACAAAATGCGGCGCCATAAGCCTTTCCGGTGCCATATACAAAATTTTTATTTTTCCGCGATACAAATCGCGAAGACGTTCGATAGACTCCTCATAAGAAATCGTTGAATTAACAAAAGACGCAGGAATCCCTTGCGCCACCAATGCTTCCACTTGATCTTTCATCAAAGAAATTAAAGGCGAAATCACAACCGTTCCATAAGGAAATAATAACGCAGGCACCTGAAAACAGATGGACTTTCCGGCGCCGGTCGGCATAATTGCCAGCACCTTCCGTCCATCTTGAATTGCCTGAATAATATTTTCCTGTGCAGGTCGAAATGTATTATAACCAAAATATTTCTGCAATACCTCACGTGGTAACATGATATTCTTCCTTCCGTTATTATTTCTATTATACCAAACGCCTTATAATAGTCAATTTCCCCTTATACAATGGGCATTTCCATGACATCCTTCATAAACCCCGTTCTTCATTTCCCTACCATTTCTGCAAAAGCATTGACAAAAAACGATAGAGATAATAAAGTGTAATTTAAGATGAAAACGCTTATGATTACTATTTCCTTCAACACACTCAAAAGAAAACATACCATAAAAAACGGAGAAATAATCATGGCTAAATTCATTTGTATCACTATTTGAATAATAATCACTAAAGGAAAATTATGGATTTCATTGTACATTTTTTACTGGATTGGGGCTACATCGCTCTATTTATTTGTATGGCCTTGGAGAATATGAATATTCCCATTCCCAGCGAAATTATTTTAGGTTTCGCCGGTTTTTTAGTATCACAGCACATTTTTGATTTCACCACGGCTACCATTGTAGCCACTATCGCCGGATTGGCAGGCTCTCTTCTTTCTTATTACATGGGTCTTAAGGGCGGTAGAAATCTCATGCTTCGCCATACGGCAAAAGGCGGATTAGGCGCAAAAAAATTAAGTTTAGCCAAAAATTGCTTCGAGAAATACGGTGGCTTAGCGGTTTTTACCGGTCGCCTTCTACCGGGTATTCGCACCTTCATTTCACTCCCTGCCGGCATCGCTAAGTATCCCATCAAAAGATTTATTATCTATACACTTTTAGGTACCATACCATGGACAATTTTTCTTATTTACATGGGTGATTTTTTGGGAGAAAACTGGACACTCCTGATAGACTATAAATTGGAAATCGGAGTCACTTGCTGCGTGCTTGCCGCTATCGCCGGTGCATTATTTTATATATTTCACAAACAAAATAAAATGAAATAATATATCTTGCTATCGCTAAATAACACAACAACGCATTTATCTACATCCAAAGAGGCGGCTTGTCCGCTTTTTTTATTTCCTCCTAATTAGTAGGCAAATCATTTTTTATAAAATAACTTACACTCAAATAATTTCATGTATAATAAAAGAAATAAATCTATTCATCTATTTTACTATTTACGAACAAAAAGGAGATCCCTTGGAAAAAATATTATTTCTCATCGCTATTGTTATTTTCTTTTGCATCGCATTTCAACGCATGCTCAGAAAAACCGGTGTGCCCGGCTTACTTATTTTCATTCTATTAGGTATGCTCTTCGGCAGCGACGGATTATTTAAAATTACTTTTGATAATTATTCTTTCGCCAACCAATTATGTTCTATCGCACTCATCTTTATTATGTTTTACGGTGGTGCCGGTACAAAGTGGAGTACAGCCAAACCCATTGCGACAAAAGCCATCCTACTCTCTTCGATAGGAACCATTCTTACCGGTGGATTAGTCGGTCTTTTCTGTCACTATACTTTAGGTTTTAATTGGCATGAAGCACTTCTTACAGGTGCTGTCATCTGTTCTACCGATGCCGCTTCTGTCTTTTCAATTCTTCGTTCAAAAAAGATGAATTTGAAATATAATACCGCCCCCCTCCTGGAAGTAGAAAGCGGTAGTAACGACCCATTTTCTTACTTACTCACAATTATTGTCCTTACTTCCATAACCGGCGGCAGTTATAGCATAAGTGATATGTTGCTTTTATTGTTGTCACAAGTTGTTATAGGTATTATCGGTGGTGTTTGTTTTGCACTTATAGCAAAACAAATTCTTATTCGCTTTGATATTTCCGATTCCATATTAGACACCGCCTTTATAGTCGGAATTGCTCTTATCGCTTATACCGTTCCCTATCTCCTTAATGGCAACGGCTATTTAGCGGTATACATTGCCGGCATTATTTTAGGAAATAGCCAAATTCCAAGGAAAAAAGCCATACTTAATTTTCTTGGAGGACTAACCGGTCTCATGCAAATGTTTCTCTTTTTCCTCCTGGGACTTCTTTCCTTCCCATCAGAATTACCGATTGTATCAGTAACTGCTTTTTCTATTGCACTTTTCCTTACTTTTATTGCTCGACCTCTGGCAATAGCACTTTTAATGACACCATTTCACAGTCCTTTGAGACAACAACTTTTCATTGCATGGTCAGGCATGCGCGGTGCTGCATCTATTGTATTTGCTATTATGGCTATCACCGGTACAAACTCTCTGACAAATGATATTTTTCACATCGTCTTTTTCATCGTTCTGTTTTCCATTTTAATTCAAGGCACATTATTACCTGTTGTAGCTAAAAAGCTGGACATGATTGATGATAATGAAAACGTTCTCAAAACATTTAATGACTATACACAGGAAATGCCGGTGGAATTCCTTCAATTTACACTCCACCAGGGTCACGCATGGGAAGGGAAAAAAATATCCGATATCATCCTTCCGCCGGAATGTATTATGGCGTTAATTATACGAAATCATGAAAAAGTTCTTCCCAAAGGCGATACCATACTCAAAAAAGGTGACACCTTAGTTCTTGGCGGCAAAGAAGGCGGAGAAATCAGTACCGTGCATCTATACGAAAAAGAAGTAACAAAAGACGATCCTTGGCTGGGCGGACGAATTATGGACGTTGTACCGGATAAAAATTTGATTATTTTAATTATTCGCAAAAACAATGTAATCATACCTAACGGAAATACCATTCTCTACGAAAATGATTGGCTTTACATCAGTGATAGATGAAATATCATGTAACGTATTCATCCCTTTACATACCAAAAATTCTATTATATAATCAATACAGGAAATCGAAACAATTAGATTTATTCAAAAGGAGAACTCAATGGTAAAAGAACTGAAATCAACTGATGAATTTGTACAAGAAATAACTAATCAAAAAGGCTATGCACTCATTGACTTTTGGGCTGTATGGTGTCAGCCCTGCCGTATGATGGCACCGGTGGTAGAAAAAGTAGCAGAAGAATTATCTGATCTTCGTGTATACAAAGTAAATGTAGATGAAGTATCTTCTCTTTCCGAAGGCTTTGAAATTATGTCCATTCCCACACTAATTATATTTAAAGATGGGAATCCCATTCATCGTCTATCCGGATATCGTCCTTTCGACGTTTTACTTCATGACATCAAAGAAGTCATTGAACAATAAATATTGCGATTTTGCATAAATAAAAAACCTGCATTAAGCAGGTTTTTTATTGTTTGTTTATATCTTTGCCATAGCAGAGATACTCGTATCACGAGGATTCCAAAATACAATATCTCCTGTTTTCAAAGATTTTTGCACATCAATCGTTCTTTGATTTGATGATCCCTTAAAAAGAAGGGTAATATCTTTCTTTTCCAGAACAAATTCTCCATCTACCAACACGTCAATATACGAAAGTAATTTCATCGTTTCAGGCATCGTTTTTGCAAAACGTCCTAATATTTCTTCATCAAAGAGAAATCCGGAGAAACACCATAAATCCTTTTCCGGATAGGTTTCCTTAAATCGACGCACCAAAGGGAGTAGTCCTTTTTGATTGACCGGCTCCATAGGCTCACCGCCCAACAGTGTCATACCTTGGTAACAATCTTGTCCCAACTTTTCAATGATATAGTCTTCCGTTTCTTTGGTGAAATCCTTACCATAATTAAAATCCCATGTATGAGGATTAAAACATCCCTTGCATCTATGTGTACACCCCGATACGAAGAGAGAGAACCGTATGCCCGGTCCGTTAGCAATATCATATTCTTTTATTCCGGCATATTTCATAACATTCTCTTCCTTAGAAAATAAAGACGGCTATGCGAGCCGTCCTTTTTATTATAAATGAAGCACGCGATCCTTTATTTCCTGAGTACGTCCTTGATTCCAGAATTGCGTACCGATATATCCGCAAGTCCGACGAGCTACCGACATTTTATGCTGATCTTCGTTGCCGCAATTCGGGCATTCCCAAATTAATTTCCCACTTTCATCTTCAATAATTTTTATTTCTCCGTCATACCCGCATTCCATGCAGTAATCACTCTTCGTATTCAACTCTGCATACATAATATTATCATAAATATATTTCATCACAGAAATAACCGCAGGAATATTATTTTGCATATTCGGCACTTCGATATAAGAAATAGCACCGCCGCCGGAAAGTTTTTGGAAATCCGATTCAAATTTCAGTTTATGGAACGCATCAATTTTTTCCGCTACATGAACGTGATAGCTATTGGTAATATAATTTTTATCCGTTACACCGGGAATAATGCCAAAACGCTTCTGCAAGCACTTAGCAAATTTATACGTTGTTGATTCCATCGGTGTGCCATATACAGAGTAACTGATATTTTCTTCTGCTCTCCATTTAGCGCAGGCATCATTCAATTTCTCCATGACACGAATAGCAAATTCCCGTCCTTTTTCCGTCGTGTGTGATACGCCAAGCATTCTCATGCACATTTCATACAAACCGGCATATCCTAAGGAAATTGTACTGTAATTATTAAATAACAACTTATCTATCGTTTCGCCCTTTTTCAATCTTGCCAATGCCCCATTTTGCCAAAGAATCGGTGCTACATCAGACACGGTTCCCAAAAGTCTTTCATGCCGGCAACGGAGCGCTCTATGACAAAGCTCAAGACGTTCATCTAAAATCTTCCAAAAGTCTTCCATATTTCCTTCAGACGAACAAGCCACGTCCACCAAATTCAAGGTCACTACGCCTTGATTGAATCGGCCATAATACTTATGCTTTCTGCCTTCGCCCAATCCTTCTGTATCAGGTGTAAGGAAGCTGCGGCAACCCATGCAAGGATACACATCCCCTTCTTTATTTTCCTTCATTACCTTAGCAGAAATATAATCAGGAACCAAACGCTTTGCTGTACACTCTGCCGCTAATTTCGTCAAATCGTAATAAGGCGAATCTTCATGAATATTATCTTCATCCAACACATAAATTAATTTCGGAAATGCCGGTGTAATCCATACGCCCTTTTCATTTTTTACGCCCTTCATGCGCTGCAATAAAACTTCCCGTATGATCATGGCTAGATCTTTTCTAATTTGTCCATCCGGCACTTCGTCCAAATACATAAACATAGTCACGAACGGTGCCTGACCATTGCAAGTCATCAATGTAATAAGCTGATACTGAATAGTCTGAATACCATTCTTAATTTCCTCTTTCAAACGAGCTTCAGTAATCTTATCAATAATATCATCATCCATTGGCTCGCCGGTGATTTTTCGTTCTTCAATAATTTCTTTTCTTATTTTTTTACGACTAATATCAACAAACGGTGCCAAATGAGACAACGTGAACGATTGTCCTCCATACTGATTGGATGCTACTTGCGCCACAATCTGCGTTGTCACGTTACAAGCGGTAAAGAAGGAATGGGGCTTTTCAATCATTGTCTGACTGATAACCGTGCCATTCTGAAGCATATCCTCCAAATTAATCAAATCGCAATTATGCTCTTTCTGTGCGAAATAATCCGCATCATGAAAATGAATAATGCCTTCCTCATGAGCCTTTACAATATCTTCAGGTAACAAAAGACGACGAGTCAAATCTTTTGAAACCTCTCCTGCCATAT
Source organism: Veillonellaceae bacterium DNF00626 (assembly GCA_001553355.1). Lineage (GTDB taxonomy): Bacteria > Bacillota > Negativicutes > Veillonellales > Dialisteraceae > Dialister. The sequence continues at coordinate 42,154 of KQ960853.1, forward strand.
AATCACGCTGTGTAGAATTTATGATCGGATTTTTATTTGAATTTTCCTGCTTTACCTCTTCATTATTCAATTCAATAAGAGATAAAATGCCATCATCGGTAGTATTACTCTTACGTGAAATTTCACGTTTATAACGATAACGTACATATTTCTGCGCCACTTCATAACCGCGCATTTCCATGATACCCGTTTCTACCATGTCCTGAATATCCTCTACATGAGCAGCTCGAGAATAGTCCGTAATCTTTTTGGCAATGTTATCGGCAATAGCACGAATTTGAAATTTATTCAGCTGATGAATCCCATCCACCTCATGATTTGCCTTTGCAATTGCGTTGATAATTTTTGAAATATCAAATGATACTTCCTGTCCATTTCTTTTAATAACATTATTGCGAACGATAATGTTTTCCTGTTGATCTGTGTTCATGATACGCTCCTCAGTGATTTATTATTTCATTTCCGTAGAAATACAAAATATTGAAAAATATTTGTCGAAAAACACAACATGTTGTGTCGAAACTTATGTTACAACATATTCAACAAAAAGGGAATAGCCAAAATATCATAACTAAAACGCCAAAATGTCATAACTCATTTTCCGTGAAATCAAAAAAAATGAGAAGCATACGACAAGTAATAGTAAATCGAAAATTTTAGTAAATGTTTCACGATAACGTTTCACATCCTCCATGCTGTTATAGATTTATTTTATAACATGCAAATACGAAAAATCCACTATATATTGTAGCCATATAATAACGAATTTCTACAAATAGTATAAACACGAATAAAAACTGTGACAACAATCTTGCAAAAAATAAATTTATTTTCTTTCTTCCCCCATGCCCTACCCCTATGTGATACATCCCGCATATACCCCTTTATAGATAAATTAGTTCGCCCATGAAGCCTTTCAGCGCCCTTACCATGCTATAATAATAATATCTAATTCATGTTATAAAGGAGGCTTCTCATGTACACTCGACTTCATTTATCTTTCAAAAATCACGTGGCACTAATCACCTTAGACCATAATGCTACGTTAAATGCCATTGATCTCACTATGGCTGATGAAATTTTAGCCGCGTTAAAAGAAACTGAAGAATCAAAAGATGCACATATTGTAATTATTACCGGTGCCGGTCGTGCTTTTTCCGGCGGCGGAAATATCCAATACATGAAAGATCATTGTCAAGAACCTGATTTCGTAGAAAAATCTATGGGGCCTTTAGCTAAACGAGTGTCTGAAATTGTTTTATACATGAAAAAAATGAAGAAAATTGTCATAGCTGCTGTGTCCGGAGCCGCTGCCGGTGGCGGTGCCAATATTGCCTTAGCCGCTGATTTTATTTTTGCTGCTGAAAATGCCAAATTCATTCAAGCTTTTGTAGGCATCGGTCTTTGCCCTGACACAGGCGGCACTTATTTCCTACCGCGCATGGTAGGCGCTATGCAAGCGATGGACATGTTCATCACCGGCAGACCGGTTTCTGCCGAGGAAGCCTACCGCTTAGGTCTTATTAAATCTGTAGTAGCGAAAGCAGACCTTCTTCCTCAAACTATCACCTTTGCTGAAAAATTAGCCAAGGGACCTACCCTTGTTTACCAAAACACGAAAAAACTTATCTTTGAATCTTTATATCATGATTTTGAAAAGTTCATGAGTACTGAGTTGAAATATGTTTCACAATGTGCAGAAAGCGACGATTTCAAGGAAGGAATCACTGCCTTTTTAGAAAAACGCCCTCCTAAATTTACCGGGAAATAATTCCTTTCCTCCATCTACTATTTCAAGCCAAAGCACCTTTTTCATCGGTCTTTGGCTTTTTAGTTGAAATCATCTTTTTCATGCTCTCGTCTTTATTCATACAAATTTCTATTTTTCTCTATTTATGTCTGTGGTATAATATTTTCATTCCTTCGGACTTTCACTCCGTTGCGATAGAATGATGGTTTTTAGAAAGGATTTTTATATGACAGAAAGAAAAAAAGTCGTCGTCGCCATGTCCGGTGGCGTTGACAGTACTTTAACCGTGCGTCTTTTACAAGAAAGCGGTTATGAAGTTTATGGGGCAACCATGAATCAATTTGAAGGACAAGATGTATCAGATGCCGTAGAAATGGCAAAATTTCTTGGCATTCCGCACAAGGTATTGGATGTAAAGGAATTGTACAATAACGTTGTACTTTCTTATTTCATTGATTCTTATAAAAATGGAATTACACCAAACCCTTGTATGATTTGTGATTTCAAAATTAAATTTGGTCTTTTTTATGATGCCATGCGTAACTATTTCGATGCTCCCTATTTTGCTACCGGTCACTATGCACGAATTGTTTATGATCGGGAACGACAAAAATATCAAGTGGAAAAAGGCATAGACATAGGCAAGGATCAATCTTATATGATGTACCATCTCAATCAAGAACAGTTGGCACATATTTTATTTCCTTTAGGTCGTATTTTCAAAAAAGATACCCGTCGTATATCGAAAGAGAAAGGACTTCCTACATTTAATAAAGCGGAATCGCAAGATATTTGTTTCCTTACAAGCGAAAAGTCTTATGTAGAATTTTTAGAAAACCACGCACCTGAAGCCTTCCGCCCGGGAGATATCGTTCATACGGACGGTCATGTCTTGGGACGCCATAAAGGACTTCCGCATTATACCATCGGTCAGCGTAAAGGACTGGGTATCGCTTATCGCACACCGCTCTATGTGGTCGCATTAGATTCCGTGAAAAACCAAGTCATTGTCGGTGGAAATGATGAGCTATTTCGCAGCAAACTTTTAGCCACTGAACTGGATTTTACAGACGGCACTCCACCGGCTCAGGAATTTCGCTGTGAAGCCAAAATTCGCTATGGCATCCGTGTGCATCCGTGCTTGGTATCTCTTGATGATAAAGGACAAGCCATTGTCACCTTCGATGAACCGCAACGCGCTATCACATCAGGACAATCAGTGGTATTTTACCGAGGTGATCGTCTTTTAGGCGGCGGCACCATCGTTAAAGCATTATAAATGAAACAGATTTGGTATCTCAAGCAATAATCGCCTGTTACCAAATCTTTTTTATTACCAAAAAAGCAATTCACTTATGTTATAATGATTGAAATATATTTTCACGAGGTTGTTATGGACATTATCGCCTATCTCATTGTTTGCCCTTTAAGTTTTTTAGCCGGATTTATAGACGCCATCGCCGGTGGTGGTGGACTCATTTCCTTACCTGCCTATATCATTGCCGGTGTCCCCATTCACAACTCCATTGCCACAAACAAATTAAGTGCAGCCATGGGTACATTACTCACTACGGCAAAATTTGCTAAGAGCGGTCTTATTCCCTGGCGTACCGCTCTTCCCGGTGTCGTCTTTGCCATCTTAGGCTCTTCATTGGGAGCGCACTTAGCCTTACTCTTAGATGCTGAAATTTTTCTTTTCTTTATGCTTATCATCTTACCGCTCACCGCACTTTACGTGACACAGAAAAAAAGCATGGAAGAAAAAAAATCCTATCCATTTACAAAAACTGCACTCATAAGTTGTTTTATTGCTTTCATATTAGGTATTTATGACGGCTTCTACGGCCCCGGCACAGGCACTTTTCTTATTCTCCTTTTAGTTGGTCTTGCCCATGTAAAATTGAGCCAATCCAATGGAATCACAAAAGTCATCAACAGCACTACCAATGTAGCTGCCTTAGCCGTATTTTTCATGAACGATACCGTTTGGATCACCTTAGGACTCATATCCGGTTTCTTTAATATGGCAGGAAACTATTTAGGCGCCACCTACTTTGAAAAAAGCGGCCCAAAAAATGTACGCCCTGTTATCATGTTCGTTCTTACCATCTTTTTCATCAAAGTACTGTATGAATTATTCATGAAATAATAGCCCATTCAACTGCACGAAATACTATCTGTAAAAGTCGGATTATCTCTAAAATATACGGCTTTTTTTATTTTCCCATCAAATTCCTTTTTACACCAATTATCTCTATTCTCCTTAAACACATCCTGTTTCTTTGGGTTTAAGAGTATGCTATTATAAATATAGTTTATAACATTTTTATTCTTTTTCTTAACAAAACAAGAATTATTTATCAGAAATCAGGACATTGATGCAAAAAATATTGTCATTTTTTCCGGCACTTCAAAATAAAAATTACAGACTCTTTTGGATAACCGGATGGATTGCCCTTGTGGGTTTCTGGGTGCAATTAACGGCTCAGCAATGGCTTGTCTATCGCATGACAGATTCTGCCATTTTATTAGGTACGCTTTCAGCCTTTCAATTTCTCCCCAGTCTCCTTTTTACCCTCTTCTCGGGCGTATGGATTGATCAACATAATAAAAGGAAAATATTAGTAGCCACACAAGCCATATATATTATCGAATCTGCGCTATTGGGATTACTATTGTTTTTTGGATATGAAAATTATTATTGGCTCCTATTTTTTGCTTTCTTTTGCGGCACCATTGACGCTTTTGACATGCCTGCTCGTTTGGCATTTATGCCTGAATTAGTAGGCCCTAAAGCATTGCACAGTGCCATCAGTTTGAACTCCGCCAATTTTAACATTACCCGTATGGTTGGCCCTGTATTAGCTGCTTTTTTGCTGACCTATCTTTCTTACAGCTCCGTTTTCTTTTTATACGCCTTATCAATTCTTCCAATATTATGGACTTATCATCGCATTAACGTCAATTCCGTTCCTTATACCGGCAGAAAGAAACACCCACTAAAAGAAATTATCATCGGACTCAAAGTAGCCAAAAATAACTCCATCATTCTTTGTGACTTAATTGGCATTGCCATTGTAAGCGGATTAGTATTAAACTTTTCCAACTTCGCGCCGCTCTTTTCCGATCGGGTACTTAATAAAGGACTATCGGGATTCAGCACTATTCTTTTCTTTGTCGGAATGGGTGCCATGCTAAGCGGATTATTTTCCGCCACATCACAAAATTATTTCTCTCAAAAAAAGATTTTCATCATTGGGCTCATTTGCGGCTTCCTTCTTATTCTCATCAGCCTCACATCATCCTTCCTACCTGCCATGATTCTTTTTACCCTTTTAGGCAGTGCCGTTATTTTATTTATCGTCAATTGTAATACCGCCATTCAAATGGCGACTCCGGCAGAATACACCGGACGCATCATGGGCCTTTATACTTTTGTCTTTTTAGGCGTCGCCCCATTCGGTAGCCTTTTCACCGGATTTATCTTAGAAATATTCGGAACAGCACGAGGCATGGGTATCATTGGATGGCTCAATATTTTCTGCCTCTTAGCTTTAGGCTATTACTACAAAAAAATTAAGTAAAACAAAAAAGCCTTTGTAACAGACACAAATCATCATCTGTCCAAAGGCTTTTTGCACGCCTTATTTCTTCATTTTTTCAATTATCATCGTAGTGGAATATCCTTCTACAAAAGGAAGAATACGTACTTCTTTTGCATATTCTTTTCCTGCCACGTCCTCTACTTTGTAGTCGCCACCTTTGACTAAAATATCAGGTTTCAAATAGGCCAATAATTTTACCGGTGTATCTTCATCAAAAATAACCACTTCATCTATATAAGGTAACGCCAAAAGCATAAACGCTCGTTCTTCTTGATTATTTACCGGACGTGTAACACCTTTCAATGCTTTCACTGAACGATCGGAATTAAGCCCCACTATTAAATGATCGCCTAATGCAGCCGCTTGTTTTAAATAAATCAAATGCCCCCGATGAAGCAAATCAAAACAACCATTTGTAAAAACGATACTATCGCCTTGCCGTTTCCACTGTTCACAGTGTGCCTTTGCTTCTTCCCACGTCAAAACCTTTTTTATTTGATAAGATTTCTCCGATATAGCTTCCCATATTTCTTCTTTTTTCACACAATATGTCCCTGATTTGGAAATAGCCACACCGGCAGCCGTATTTGCCAGTACAAGCGCATCTTCCATACTTAATCCCATCACAATCGCTGTGGTAAGTACCGCCACTACCGTATCACCGGCACCGGACACATCAAAAACTTCTTTCGTTACCGATTCTTTATGAATAGACGACCCATTAGATATACAAGACAATCCTTTTTCCGATCGAGTAATGAACACATAATCTAAAGCATATTTCTTCCGCAAAAATTGCCCGGCTGCTTCCACCGATGCATCATCATTATTCACAACATAACCGATACCTTCCGCCAACTCTTTTATGTTCGGCGTAATTCCAAAAGCGCCTTTATATTTCCCCCAATTTTTCCCTTTCGGATCAACGATAACCGGTATTCCTTTTTCTTTTCCCAAAGAAATAATCCGCTGCGTCAGTGATTCCGTCATCACTCCTTTAGCATAATCCGACAAAATGATCGCATGAAGTCGACGAGAAGATAAATCATTCACCCATTGAAAAATTTTTTCTTCCACTGCTTCATCAATGGGACGTACTTTCTCAAAATCAAGACGAATCATCTGATGTCCGCCACTTTGCACCCTAATCTTCGTCGTTGTTTCTATGTCATCACAAAGAAGGACTCCGGACATATCAATAGGCAATGCTTTAAGCAAAGAGTGTACCACCGATCCATTTTGATCATGTCCATAGACTCCTGCCATATGCACATTGACGCCTAATCCTGCCAAATTCGCTGCTGTATTAGCTGCCCCGCCGGGAACGAATTTCCGTGACTTAATTACATTCACCGGCACAGCAGCCTCCGGAGAAATCCGAGTCACTTCTCCGCATAAATATTCATCCAATATCAAATCACCAATGACTGCTATATGTATATTTTCAATAGAACCATCAAAAAAGTCATTAATACGCATAAAAAATCTCCTTTTATTTATATGGTTATTATACTATGCTCTTTTCATAAATACAAAACGGCACTGCCAAGACAGTACCGTTATTTCTTTATTTGATAAATATGAAGCGCATTTTGTCGTGTTTGCTCGACAACTGTTTCTACCGAAATCTGCTTTAAACGAGCTATTTCTTCTGCCACAAAACGAACATATGACGGATTATTTCTTTCACCCCGATGCGGCGGCGGTGTCAAATAAGGGCTATCCGTTTCAATGAGAAGACGGTCTAAAGGAATCGCTTTTGCCACTTCTTTTAATTTGCTGCTTTTAGGAAATACCACGGGGCCGGCGAAGGAAATATAAAAGCCTAATTTCATCAACTCTTTCGCCATCTCTACGCTACCGCCATAACAATGCATAATCCCCCGAAGTTTCGTCGATGCCTGTTTTTTTAAGATAGAAAACGTATCACCATGAGCCTCTCTATCATGAATAATGATCGGCAAATCCAACTCTTTTGCCAATTCAATTTGCTTTTCAAACCAAATTTTCTGTATTTCTTTTGGGCTATAAAAATAATAGTAGTCCAATCCTATTTCTCCGATAGCCACTACTTTATCATCAGATTTTGCCAAATTCGCTATCTCTTGTAATGCCTCATCAGTGGCATTTTTCGTTTCATGAGGATGAATCCCCACTGCCCCATAAAGTCCGGCATAGCAAGGAAGCAATGCCACTGTCTGCCTTGATGTTTCTACATTTTCCGATGGACACACGACATAATCTACGGTGCGAAAAACATTTTTCAGCATGGAGTCTCTATCGGAATCAAATTGTTTATCATATACGTGTGCATGACTATCAAAAAGCCTCATCATTTCACGCGACTTCCGGCAGGCATATCCACAAAAGGCACTACTAATTTATCATCTTTTGAGGCCGCTAAAATCATTCCTTGTGATTCAATCCCCATAAGCTTTGCCGGTTTCAAATTCGCAACAAAAATCACATGCTTTCCAATAAGCGCCGACGGTTCATAATATTCAGAAATACCACTCACCACGGTTCTTTCTTCACCATTACCAAGGGATACGGTAAGTTTCAACAATTTCTTTGATTTCTTCACTTTTTCCGCTGTCAAAATTTCTGCTACACGAAGTTCCGTTTTGAAAAAATCGTCAATAGAAATGCCCGGTAAGTGCGGTTCTTTTATCACTTTTTCCTCTTCTTCCGCTTCCTCTTCTTTTATATCAATACGCGGAAATATGGGATCCCCTTTATGTACTTCTGTATCGTCAGCAATACCGCCCCATGTAAGGTCATTATAATTGGCTTTAGCAAAATCTGTAAGTCCTAATTGATTCCACATTTTTTCCGCTGCCAACGGAATAAAGGGCTCTACCATCAGAGAGACGAAACGCATACCTTCACACAAATGGTAAAGAACTGCATCCAATGTTGCTTTCTTATTTTCATCTTTCGCCAATGCCCAAGGCATAGTAATATCAATATATTTATTCAGAGAGCGAATATATGTCCAAACGCCTTTCAGTGCATCATTAATTTTCCAATCATCCATATTTTTTCGGAATGCAGCTAAAGTTTCTTCTCCATGATGACGCACTTCTGCTGAAGCATCACGAACAATTTCGTCCCCTGTCGGATCACCTTGATATAAATGACCATTTCTATATTTTTCCACCATGGACAATGTGCGATAAAGCAAATTCCCTAAATCATTGGATAAATCTGAATTGATTCGATTAATCAGGCGTTTACGGCTAAAGTTCCCATCTTGCCCTAATTGAATATCATTCAAAAGATAGTAACGAATAGCATCTGAGCCAAATTCATGAATAAGAGGAATAGGATCCACCACATTTCCTAAAGATTTTGACATTTTTTCGCCATCAACAATAAGCCAACCGTGACCGTAAATCTTTTTCGGCAACGGAATATCAAGACTCATGAGCATAATCGGCCAAATAATAGAGTGGAAACGGACGATTTCTTTTCCTACCAAATGAACGTCCGCCGGCCAATATTTCTTAAACATCTCCGGATTATCCATAATGCCTATGGCAGTGATGTAATTCACAAGAGCATCAAACCACACATATACGACATGTTTCGGATCAAACGGTACCGGCACGCCCCAGGTAAAACTGGTACGAGACACACACAAATCTTCCAACCCGTTTTTCACAAATTGTATCATTTCATTTCGCCGTGACAAAGGTTCAATGAAATCGGGATGTTCATCAATAAATGTAAGCCACCGATCGGCATATTTTGACATCCTAAAGAAATAGGCATCTTCACTCACCCTTTGCAAGGCTCTGCCGCAATCGGGACAAGTCTTTTCTTCCGTCAACTTATTTTCAGGCCAAAAAGTTTCATCGGGCACGCAATACCAACCTTCATATTTCCCTAAATAAATATCCCCTTTATCATAAGCCCTTTGAAATAGCATTTGCACTACTTTTGTATGACGTTCTTCCGTAGTACGAATAAAATCATCATTGGTAATGTTAAGTTCCTCCCAAAGTTGCTTGAAAAGTTTTACAATACCGTCTACATACTCAATAGGAGTCACACCGGCCTCTTTGGCTTTATCCTCAATTTTTTGCCCATGTTCGTCGGAGCCGGTCAAAAACATCACATCATAACCGCAAAGTCTTTTGAAGCGTGCCATGCTGTCTGCGATAGACGTGCAATAGGTATGCCCGATATGTAATTTCGCACTGGGATAATAAATCGGTGTTGTAATATAAAATGTTGGTTTCTCTGTCATGGTAATTCCCCCTGATACATTTATTATTTCTAGACATCTATATTGCCTATTTCATATAGATTTACTTTTCCTTCAACAAAAATTGATAAATTTCTCGTCTGGGCAAATGATATTCGACTGCCATTTGCCGTGCCACGTCTTTGATAGGCATCTCCTTCGCTCGCCTTAACGCATCTTCTTGCCAAGAAATAGTATCTCTCTCCGCCATCGGTTTCACGTTTTCACCGGCGCCTTCTACAAGAATGACATATTCTCCACGAGGTGTCTCTACCTCCAAATGGCTAAGCGCCTCGCTCAATAAACAACGCCTAAACGTTTCAAATTTCTTTGTTAATTCACGAGCAAGAACAACCTGTCTATCACCTAACGATTGAAATAAAAATGATAAAGTTTCTTTCAAGCGATGAGGCGCTTCATAAAATATCAAAGTCCCCGGCATGATAGAAATCGTTTCTATTAATTTTTTCTTTTTCCCTGTTATTTTAGGAAGAAATCCTATAAAAGTAAATAAGCGAGCATCTAAGCCTGATGCTACTAACGCTGTTAATGCCGCATTTGGCCCCGGTAGCGGCACTATCGGTATATCATTCTCAATGGCTAATTTCACTAAATCAGCCCCGGGATCTGATATGACAGGCATGCCGGCATCGCTGCATTGTGCTACTGACTTTCCACTCAGAATCGCTGCCACTATTTTCGGCGCCATATCCTTCTTATTATGTTCATGATAAGAAATTAATTCTTTATGAATATCAAAATGCCGAAGTAAAATACTCGTATGCCGCGTATCTTCCGCTGCGATGATATCCACTTCTTGTAATACGGAAATAGCCCTTGCGGTCATATCCGATAAATTCCCTATAGGTGTCGGTACCAAGTATAACGTACCGGATTTCACTTCATTCATCTTTTGCCTTTCCGTAAATCTCCATCACTTCTTTCGTATACGATCCATCCGCTTCATGAATAAAAAGCGGCGGATCTACCGTAAGTTCCGCATGACCGCCATAACGCCATTCCATCAAAAGACGTACAGCCCGTCTCCCTTCATGCGTATAAATCAACCGCAAACGTTTTGCTTCCATATGACACATCCTACCAAGCGTAATCAAATCAGCCAACCGATCCGCCCGATGCACCATTGTCAATCGACCACCATATTTCAATAAATATTGTGCCGTTTCAAAAACGTCTTTAAGCGTAGCATGAATTTCATAACCTGCCGTAGCCACACCGGCATGAGGGCTCATACGCCCCGTTCCCACCTCGCGATACGGCGGATTGACCACCACAGAAGAAAAAAAACCGGACGGAAATGATTTTTTCATCTCCCGATAATCACCGTTCACCACCTGAATGACATCTTCCTTATGATTCCCGATGACATTACGATGGGCTAAATCAGCCATTACCGGATTCACCTCAAAAGCCACTATTTCCTTTGCTCCTAAAGCAGATAGAAGCAAAGAAATAACCCCCGTCCCTGTACCTAAATCAGCCACTACATCTTTCTTTTTTATATCCACATAATGAGCTAAAAGGACAGAATCCAAAGAAAAACAAAACTGATCCGGACGTTGAATAACTTTCATCCCATCAAGAAGCAAATCATCAAGACGCTCCCCCTCGAGGGTACAACCGTCAAACATTATCCACCTGCTCTACAGCATCCCAAGGAAATATTTTCGTACTACCGCCTTCCAATTGAATCTTCACGCTACGCTTCTGATCATTCACATACACCACTTGCCCTTCCCCTTCATCGGAAATAACACGCATACCCACACGGAAAAATTTTTTCGTTTCCGTCTTCAAAGGACAACGACAAGTCTTTGCTCTTTCCTCATACTGATCATTTTCATAAGTCAAACAACACATCAAACGACCGCAAGCGCCTGAAATTTTCGTCGGATTAAGAGAAAGCCCCTGAATTTTTGCCATTTTAATAGACACCGGAGCGAACTCTCCTAAATACGTCGCACAACAGAGAGTCCGACCACAAGGGCCTATACCCCCTACCTGCTTAGCCTGATCACGCACACCCACTTGCCTAAGTTCAATGCGCACATGAAAAATCGCTGCCAACTCCTTAACAAGCTCACGAAAATCCACCCTGCCATCCGCAGTAAAAAGAAATATAATCTTCGTTCGATCAAAAGTATACTCTGCCCGAAGAAGTTTCATAGGCACCTGAAGTTTCTTTATTTTCTCCAAACAAATATCAAAAGCCGCCTCTTGCCGCTCCCTATTTCTTGCAAGCTGTATCTGATCCTTCACCGTAGCGATACGCTTGACCGGTTTCAAATCATTACCGGCCACCTCGTCTTCCACCTGCTGCGGCATAGATGCGATATAACCGTACTCCGTTCCTCGCGACGTATCTACAATTACGCCGTCATTCATATGTATATCCAATCCATTAGGAGAAAAATAATAAATTTTTCCTGCCTTCCTAAAACGGACACCTACTATATATTTCATTCATATACCTCTCTTGATATGACTCAGCCGAATAGCTATCATATCCCATATATTTTTTACGGAAATATTTCTCCGACATGCCAATTCCGCGGTTTGCAGCACATCCAATGCTTTCTGCGCACGCCCTTCACCCCAATAAGGCGCCACCTTACGTAACCGTTCCTCTACCTGATTACAACGAGCAAAAGAAATATCTCCCACATCGGACATCACCATGATATCCCGTCCCACAAGCAAAATCCAACGAAGCAAGCGCAAAAAATCCTTTCGTTCCCCCAACTTCCAAGAAAACAACGTGGAAAACGACATAGAACTCCAGGTAATCGTTTCCCAAAACCGCATCGCTCGATCCGGCTCAGGCTCATCATCCTTACATAAATCCATCGTTACTCCGGGATTTCCTACGGACAAATCATAAGCCATTTCCATTGACATCCCCGAAGGCAATGCATATTTATCCATATCAGACATCAACAAATTCCGATAAACATCAAAAGACAACGGAAAAAAGCCAAACTTCTCACCACGTGACAAAATCGTAGAAAGAAGTGCATGAATATCATGTGTGATTAAAATGAAATATACTTGCGCCGGTGGTTCCTCTAAAGTTTTTAAAAGAGAATTCGCCACTTCATCCTTCATCGTTTGTGCTTCATCAATAATACAAACCTTCGGCGTATCATCAAAAGCAGCCATCTCTTTCAAAAATGCACGAAATTGATCAATCCTAAGCCCCGTGCCTATAGGTCGTAAATACCAAACCGATTCCTTTGCCCCCGTTAATAAAAGAGTTTTTTCACTCGCCTTATCCCATTTAGCGACATCCTTCCACAAATCCGCAGAAAAACCCGTTTGAGAAAAATCTTCATCCATAGGTAAAGAATTGGTCAAATTAGCAGCCAAATCAAGTGCCGCCGTGGTTTTTCCCAAGCCTTCTTCCCCATAAAAAATCATCGTATGAGGAATACGCCCCTCACGCCAAAGACCTTCTATATTTTTCTTAAATTTTTCCTGCCCTGCCAAATGAGAAAAAAACAAATTCATACGCCTACCTATAAAAAGATAACAAAAATCTATTTTTTATTTTATCATTTACACGCATATATAGCAAAATAAGACCCTACGATTTAACGCGACAACATATGCCCCAATAATTTTCTTACCTCTTCTGCCAAAGGTCCGCCATTAGCCAGCAACTTTTCATAAAATCGCTGCACATCATGATCATGCAAAATAGAACGAACCTGATCATTTCTTAACGCAATTTCAAATAACCTGTTTCTCTGCGCCTCAGACCAATCCGTCACAGACTTCATCTCAGCAATTACATGATGCGTCGTAGAAAAACTCGTACTATCCTCTAATCGATTCACCAAATCATCACGATGACGAGCCTCTCGACTAATACCTTCCGTTTCTTTTCTCATTTCATTCATACAAGAAAAATGAACCCTCTCAAGCGCATCATTCGTGACTGTGCGATCAATAATTTGTTTAATCAAAATTTCCAGCGGAGAATTTTCCTCATAATCAGCCGGCGCAAAATAACGAATACGATTCTCCTCGAGCATGCGAAATACCTTTGACCGGTCCTGCGTTTTAGCATTATACACCCCGATAGCATGACCGCCATTCACCGTGACCAATTTCATACACGGAATATCCGTATCACTGTCGCCGATATACACCATATTTCTAAACGGCACACGATACTCCGCCGCCGTAAAATAACTATTCACATCCTGATCATTGACATTCAAAACACCTTTTTCTATACGAAATAAAAACTGCGTCTTATTCGTATAATTCACCACCTGAGCAGGCCATACCGCCACACCGTCATCATCAAAATAAAACGAACTGGCATAAATCTTCTTAAACTCCCCTGCCACCTTTGTGCCCTCAATCATTTCCTTAAGCCCTGAAGAAATAATATAATGCTCTACCGTAACACCCTTCTTTGCTCCATAAGCATTCACCCTACGAAACCAAGACTCCACACCGGGAAAAAGTGCCACCTTCGAACCATCAAGGCGAAGCCTCTCCCGATTCACGATAAGTTTACCGCGCGATTTTGTGGCCATCATGTACATATACGCCAAATTCTGATCCATATCATTTTCTTCCGAAAGTCGATTAGACTCCGCCCAAAAATCCGACACCTCATATCCCAAAGACTGGATATACCCCTGAGCCTGCATATCATCCGGCGAAAGTGTCTTATCAAAATCATAACAAATCGCTAAAATCGTTTCCTTATCCATAACCGCTCCTTTTATAAAAACCAAAAAGAAATATTGTCTCAGCCACCCTAAACATTGTAAAAAGCTTGCCCGTTCATCACGAACCGCAGCAAACTTTCAAAACAACTATTTCTTTCTCCACGCCCCATCAGCAAAAGGAATATAAATCGAAAGTAATCCAAAAATAGCCAAAAACCAACAATACCACATATGCGGAATAATCTCGATAGCACTCAAAAGAGACCCATTTTTCGATGCCAACGCTGAAGCCGTCAAAAGCTGTGCGCCATACGGCACAATTCCCTGAAATACACAAGAAAAAATATCCAAAAGCGATGCCGTCCTCCGCGGATCTATATCATACTCACGACTGATATCCTTTGCTACACCGCCACTGATAATGATTGCCACCGTATTATTCGCCGTCGCACAATCCACCATAGACACCAACGACGCGATACCGAGCTGCGCTGTCTTAGCCCCCTTAATCATCTGTCGCTACTTAGAAAGCAACCAATCAATACCACCATAATAAGCAATCATTTCAGAAATACCGCCGCAGAAAAGCGCCAAGAAAAAGGCTTCTCCCATACTCATAAAACCATTCCAAATATTTTGCGCAAAAGTAATGACCGTCATATCCGATGTTCCCATACCGATAAACCCGGCCAGAAAGATCCCAATAGTCAATACAAGAAATACATTTGCGCCCAAAAGAGCCAATACCAATACGGCTATATAAGGAAATACCTTAAGCAAACTATAATCCAAATGCCCGAGAGCCACCTGCTCCTCCGGCTGACCAATCACCAAAAACAAAATCGTCGTCAAAACCGCCGCCGGAAGCGCGATGCGAAAATTCATCTTAAATTTATCCTTCAAAGCGCACCCTTGCGTACGTGTTGCCGCGATAGTCGTATCAGAAATCATCGACAAATTATCGCCAAACATAGCGCCACCCACACAAGCCGCCACCATCAGAGGCTCAGAAATACCACTCTTCACAGCCACACCGGCAGCGATAGGCACGATAGCCGCCACCGTACCCATAGACGTTCCCGTAGCCGTTCCCATAAATGCAGAAATAACGAAAATACCGGCGGTCAAAAACTCCGTCGGCACCAAAGAAAGGCCCAAATTCACCGTAGCATCTCGACCGCCCATAGCTGCAGCCACAGCAGAAAACGCCCCCGCCAAAATATAAATCATGAGCATCGTCATAACATTTTCATTACCGGCGCCACGCGAAAAAATGCCAAACTTCACATTCAGTGACTCATCACCAATCCAAAACGCCACCAACACCGCCATAAACATCGCTGTAACAGACGGAAATTGATAAAACGCCATTTCCACGCCTTTTACCTGAAAATAAATTCCGGCACCCAAATAAATGACAATAAAAACAAGAAACGGAAGAAGCGACAAAGCACCTTCCTTCTTAGGTGTATATCCCATAATACCCTCCCTGCATGATTTCTCTTCATTATATCAGTTACCACTATAAAAAGAAATAAATATCCTCAGTTACATTATCCCATGATTATGAAGACCTATAAGTTATCTCTCCCATTTTTATAACAACATTGTGGTACAGTGAAATTATTGATATAATTTTATAAAATTAATTTTTTCTAACAGGAGGATTTATTTATGTCATCGACTCAAAAAAAATTAGCCATAACCGGTGGCAGCATAGCGCTTATTATTCTTTTTGCTTTAGCATATTATTTCTTTTGCTGGATGAAATCACCGACTTATTCATTAATGCTTATTCGTGATTCTATTGAAAAACATGATGTCATGACCTTCCAAAAACATGTGGACTTATCTTCTCTCTTGGATAAAGCTTTTGATGATACGATCAAGGCGACATCTATCATCAATAAGGAAGATATTACATCAAATCCTTTTGCTCAAGGATTGATTCAAATAATTAAGCCAAACATTGTTCAAGCTCTTAAAGAAGAAATTCTATCTGAAATATCCAACGGAAAAGGTACTTCCAATAATTCGAAAAAGCCTCCGGAATTAAATAATTTTATGAAACAGTTCAACGGAAAAACGGACGTAAAGAATTCGTCTTTCAAGGATATATCTGTCGAATCTGTATCAGATAATATGGCTATAACACGAGTTGTTATTCACAATGAAAAGTCAGATGAAGATTTTGACTTACGGGTAAAAATGGTAAAGCTTCCCGACGGAACATGGCAGGTAAAGGAATTTACCAATTTGGTAGATTTACTGATAACTTCGGAGCAAGACAAAAAGAATCAAAACAATAACGCAAAAAAATCATTTTAATATTTCCGATAAAATGTAAAAACGTCATGAGATGATATTCTCACGGCGTTTTTATTTCTTTATTCTTTTTTATCTTGATGCACAACAAGTTGCGGATAGGGGATATCTATGCCGGCAGCGTCAAAGGCTTCTTTTACTTTGATATATAAATCGGTCCGCGTTTCGTAGTATGTTTTCCGTTCTACTGCCGGTCGAACATAAATTTTTATGCTATTTTCTCCTAAGGCATCTACATACATGGGTAATTTGTCTTTGTTCAAGACTCTTTTGTCTTCGTGAAATATTTGTTTAATCAATCTGAGGCAAGCATTTAAATCAGTACCATAGCCTACGTCAAAGGTAAATTCTATATTTCTTACATCATATTGGGAGTAGTTTTTAATAACGCTGTTGGTAAGTGTGGAATTAGGCATAGCGATAAGTTGATTCCCTAAGGTAGCTAATTCGGTATACATGATGCGAATATTTTTTACTTCGCCTTCGTTATCACCAATTTTGATAAAGTCGCCTACTTTAAAAGGGCGGAAAATTAAGATAAAAATACCTGATGCCACGTTTCCTATATTATCTTTCAAGCCTAAGGCAATAGCGAGTCCGATACCGCCAAAGGCAGCTGCCAATGTCGCTGCAGAAACACCCATGGTAGATAGTGCCATGATGATAACGATAGCCAAGCAGAAGAAATAAATGATCTCCACGATAAAACTATTGGCAGAGTGATCGATGTCACTCTTATTAAGTAATTTTTCTACCACTTTTCGGATGTGCCGGCAAATAAAATAACCGATACATAAAATAATAAATCCTTGAGCGATATCAATGCCTTTCGTGAATAAAAATTCTTTCCCTTGTTCTATTAATTGCCCGGTAAAGGTAATTTCATCGGAAATAAGCCCTTTTCCTATCATTCGCTTTGCCCCCTATCATTTTTTTCTTTGTTGTTTTCCGGCTTTCACGAGTGATTCAATAACCATCGTGGTGGTCACTGATCCGACACCGCCCGGTACAGGAGTAATGTCTCCGGCTATTTCTTTTACATGTTCATAGTCTACGTCACCGACGGTAACGCCTTCTACTCGATTAATTCCTACGTCAATCACTACGGCCCCGGTGTTCACCATATCTGCGGTAAGGCTTTGAGGTCGACCTACGGCTACAATGATAATATCTGCTTTTTTTGTTATTTCTTTTATATTTTTCGTATGGGAATGGCAAATCGTAACGGTGGCATTTCTATCTAATAGCATCTGTGCCACAGGTTTACCGATAACGTTACTTCGTCCCATAACAACAACTTTTTTCCCTTCGAGCTGAATTCCATAGTAATCTAATATTGCCATAACCGCACGTGGTGTGCATCCAAAAAGTCCTTCTTTGCCGGTAAATAATCGACCGGCGTTGGTCGTGGTCAATCCGTCAATATCTTTATCCGGATCGATGCACTTAATTATTTCTTCTGCTCTCATTCCTTTAGGCAAAGGCATCATGGGCAAAATTCCCGTCACGGTGTTGTCTTGATTCAGTTCTTCAATCAGTTTTTTTACGTCGTCTTCTGTGGCATCTTCTGATTTTTCATAAATCTCACTTCGTATTTCATAATTTTCTGCCACTTTCATCATAAATCGGGCATACATTTGTGACGGTTTGCTATTTCCGATTAATAAGATAGCCAGTTTTGGAATAAATCCTTCTTTTTTGCTTTCTGCTATTTGTTTTTTTAGTTTTTCTTCCAGTGCTTTGGCTGTTTCTTTTCCATCAAGTATCATACAATCTCCTTAAAATAATCCGGTAATATGACCGTCATCGTCTACATTAATATTTTCTGCTGCCGGCATTTTGGGAAGTCCGGGCATAGTCATCACTTTACCGGTAATTACCACCACAAATCCGGCACCGGCAGCTATCCTACATTCTCTTACATGAAGGGTAAATCCTTCTGCCGCTCCTAATTTGGTGGGGTCATCCGAGAAGGACGCCGGTGTTTTAGCGATACAAACGGGTAAATCGGCATAGCCCATGTCTTCTATCTGTTTCAGTGCTTTTTCTGCATCATTCTCGTAAACTACGTCTTTAGCACCATATATTTTTGTAGCAATGGTTTCTATTTTCTTTTTCAAGCTTTGATCTAATTCGTATAAAGGCTGATAATGACTTTCTTCTTCCATTGCGGTAAGCACAGCTTTTGCCAGAGCTTCTCCGCCATGTCCTCCTTCTGTGAATACAGTGGCTTTTTCCATGGGTACTCCGACTTTTTCACAAGCCTCACGAATGATATTTATTTCTTCTTCCGTATCGGTAGGGAATAAATTCAATCCTACGACAATGGGAACTCCAAATTTTTTCAAATTGGAAATATGACGCAGCAAATTGGGCAGTCCCCGGCGTAAGGCATCTGTGTCCGGAATAGATAATTTTTCTTTGGATACACCGCCGTTCATTTTCAGAGCTTTCACTGTGGCCACTAAAACCACAGCATGAGGTGTCAAATGCGCATAACGACATTTGATATCAAAAAATTTCTCTGCACCTAAGTCAGCACCGAAACCCGCTTCTGTTACTGTATAATCGGCTAAATGTAAGGCTGTTTTTGTTGCCATAACGGAGTTACATCCGTGTGCAATATTGGCAAATGGCCCGCCATGAATGAATGCCGGCACATGTTCTACGGTTTGCACCAAATTCGGTTTCAATGCGTCCTTCATAAGTGCTGCCATAGCGCCTTCTGCATGCAAATCTTTGGCACGTACCGGTTTATTGTCATAGGTATATCCGATAATAATTTCTCCAAAGCGATGCTTCATATCTGAAATAGAATTCGCAAGGCAAAGAATCGCCATCACTTCTGATGCAACGGTAATATCAAATCCGCTTTCTCTCGGTACGCCATTTGCTTTGCCTCCTAAGGCAATCACAATATGCCGCAGTGTACGATCATTCATATCCATTACGCGATTCCATACCACTCGACGGGGATCAATACCGAGCAAATTTCCTTGTTGGATATGATTATCCACCATTGCGGCTAAAAGGTTATGTGCTGCTGTGATAGCATGAAAATCACCGGTAAAGTGAAGATTAATATCTTCCATAGGAACGACTTGCGAATATCCGCCGCCGGCAGCACCGCCTTTAAGTCCCATGCAAGGGCCTAATGATGGTTCACGCAAACAAATCATGACTTTCTTTCCCAATTTGGTCAATGCCTGTCCTAATCCGACCGTGGTCGTCGTCTTACCTTCTCCGGCAGGTGTCGGTGAAATAGCTGTAACTAAAATAATTTTCCCTGCTTTTCTTTCTAAGACTTTTTGTATAAAGGGTAAGGAAATTTTTCCTTTATACCGTCCATATCTTTCTATATTTCCTTCGTCAATACCTACCATCTTTCCTATTTCCTCGATAGGTTTCATTTCCACTTGTCTTGCAATTTCAATATCACTTAACATACTTTTCTCCTATTCCATTTTTACTACTTCCATGTATAAATTATATCATAAATACGACTATTTCTCGTAAAAACAAAGAAGTGACCTCACTTAAGAGATCACTTTTTATTATGGGCTAAAATAGACTTTCACCGCATCGCCTTTTTTCACAATTACACCGGGACGCGGTATCTGCCTATCAGCAGTACCTGTACCTTCCGGTCTAAAGCCTAAACCGGCATCACTCAGCCATTCTCCTACATCACGCATCGATGAACCATAAAAATTGGGGAGACGAAATTCTTTGACATCATTTCCGGGTACACGAGGCAAATTCCTCCGATGATCCACGCCATGTCCACCGGTATGTTTTTCTTCCAGCACCGGTATTTTAAGATACCTCATAATATGTTCCATTACTTCTTTGAATACCGGAGCTGCCACTTGCCCTCCGTAGTAAACACCACGGGGATTATCCAATACGACCAAACAAACAGCACGAGGATCTTCCGTAGGGCCAAAGCCACAAAACGATGCTATATGTTCATTTTTCAAATATCCACCGGATATCGTATTAATTTTTTGTGCCGTTCCCGTTTTACCACCCATATGATATCCCGGAACCTTTGCTTTATTACCGCTGCCTTCAGAGATTTCCTTTTCCATCATATCTTTTACTTGATCTGCCACTTCTTTATCGACAGGCTCCCCTGCGGTTTCACTATGATAGGTTTTATAATCGCTACCGTCCGGATTTCTAATGGCTGCTAAAATATGAGGCTTCACCATTTGTCCGCCATTGGCCAACGCACTATATGCCTGTACCATTTGCAAAGGCGTCACCGCAATCCCTTGTCCGATGGACATGGTAGCAATATCTATATCTTTCATGTCTTTTTCTTGAAATAAAATACCTGATGCCTCTCCGGGTAACTCAATCCCTGTTTCCTTTCCAAAGCCAAAGGCCCTCGCGTATTTCGTCAAATTCTCAGCACCCATAAGAAGACCGATATGCGCACAACCCGTATTAAGAGAATATTTGATAATATCCACCATACGAACATTACCATACGAACTGTCATCCCAATTACGGATAGCATGCCCGGATGCCCATACTGCACCGGGATCAGTCCATACTATATCTGTTGTATATGACCCGGATGCCAATGCCGCAGCCGCAATAATCGGCTTAAAAGTAGAGCCCGGTTCATAGACATCCACTACCGCTCTATTTTTAAAACTGTCATCAGGAAATTCGTTAAACTTATTAGGATCATAAGTCGGTCGATTGCAAAGCGCCAAAATATCCCCGTTCTTTGGATCCATAACTATAATAATGCCCCCTTGGGCTTTCGTAGACGCCATAGCCCGATCCAATGCACGTTCAGCATAAAACTGTATATTTTCATCAATAGTCAAATAAACTGACCTTTTTTCTTCCGGTTCTTTCTGATTGACCGATGAACGCAAAATCGGATTCCCTTTTGCATCGGTAATGACTTTATATTGACTTTTTTCTCCACCAATATAAGACTCCATAGATTTTTCCATGCCGCTTAAGCCGATATCATCAATCCCGACAAACCCAAGTACATTAGCTAATAGTGGCCCGTTAGGATAATATCTCCGACTTTCATGAACAAAACCAAACCCCACTTGCCATTTATTTTCTTTCAATAACGCCTCTACTTTATCTGAATCTTCCGGATCCATCAATCGCGCAAGCCATACAAAACTGCTGTCTGCATTTAGCTTTTTTTCAATCTTTTCGGCATTTTCTTTCAGCAAGGGCGCCAATGCTTTAGCTATCACTTGTCTATCGCCTTTAATCATTTGCGGATCACAATAAAATGATTTCACCATAGCAGAAAAAGCCAATTTTTTCCCATTTCGGTCATAAATTGTCCCACGAGGTGAATATAATGTTTCTACGCCATTAGCTTGAGCATACAGCCGTTGAACGTACCGATCATGATCGATAATTTGTATATAAAAAAGTCGTCCTATCAGCATAAGACCAATAAAAGAAAATATAACTAAAATTATCGCACTTCTTTTTCTGAGTATTCCCTGTCTATTGATTCGTTTCTTCATGGCGTCTCCTATAACGCATAGCAGCATCACAAAGCACATCTGCTTGATTTTCTAAACTTCCATTTTGTACGCGGTGAAGTAAATTTTTCATTCCTTCCCCTACTTGATTTCCCAAAGCATCAATCGTTCTTTCATCATAATGAAGTTCCTTCGTTATCACGGGCATTTCTTTGCATAATTCAAGCATATACGCCCTTAAATCATTTTGATGATCAATTTGCACCGGTTCTTTCCCGGTTCCAATGGCATCTGCTCGGCACACTTCCCCTAATTGCTCAATCGCTTCTTTCATATCTTCAAGAGAAATAAATTCTCCACTTCGTGCCATTTGTCTAAGCCATTTTATCACATTTGCTTCCGGCACATGAGCATAATAATGATATCTCATATGATTTCTAATCAACCAAGTCACTCGTCTCACAAAAGACTTCGGCATCTCCCACCGTGATAAAAGAGCCTGCGCCATATCAGCGCCTACTTGATCATGCCCATAATCCGTATATCTACCTACACGAATAGCACGCACCCCGGGCATTCCTTTTCCTACATCATGGAGCAGTGCTGCCCATCGAAGTACCAAAATCGGTGGCACCGCTTCCATCGTACGCAGCGCATGATACCAACCGTCAAATTCATGATACTCTTTTTCCTGTGGTAAATCTACTAAATGAGACAATTCAGGCAAAATATCCACATAAGAAATATGCCCATTTCTCCGTATCATACATTGACATTCATTAAGTCCCGTACGAACGAGCAAATCCATCCCCCTTGCAGAATGATTCGTAAGAAGAAGTTTTCCCACTTCCTCACGAATACGTTCCAATGAAAGACCTTTCACCCGATCAAACGCTTTGGGAAACGCCGCAACGATTTCCTTATCTGCCATAAAATCCAGTTGCCCTAAAAAACGACAAGCCCGAAACATACGAAGTGCATCTTCCCTAAAACGCTCTACTGCATCACCTACTGCACGTAATTTTTTATTTTCTAAATCCTCTACACCATGAAAATAATCATAGATGACACCATCTTTATCTACTGCCAATGCATTGACGGTAAAATCCCGACGACTTACATCTTCCCTCAAACTATGAGCAAATCTCACTTCTTCCGGTCGATGACTATCTTCTCCGTACATCTCACTGCGAAATGTAGTGACTTCATACATGCCATGATTCATCACCACGATAAGCGTACCGAAGCGCCGACCTTTTCCATCAATAACACGCCAATTTCGCCGTGCCATGACCTCCGACACTTCATCCGGTGTCGCCACTGTCGTGATATCCCAGTCATGAGGAATTTCCCCTAAAAGCAAATCACGAACACAACCACCCACCACGTAAGCTTCAAAACCATCTTCTTCCAGCGCACGCAAAATAGCCCGTGCACCGGGATCTATTCTCCCCACACAGGCCTCTTTCTTCCGATTTTTATTTTCTTCTTTGCTAAATAGTTGCTGAATAAACCGCATGATAACCACTCCATAAATACAAATCCATCATAAACGATTTTTCACTACGGTGCAAGAAAATAGAATAACAATACCAAAAACACAAATTCTTACTAAATTATCCAATGGTAATACGCTTGCGCCAAAATATAAAGACCATCCGTGATATTTCAGCTACCAATTAAATCTATCATCAAATCAATATTTACTTCATACGTGCCAAAAAACGATCTGCGAAATAGAAAATTCCATATACATGACGCCTGCAAAAATACATATGCATATGATAACCGCTAATGTTAAAACTCTATTTATCGACTCACAAAAAAATCGCCTGTCCCTTTCGACAAGCGATTTTCCATTTTTATTAATCTTGATACTGTTTCGGAAGTTCCTTTACTCTTGCTACCCCTGTTTCTATGGCAGCTTTGGCAACGGCTTTCGCCACAACATGCGGTACTCTTTCATCAAATACATCAACCACCACATTTTCCGGTGTCAATTCATCATCAGAAAGAAGATTAGCCAATGCATGAGCAGCTGCAATTTTCATCGGTTCATTAATTTGCCTTGCGCGTACATCAAGTGCACCGCGGAAAAGTCCGGGGAACACTGACGAATTATTCACCTGATTCGGCATATCACTTCGACCTGTGCCGAAAACGCGTACGCCTAATTGCTTAGCATCTTCTGCCATCATTTCCGGTATCGGATTTGCCATAGCGAAAACGATACTGTTTTCCGCCATTTCTTGAATCGCTGCTTTCTCCTTATCTCCAAAAGCACCCGGAGCGGAAATAGCCAAAAGCACATCAGCGCCTCTTACTGCATCGCCAAAATCACCCGTCCGTCCTTCCGGATTAATTTTATCAACCAACACTTTCTGTACACGATTAAGTCTGCCATCATCATGGAGAATACCATGGCTGTTAAGCATCGTCATATGCTCATTTTTCACACCGGTTTCCAAGAGAAGCTGTGCAATAGCTGTTCCGGCAGCACCGGCACCGGAAACTACCACTTTCACATCTTCCATATTCTTCTTAACAAAACGAAGAGCTCCGATAACAGCTGCTACTGCTGCAATGGCTGTACCGTGCTGATCATCATGGAATACAGGAATATTCATGCAAGCCTTCAATTCATCTTCCACGTCATAACATTTAGGCGATGAAAAATCTTCCAAATTAATTCCTGCAAAAGATTTTTCCAAAATTTTAATAGTACGAACAATTTCATCTTTATCTTTCGTATCAAGAACAATCGGAATAGCGTCAATATTGCCAAAACGCTTATACAAAGCACATTTACCTTCCATGACAGGCATAGCTGCTGCCGCTCCGATGTCACCCAAGCCCAATACTCTTGTACCATCGGAAATAACAGCTACTACATTGCCTCTCCAAGTCAATTCCAACGATTTATCTTCATCATCTTTGATAGCTAAACAAGGTGCTGAAACCCCCGGTGTATATACCACAGCTAAATCATGACGATCCTTCATATCAAGACTCAAATCAGTCTTAATCATCTGATGCTTTTCCTCACGAAGCGCCATCGCTTCTTGCTTCAATTTTTCGGTATTCATTTTATACCTTCCTTTCTTACAACCATTTCGACACAAACTTATGCATTACGATATTTATTATACCACATTTATTTTATTCGATATAGTTATCTTTATTTTAATTTTCGTAATTCTTCTACCATGGCACGCAACGCCCGTCCGCGATGAGATATTTCATTCTTCTCTTCCATGGATAACTCCGCCATTGTTTTTCCCTTTTCCGGTAAATAAAACAATGGATCATAACCAAATCCACCATTTCCTTTTTCAAAATCGCGAATCACGCCATAACATTTTCCCTCGGTGGTAATTTCTTTTCCATCAGGAAATACTACCGCTATCACGCATTCATAATGTCCCTTTCTATCATCTCCTTGGTAAGATTTTAATCGTTCTACCAACTTTTTATTATTCGCCTCATCATCCCCGTGAACGCCGGCATAACGAGCCGAATAAATCCCGGGTTCATCTTTTAGTACATCGGCGATAATACCGGAATCATCAGATAGCACCGGCAGCTGAACAGCTTTCATATAATAATGCGCTTTCTGAAGAGCATTCTCTTTAAATGTTTCCCCTGTTTCCGCCGGATCCGGTACATCGGAAATATCAGAAACAGGAATCGCTTCCCAACCGATTTCAGCTAAGCATTCTTTCAGTTCTCTTATTTTTCCTTGATTGTGAGTAGCTAATACTAATTTCATTTATATCTTGCCTACTTTCCCATCATAAGACCAATACTTTCGCGTTTCACCATCCGCCAATTTTCTCCGGCTTTTGCCAATAATTCAACCGCCGCTTTTCCTTTTTCCGTCACTTCTTTCACTTTTTCTTCATCGGTTTTCGGTAAAGGAATACGAAGCAAACGATGAAGTGGCAAAATCGTATACCCACCGGCATTGAATATATCCATAAATAAATGACCCACCGGGCCTTCTAAATAGGATTTCAAATACTCTCCGGTATAATACGACTGCGGTCGCAAAACGATAACAGATGACGAAACAAATAAATGATCTCCTTCATCATACACCACTGCCATATGAACTTTATGTTCATCACAGGATAAAAGTATATCTCCCTTTTGCACCCCTTTCAAAGAAATAGACTCCTTTACCATTTCATCATGTATCAAATCGGAACGCAAGCCTAAATCTTCTTCCCATGCCTCCGATGGAATAAACTTGATTTTTTCTTCAGCCACAACTACCTCGGACACAGCCCGGTACTCTGAAGCAATCGTATGCTCAAGAGAAAGCATCCCCGTTCCCAAAAGAGTTTGAAGTGCCGCCGATGCATTATAACGATACAAATCATAATTCCAATCATCGCAAGATATAAAATCTTCCATCGGAATAGATAAAGCCTTATATTTTTTTACCTTTTCACCTTCGATGCGTGCTTCACCGAAATCGATAGAATTCGCCGGCCCATGAGATATATCCAAAAGTCCCCACTCATCATCACAAAGCACGATGTCATAATATTCCGTCACCACGCGTTCCTTCGCCACAAGCTGCCTTGCGCTTTTCTGTTCAACTGCACTATCAACAAGTCTGTCATACGCCACCAACGCTTTCATGACCCCTGTATCTTTCATATGGCGATGCAATAAGGAAGTCCGTTCCAAATTTTTCTTTTCGCAATGGAATATGAAATCAAAAGACACTGATACATTGTCCAATTCATCAAAAGAAATAATAGAACTTTTCGGGAAAAGAAAGGACAACTTCTTTCGCCACACCTCATCATCAAGAATCACCGTTATTTCTTTATCCTGTAACTCATAAAAAATCCACGGTAACCGATATAAATAACCATCAGCACCGGAAAGCAAAATATTTTTTCCTGCGCTCTTTAATTTTTCAATCAAATCTGCCACAAAATTCTGCCAATCCATGCCATCCTTCACAACGCCCGGTGCAAAATCCATAGGATTTACCTGCATCGCCAACGTGAATACCTGTGCATACTGTTCCGCATTACCGGCATAAGTACCTAACTCATCGGCAGTAAGATTCATTTGGGCATATAATTCTTCCATCGTCAATCCGCACTCTGCCACTTCATGATGAGAAAATAAATGATAATCCAAATAATAAGCTCGCATAATTTCATCAAAAATACGAGCTTCCGGCACCATAAGTGCAGCAAATTTTTTCTTTAATTGATTAATATCTTTCGTCGTCATAGCCCACCCCTTTAATATTTTTATTATACGATAGGTGATAAATAAAAGCCACTATTACGAATACTATGACAAATTTGAAAACTTTCCATTTCTCCGAAATTTTACCCCTTTTCTAAATTGCATAAATTTTCTCCATAATAAAAAATACCCTCTTCCCGTTTTATACGGTAAAGAGAGTATTCCAAATAACATTGTTTTCCGATTTTAACGTTTGGAGAACTGGCTTGCTTTTCTTGCTTTTTTCAAGCCGTATTTCTTACGTTCTTTCATTCTCGGATCACGAGTAAGCAATCCTGCACTTTTCAATACTTTTCTATAATCCGGATCAACTTCTAAGAGTGCACGGCTGATTCCATGACGAATAGCACCGGCTTGTCCGGAAGGACCGCCACCTTTAACGGAAGCAATCACATCATATTCTGCCGTAGTTCCTGTCAGTTCCAACGGCTGTTTAATGATAAGCTCCAATGTTTTCAAATCAATATAGTCGTCCATATCACGACCATTAATTGTGATATTTCCCTGTCCTGCTACCAGACGGACTCTGGCAACGGATGTTTTTCTGCGGCCTGTGCCGTAGTACGTAGCTTCTGCCATTTTTATTTCCTTCCCTCCGGTTAACGGATATCAAACTTTAATTCTTCCGGTTGTTGTGCTGTATGAGGATGCTCACTGCCGGCATAAACTTTCAATTTACGATACATTTGATCGCCTAATTTCGTTTTAGGAAGCATGCCACGAATAGCATGTTCTACAACCCACGCCGGTTTCTTTTTCATTGCGTCGCCGGCTTTTTGATATCTATCTCCGCCGATGTATCCGGTGTAATGGAAATATTCTTTCTTCAAGAGTTTTTTGCCTGTAAGAACCACTTTGTCTGCATTAATAACAATAACAAAGTCCCCTGTATCCACATGTGGTGTGAAGGTCGGTTTATTCTTGCCACTCAGGACTTTTGCTACTTCAGCTGCTAAGCGACCCAGCGTTTGCCCTTCAGCGTCAACTATATACCATTTACGGGTAACATTGCCCGCATTGGCCATAAATGTGCTTTTCATTTCTTATTGTTCCTCCTAATTAAAACAGAACCGCAAGATATATCCTTCCGCCGGGGCTAGTGGGTTCCGGACAAATCTCACAAGGAGTATTATAGCGTTTTATATAAACCTTGTCAAGATTTTTCGATTCTTTATATTATTACATATTAAAACTCAGAATTACGATTTCTTTTCTCTTTCCTTATCCAATAAATGTTTCAAACCTTTATCGGCTATATCATGTCTGTATTGCATGCCTTCCCACTGAATAACACTTGCACCATAATAGGCTTTTTCTTGTGCTTCTTTTAAGGTAGCAGCCACGCCTACGACATTAAGCACTCTACCACCATTAACGACATATTTCCCTTCTTTTTTCTTCGTTCCGCTATGAAATACGAGACACTCTTTTTCTGCCCATTTAATACCCCGTATTTTTTCTCCCGTACTATGTCCGATAGGATAACCGGCAGAAGCTAAAACGACATCAACGGCATAGCCTTCTTTCCATTGAAGGGTCGTTCCTTTCAATGTGCCTTTGGCACAGCTCATCATGATTTCGCCTAAATCACTTTCCAAAAGAGGTAGTATAGCTTCCGTTTCCGGATCACCAAAGCGACAATTAAATTCCACTACTTTAGGCCCATCTTTGGTCATCATAAGTCCGGTATAAAGGCAACCTTTAAATGGTACGCCTTCTTTTTTCATAGCTTCCATTACCGGATACAAAATAGTTTCCCTTATCGTTTTTCTTGTTTCTTCCGTAAGCAATACAGTAGGAGCATAAGCGCCCATACCGCCGGTATTTAATCCTTTGTCATCATCAAAGATACGTTTATGATCTTGTGATGAAATCATAGGTATGATGGTTTCACCGTCAGCAAAACCTAAAACACTCAATTCTTCCCCTTCCATATATTCTTCAATAACGATACTTTCTCCGGCTTTTCCAAAAGCAGCCCCGCTAATCATAGCGTTCACTGTTTCAATAGCAGCTTTCTCTGTTTCCGCTATCACTACGCCTTTCCCACTTGCCAATCCATCAGCTTTAATAACAATGGGATATTTTTTTTGTTGTTGAATATATGAAATAGCCTTTTCTCTATCCGTAAAAGTTTCATAATCCGCTGTCGGAATATGATATTTCTTCATCAAATTTTTAGCAAATTGTTTTGATCCTTCGATTTGTGCGGCCGCTTTAGATGGCCCAAAAAAGGTCAACCCTTCTTGTTCAAATAAATCTGCTATCCCTTCCACCAATATATTTTCAGGCCCTGCCACAGTAAGGTCAATCTTCATCAATTTGGCAAAATCAATGATGTCTTCTGTTTTGTAAAGAGGTACGACATGAGCTATATCTGCCAAAGCATCACTTCCCGGGATAACATATACTTCTTCCACAGACGGGCTTTGTTTTAATTTCCATACTAAGGCATGCTCTCTGCCTCCACTACCCAGAACAAGTACTTTCATTTCATCTCTCCTTAACTATGTTTAAAATGACGATGACCGGTAAATATCATCGCAATACCATATTTATTCGCCATATCTATGGATTCTTGATCACGAATAGATCCGCCGGGCTGAATAACAGCAGTAATTCCTGCTTTTCCCGCTGCTTCTATAGTATCACCAAAGGGAAAGAATGCGTCAGAACTCATCACTGCGCCATGACATTTTTCTCCTGCTTCGGCGATAGCAATTTCTGCTGCGCCCACACGATTCATTTGTCCGGCACCTACGCCATAAGTCACTTTTTCTCCGGTAAGTACGATAGCATTTGACTTCACATGTTTCACTACTTTCCACGCAAATGCCAACGCTTTCCATTCTTCTTCTGTCGGCTGCCTTTTCGTGACACAAGTCCAATCATTTTTGGTCTCTATTATATCATCAGCCGTTTGTATTAACAGCCCTCCGGAAATTTTATGAAGTTGCCATTCCTTTTCTTCCGTAGGTTTCACTTCAATAAGACGAATATTCTTTTTTTCTGACAACAACGCCAACGCATCTTCCGTAAATGACGGAGCAATAATAACCTCAAAGAAAATAGGCTTCATTTTTTCTGCTGCAGCCTTATCGCAAGGACGATTCATAGCGACAATACCGCCAAAAGCAGATTTGCTATCAGCTTCAAATGCTCGTGTAAAAGCATCTTCCGCATTTTCTCCAAGAGCCACCCCGCAAGGATTAGTGTGCTTTACGATAACGCAAGCTGCTTCATCTTTCCACTCCTGCACCAAATTCCAGGCTGCTTCCATATCCACGATATTGTTATATGACAATTCCTTCCCATGCAGTTGTTTCGCTCCTGCCATGCCCCCCGACATTTGTGAATTAGTATAAAAAGCCGCTTTTTGATGAGGATTTTCTCCATATCTAAGGTCTTGTTTCTTTATATAAGATGGTGAAAATATAGAGGGGAATAAATCACCATCTATTTCTTTGGATAAATAATTCGCAATAGCACTATCGTAAATAGCAGTATGTAAAAAGGCTTTTTGCGCTAGAGATAAACGAAATTCTTCTGTCAAGGTATTTCCTTCTATACGGGCAATAATATCATCATATTGTGTAGGATCTACCACGACAGTGACATATTTATAATTTTTGGCTCCTGCACGTATCATTGAAGGTCCCCCGATATCTATATTTTCGATAGCCTCTTCTCGTGTCACATTTGGTTTTTTTATGGTTTCTTGGAAAGGATATAAATTCACCACTACTAAGTCAATACCGATGATTCCATTTTCTTCCATCGCTTTTAAATGACCGGGATTATCTCGCAATGCCAATATGCCGCCATGAATTTTAGGATGTAACGTTTTCACTCTACCATCCATCATCTCCGGAAAACCGGTTACATCTGATACCGGTATGACTGAAATACCTGCGTCTTTTAACGCTCTAAATGTACCGCCGGTAGAAATAATATCTATACCGTTTTTTTCTAATTTTTTCGCAAATTCGACAATGCCCGTTTTATCTGAAACGCTGATCAATGCTCTTTTAATCGTCATTTTTCTCCTCCTTATTTATCCCTATGACTTGCCGGCCTTTCATTTCCAGTCGATCCTCACAAAAGGCTTTCACTGCCTTGACGTAAATTTTATGTTCCTCTTTCAATATCCGTTGGGATAAAGTGTCTTCCGTATCATTATCATAAACAGGTACAGCCGCTTGAATGATAATCGGGCCATCATCAAGCCCGGTACCCACAAAATGTACCGTACAGCCCGATATTTTCACACCGGCTTCGATGGCTTGCCGCTGTGCATGAAGTCCCTTAAATGACGGGAGAAGCGCCGGATGTATATTTACGATTTGATTAGGATAAGCATTCACTAAAGTTTCATCACAAATTCTCATGTACCCGGCCAAGCAAATAAGATCGGGATGATAACTTTTTACCGCTTTTAATATTTCTTTATGATAAGTTTCCTTATCTTTCATTTCAATGACCACTGTCGGTACTTGCCATTCTGCCGCCCGTTTTAAAATTTGAGCATTTTGATGATCACAAATAACCGCTACCAATGTCCCTTGAATATCCCCGGCTTGCATAGCATCATAGAGAGCAGCTGCATTACTTCCTCTCCCGGACGCGAAAATGACGATACGTTTTTTATTCATGAAATAGCCCACCTGTAATCGTTACTTCTTTTTTACCCTTCGTCACATATCCGATACGGTAAATTTTTTCTCCCTGCTCACTCAATATATCCATAGCCTTATCTGCATCTTCTTGATTCAAAATAAGAAGCATTCCTATCCCGCAATTAAAAGTACGATACATTTCATGAGCATCTATATTTCCTTCCTTCTTCAAAAAAGGAAATATAGGAAGCACGGGCCAACTGTCACCATCAATCACAACCGCTGTCCCTTCCGGCAAAATGCGCGGTATATTTTCATAAAATCCGCCGCCGGTAATATGCACCATGCCCTTAATGTCTATATGCGAAAGAAGCGGCAATACAACTTTCGGATAAAGCCTGGTAGGTGTCAAAAGAACTTCTCCTAAAGATTTATCAAAATCAGGATACACCTTTTTCAAATCCCAATGATTTTCTTTTGCCAATTTCCTCACCAAAGAATACCCATTGGAATGAATACCCGTAGAGGGAATACCCAAAATAACATCACCCTCGGAGATCGTCTCACCGGTAATCAATTTTTTTCTGTCCACAATACCTACGGCAAACCCTGCTACATCATAGTCTCCTTCTTGATAAAAGCCTGCCATTTCTGCCGTTTCTCCACCTAAAAGTGCACACCCTGATTCTTTGCATGCATTTGCAACACCTTTAACAATATCCGCCATAAGTTTCGGCTCTAACTTCCCGGTAGCAATATAATCCAAGAAAAATAAAGGCTTTGCTCCCTGCACCAACACATCATTGACACTCATCGCAACACAATCTTGTCCAATCGTGTCATGAATACCCAAATCAATAGCTAAGCGCAATTTCGTTCCTACGCCATCAGTACCCGAAACTAAAACCGGTTCATCCGACCATTCTTGTTTTAATGAAAAAAGACCGCCAAACCCACCTAAATCACCTAAAACTCCGTCAATATATGTTTCCTTTACACTTTCTTTAATTAATTCTACTTCTTTTGCACCGGCATCAATATCCACACCGGCTTCTTTATATGTCCAACTTTTTTTCGTCATTTTAGCCCTCACTCACTGATTCATTTCCCGCCAAAGGAACAGATTCCGGATAATCTCCGTCAAAACAAGCGAAACACATATTTTCCTTCGGTAAAGAAGAAATCGCTCGTGCCAATCCGTCTTGTGACAAATAATGCAAACTATCAGCGCCGATAAGCTTACATATTTCCTTTTCACTATGTCGAACAGCAATAAGTTGCTTTCGTGCTGCCGTATCAATTCCAAAAAAGCAAGGATATTTTACCGGCGGTGAACTGATGCATAAATGAATTTCCTTCGCTCCGGCACGACGAAGAAGCCCAATGATAATTCCACTGGTAGTCCCTCGTACGATAGAATCATCAATTAAAATAATCTTCTTCCCTTTTACATTAGATAAAATAGGATTTAATTTCATTCGTACGGCTTGTTCCCTCTTCTTTTGCCCCGGTTTAATAAACGTACGACCCATATATTTATTTTTCAAAAGCCCCTCCACATAGGGAATACCTGATGCCTGAGCATAACCCAAAGCTGCCACATTCCCCGAGTCAGGTACACTCATGACTACATCGGCATTGAAATTCGTTTCTCTCCAAAGTTCTTTCCCCATTTGCAAACGAGCTTTATAAATATCCTGTCCATTCATGATTGAATCCGGACGAGCAAAATAAATATATTCAAAAACGCACATACCTAAACGCGGCACAGTCCGTCGACACATCATGGAATGCACTCCGGTATCATCAATACGAATGATTTCACCCGGCTTGATATCTCTTATAAAAGTAGCATCAATAGAATCTAACGCCACTGTTTCTGAACAAACCACAAAACCCGTCTCAGTCTGTCCTAAAACCAAAGGACGATAACCAAACGGATCCCTAAAGGCATACAACGCTTCATTCGTACAAACTACCACAGAATAAGCACCTCGAAGTTTATCCATTACTTCATTAATGCGTTCTTCCATATTTCTTCCCTGCGCTTGTGCCAACATCTTGACAATAACTTCTGTATCCATTGTCGTCTGGAAAGTAGAACCTTTGGCCAAAAAAGCATCGCGCAAATCTTTTGTATTCACTAAATTTCCATTATGCGCCAACGCCACAGGCCCATCGGCGTCCACCACCTGAAGGGGTTGGACGTTACAAGAAATAGATGACCCGGTCGTGCTGTAACGCACATGCCCGATACCGATATGCCCTTCTTTATCCGGCAATTCATGAAAAACCTCTGTCACAAGTCCCATACCACGGAAAGTTTCCATCGTATGTCCATCACTTACCGTGATACCTGCACTTTCCTGCCCTCGATGCTGGAGAGAAAAAATACCATAAAACGTTTCCTCCAATGCCGAGCAATTTCTATCAAAAATGCCGAATACACCACACTCCTCATGCAGTTTATCATCATCTATAAAATCTTGGCTCACTCTCTTCATTTTCCTTTTCACTATGAAAAGCTCCTTATTTTTATTAAGACTCCAAAAACTTTTTACCTGTTAATAATTCATACGCTTCTTCATATTTAGCCACAGTCTTAGAAATAATATCTTCCGGTAACGAATCTCCGGGATGCGCTTTCAGATAATCCCGTACAAACTGCTTATCATAAGACGGTTGACCTTGCCCCGGTGTATACCCCTTAAGCGGCCAGAACCGAGAATTATCCGGCGTGAGCATTTCATCAGCTAAAATAATATTTCCTTTTTCATCCAAGCCAAACTCAAATTTCGTATCAGCAATAATAATTCCCTTAGAAAATGCATAATCAGCACACTTCTTATAAAGTGCCAAAGTCAAATCCCGAAGAGCTTCCATATACTCTTTTCCCTTCCCCGGGAACGTACGATTGACCCACTCAATGCCTTCTTCCATAGAAATATTCAAATCATGCTCCCCTACCGGCGCTTTTGTAGACGGCGTAAAAATCGCTTCCGGCAATCGATCACATTCAACCAATCCCTTCGGTAATTCAATACCGCAAACCTTTCCATTTTCCTGATAACCTTCCCATCCCGAGCCGGTAATATAACCACGAACAATACACTCCACAGGAATCATAGTAAGCTTCATTGTTTTCATACTTCTACCGACAAACTCCGGTTTCTGAAAATATTCCGGCATATCTTTCGTATCAATAGAAATCATATGGTTCGGCACTACATCTTTAGTGAAATCAAACCAAAATTCCGACATTTTATTTAATATTTCACCCTTTTTAGGAATGGGATTTTCCAAAATATTATCAAAAGCAGAAATGCGATCCGTAGATACAATAATTAAACTATCCCCCAAATCATATAATTCCCGAACTTTACCGGACTTAAAAGGTACATATTCTTTCATGACAATTCCTCCCAACAATTATTTTTTTAATTCCTTTTGTAAATTTTCATCTTTACGATAAATTTCTTCTGCTGCTTCTTTTCTATAAGCTTGATACCGTTCATACAATGCCTGCTCTTTCACACCGCCTATTTCTATGGCTAAGTACGCTGCATTCTTCGCACCATCAATAGCCACCGTAGCAACAGGTATACCCGAAGGCATTTGCACGATGGAATAAAGCGCATCCATGCCATCTAAATTTGCTCCCGACAGCGGAACACCTATCACCGGACGACAAGTAAGTGACGCTACCACTCCCGGCAAAGCTGCTGCCATTCCGGCTCCGGCGATAAAACAAGTAGCCCCCTTCTTCTCTTCATCCTGCACAAATCGCGCCAATTTTTCCGGCGTACGATGTGCCGATGCAATCGTAACATCAAAAGACACACCGACACCTTTCAATATGTCGCAAGCTTTTTTCATGATGGGAAAATCCGAATCACTTCCCATGACAATTCCTACATGCATCATAACCTCCCCTAAATTTAACAAAAATAAAAGCCCTCTATTTGAAACACTTCAAACAGAAAGCTCCATCTCCTTGGTTGCAAACACTCTGACTCTTCTTCCGGTACAAATAAAAAAGGGTACTCTGATTTTGTTTTATGCTGAAATAACCAAAATCAATTTCGCCCTTCATTTGTTCCCCCGTAAATAAAATCATTTGTCTGACGACTGATTACAGTTTAGTATAAAAATATATGCTTGTCAAACGATAAAAGTCTCGAAAAAATACGATTTTATCAACTATTTTTAATTGTAATTCTTTTTTCATATTTGATTGAGAAAAAATAAATCATTATTAATAATTAAAGTTCCATTTTATTTTCTATTGATTCCGAAAAACCTATTTACTTCTTCTCAATCATGCCTTCCATTAATTCATAGTCACTAAGCACCCGATTAAATTCCTCCTCAGTAAGAGCTTTCATGATTTGCCCTCGAAGTATCGTTGCCTTTGGAAGCCCATGAAAATAATGAGCCGCATGAGCACGCATTTCGCGGATGCCGATATACTCTCCCTTTTCCCGACACAACTCATGAAGATGATAACGCACCATATCAAGACGCATTGCACCGGTAGGTTTCTCTATTTCCTCACCCGTTCGTAAATACTCATTCACTTCCCGAAATATCCAAGGATTTCCCCACGCTGCTCGACCGATAGCCACCGCCGCGCATCCGGTTTCCTCCATCATTTGCTTCGCTGACGGTCCATCCACCACATCACCATTTCCGATAACCGGAATATGCAATGCATTCACTACTTGAGAAATAGCCTTCCAATCAGCTTTTCCTGCATACATATCATCACGCGTTCTTCCATGCACAGTCACCGCCATAGCACCGGCCTCTTCCACAGCCTGTGCCAATTCCACCGCATTCATAGAAGCATGATCCCAACCTAACCGCATTTTCACCGTTACCGGAATATGCACCGCTTGCGCCATAGCACGTACAATATCTGCTGCCAAAGAAATATTTTTCATCAACGCCGACCCATCACCGTTCTTCACTACCTTCTGCATAGGGCAGCCCATATTAATATCTACCATATCTGCACCGGCCGCTTCCATTCGTTTCGCCCCCAATGCCATGATTGACGGATCAGAACCAAAAATCTGAAGAGCCACCGGATGCTCTTTCTCATTAATAACGATCATTTCCTTTGTCTTTTCATTTTCATAATACAATCCCTTAGCAGACACCATTTCCGCCACTGTAAGCGACGCCCCCATACGCCGTGCCAACACACGATACGTCGCATCACTCACTCCTGCCATAGGTGCTAAAAACGCCCAACCATCAAAAGTAATATTTCCTATCTTCGGATATTTCATCTTCATTCCTCACTATTTTTTATTTTCTATTGTAACACATCCTAAACTCCCATCACTTTATATACCAAACCATTCATCTATATAAAACCATCCGGAAATTTTACAATTGAATTTTCAAAAAAATCAAAAATAACATCATATCTATATTTCCCCGGTCAATTCATGAAACATTTTTTGTCCCTATTTTATAAGAAAACCAAACAATACTTACCTTCTCCACGCAAAAAGTCTTCGCACAGATGGGCAGAACCGTTGCTGTCAATAAGTGATATAAAAAAACTCTCTGCTTTTTCGTGCTTGAGAGTTTTGATTTTTCGTACCGGTTTTTATTGATTTTGTTTTAGTATTTGTTCTATCATTTCCATATTTTCTTTATCGGTCTGATTCCATTGTAGTGGTGTAAGTGTGATGTATCCTTTTCGTGTCCAGTATACGTCCGTCCCTTTTGTACCACCGTTTAGCGGCTCACCACTCATGATAAATTCTATTTCTGTTTGTTCTTTTTTATTGATTTGTACTATGTTTGAATAGGGTTGCAAGCCTAAGGGTGCTATTTTGATTTGTTTTTCGTTCAATTTTTTTGTTTCTATGCAGGGAATATTCATGTTCAGGATCCCCGAATAGTGCTGTTTTATGAAGTATTTTTGTATAATTTGTACGGTTAATTTAGCAGCGGCTTGGAGAAATATTTCCTCTTTATGGTGTTCTGTAGATACGGCTAATGCCGGTATACCGGCGAAGATGCTTTCCATTGCTCCTGCTACGGTTCCGCTATAAAGGCAGTCGCTTCCTGTATTATATCCATCATTCATCCCTGATACGATCAGATCGGGCAGGTCGTCTTTTAGTATATATTCTAAAGCGATTTTGCAACAGTCGCCTGTGGTTCCGTTAAGAGAATAGACGGTTATATTTTTGTCTTC
The DNA here is from genome assembly GCA_001553355.1 of Veillonellaceae bacterium DNF00626. Classification (GTDB taxonomy): domain Bacteria; phylum Bacillota; class Negativicutes; order Veillonellales; family Dialisteraceae; genus Dialister. Next base: position 80,373 of record KQ960853.1, read on the forward strand.
TTTTTTCTTTTTTAGTCGCAATGGTTTTCGCAAGGTCAATGCATTTGAGCAGGAGCTGACTCCTTTTTCAGGTGAAATAATAGTCACTCGTGCCATTTTTCTTATTTCTTCGGCTAATATGCGTAATCCCGGTGAACGATATCCATCGTCATTGGTCATGAGTATATGCATGGTTTATTTATCTATCTCTTTCTTCCGTGTCAATGTGGCGTCTTTGAAGTTCATATTTCTTGTATGTATAGTGTGTACCCATTTCTTTTTGTGTCGGTCTTTCCAACCTAAGAAGGTCACGGGTATCCATGAATACATGAATAGGGGATAGAGAAGCCAGTATATATATATTTTCCACGGTACTTCAATTTGTAGGAGCACAACTAAAGGGAGCAGGTATTGAATAGTTCCCAGAGTACTCCAAAATTGTCGGGGTAATAATGCGTCGTTATAAAGAATAACGGTAAAGCAAGGTGTCCACATATTAATATATGTCATTATAAGGTATACGGTCGATATGATGAGAAAGTAGTTTTGCAGTAGTTGCATAATACCGTCTAATATCATAATATTATGTCTTTTTATTCCTTCTTTGAGCAAGATAGGTATGTATCGTTCGGAGCAATCAAATTGTCCTTGTGCCCATCTTTTTCTTTGTCGACAGGATGCCATCAGTGTGAGTGGTTTTTCGTCGTAGATAATAGCGTCATGCACCCAGCAGGTTCGTATACCGTTGGATAGGCATTTCATGGAAAATTCCATGTCTTCTGTGAGACAGTCGCAGCCCCATCCAAATTTTTTGACTATATCTGCGGATATGCACATCCCTGTTCCGCCTAAGCATGATGATAGGCCTAAGTTGTATTTCCCTAAGTGCCATAAGTGGTTCACTGTCCAGAAAGCAATGGCAAAGGTGCCTGATATCCATGTATCGGTTGGGTTTTTAGCCGATAAGTAGCCTTGCAATACCTTTTGTCCTCGAAGGAGCCTGGTATTCATGACGGATAGAAAATCTAAGTGTACTAAGTTGTCGGCATCAAATATGCAAAAGGCGTCATAAGAACGTCCGCTTTTAAATATTTCGGGGAATGCCCAGTCCATGGCGTAGCCTTTCCCGCCCAGTTCTTCGTTATGTCGTTCCAACACGTATGCGCCGTGTTCTTTCGCTACTTCTGCTGTGCGATCGGTGCAGTTATCGGCTATAACGTAAATGTCATAGAGTTCATCGGGGTATTTTAAGAGTTTTAAGTTCTCTAATAATGCCCCCAGTACGGCTTCTTCATTATGTGCCGGTATCATGATGGCAAATTTGTTTTTTGGCTCTGCCAAGTTTTTATCTTTTTTGTGCCACATACCAAAAACGGCAATTACTGTATAGTATACGGTAAACCATGCCACAATGAGTTGTATGGGTATCATAAAGATGTCCAACGGATAGTTCATTATATTTCATCCTTTATCATTTTGGTCTTTTTTGTATGTCTATTCATATATGTGTTTATGATGCCAAAAATGACATAGGCTACGCAGAGTGCTACTGCCCATGCCGGCCAATAAATCACTGTGACAATAATAAAGAAGGCTAAACAAATCAGAAAAGCCGGTAGGTGTAGTCGATCTACGCTAGCGCCTTTATTATCCGGATAGTGAATTTCGCTTACCATAAGTACGCCTAAGAGGAGAACGAAAAGACATACCAACCAGTTCCATGCTTTCGCACCGCCCAATACGTAACAGGCGATAACTGCGCCGGTGGTCGGACAGGGTAGTCCTTCGAAGTATCCATGCACGGTGTCTACTTTTACATTAAAGCGTGCTAAGCGAAAAGCGCAAAAAGCGCCTAATAACGCACAGGGGATGGCTCCCCAGATGCCCCATTCGTGAAGCTGGTAAGCAAATATTAATGTACCCGATGCTATACCAAATGAAATATCGTCTGAAAGTGAATCCAGTTCTACTCCCATCGGCCCGGCTGTATGCAATGCTCTCGCTACACGACCATCTAATGCGTCTGCAATCATTGCTAAAATGATACAGATCGCTGCTGTTTTAAATTCTCCCATCAACGAGAGCATGATAGCTAATCCGCCAAAAAGCGCATTGGCTGCTGTTACTCCATTGGCAATCCATGATTTATTCATTATTTCAGCCTCCCTATCACCGTCAAACCACCGCGAACGGAATCTCCTTTTTTTACGCAAATTTCAGCTTCTCCGGGAATGTAGAGTTCTGTACATGACCCAAATTTAATCATGCCGTATAGTTCTCCTTTTTGAAGCGTTTCCCCTAAATTTTTCCATGTCACTACTCGTCTTGCCAATAGTCCGGCAATAAGAATTACTAAGATATTTCTATTTTTCCCTTCGATTCCAATAGCACCTCGTTCATTTTCGAAGCCTACTTCTTTTTTATATGCCGGTAGGAATTTTCCTTCTGTATAGGATTGATATTTAATTATTCCTGCCATAGGTGATCGATTACAATGAACGTTAAAGACGGAGAGAAATATAGTAATTTTGTGACATTTTTCTCCTAAATAGGTGTCTTCTTGTACGTCATGAGATACATCTACCACAGTGCCGTCTGCCGGTGAAACAATCAAATCGTCGCCTTCGGGGATTTTTTTATTTCTTCTTGGGCAGCGGAAAAAATAGGTGAAATATCCGGCTAACACAAAAAATATAATAGCTATTTCTTCGTAGTGGCAAAAAATAAAGATTCCGGCTATCACTAAGCAGATAAAAATAAAGGGATAGCCTTCTTGTAATATAATCGGTTTTTTTAGCATGTTACAGTCCTTTTTCTCTTTTTTCTTTTTTTACAGCCCACATAAAGCGGGGAATTGAAATCATTCTCATGCACCGTGACGGTTGCAGATAGAGTCTATACGCCCATTCTAAGCTATGGTTTCGCATCCATAGTGGTGCCCGTTTTAAATGACCTGCCATGACATCAAAAACGCCACCGATACCTATGGCGATGACATTACCTAATTCTTCTCGATGTGCCCAGAGCCATTTTTCTTGTTTCGGCACACCCATAGCACAAAGAAGTAATTTTGTCTTATTTTTTCTTATATCTTCAATAATCTTTGTTTCTTCTTTTTCGTCAAAGTATCCATTATGAATACCGGCTACTTCAAAATCGCCATATTTCTTTTTCATATTTTCTACGGCTTTTTCTGCTACCCCGACATTCCCGCCAAGAAAATATACACGCCAATTTTTTTCTTTTGCCGTTTTCAATAATTCTTCAGCATAGTCAGCACCGGTGACCCGCTCGGGAAATATTTTATTCAGTTCTCGTCCTGCCCATAATACACCGGCACCATCAGGGACTACCATATCTGCATGTTGCAAGATATCCTTTAATTCATCATCTTTTTGAGCAAGCATAATCATTTCTGCATTGGCTGTGGCTATGATATTCGCTTTTTCTTCGTCAGCTAATGTTTCCGCATAAGCCACCGCTTCTTTCATCGTTACAGCATGAATCGGTATACGCATAATCTCATGTATAACATGTTCTTTCATTGCCTTATATTATCCTCTATTTCTTGTTTTTATGATTTCATACTAATAATTACATTTTAATTCAAACAACTATTGTTCGCAAATAGACTTTTTCGGGAAAGTCTCAACTATTATATCATAGCCTTTTCTGTCCATCTATGCAGTATTATGTATTTTTTCTTGTATTTTCTCCATAAATTTGCTTAAAAAATTGACCGCCAAAGCGTTTTTGTAATTCTTCGCGGAAACTCATTCCGTTTTGTACGGCGACTTTTGCTTCTTTTTTAGCTATTTCTAAAAGAGGCAAGTCTTTCACTATATCCGCCGCTTTCAGGTCCGGCATGCCGTGTTGATGATAACCGAAAAATTCTCCTGATCCTCTAAGTAGCAAGTCTTTTTCTGATAACAGGAATCCGTCTTGTATATCACACATCAATTTTAGTCGAAGTTCTGTCATTTCATTTCTATTATCGGAATATAAAATGCAATAGGCTTGACTTTTCCCTCGTCCTACACGCCCTCGAAGTTGGTGAAGTTGACTCAAGCCAAATCGGTCGGCGCCATAAACAAACATGATGGTCGCATTCGGCACATTGACGCCTACTTCAATCACTGATGTGGCGACTAAAAGTTTTATTTCTCCATCGTGAAATTTTTTCATCACGGTTTCTTTTTCTTCGCTTTTCATCCGTCCATGTACTAATCCGATTTCATAGTTGGGAAATATGTCATTTTTAAATTTTTCGTAAACGGATACGGCAGCCGCTAAGTCTTGTTTCTCACTTTCTTCTACTAAGGGACATACTACATAGACTTGGTGTCCTGCTTCTATTTCTTTTCCCATAAAGCGATGAATGCGTTCCAACATATCTGCGCCTACGGCATAGGTTTTCACCACATGTCTGCCCGGTGGTAAACCACGAATAGATGATATGTCTAAATCACCGTAAACGGATAGTGCCATAGTGCGTGGAATAGGTGTCGCGGTCATGACAAGGACATGAGGAGCTTCTCCTTTGTTTTCTAAAGCTTGTCTTTGTTTAACGCCAAATCTATGTTGTTCGTCAGTAATCACTAATCCCAAGTCAGAGAATACGACTTTGTCTTCTATCAGAGCATGTGTACCAATGAGTATATCTATTTGTCTTGTTTTTAATTTTTCTCGAATATTTTTTCTTTCTGCCATACTTGTATGCCCTGAGAGATAGGCTATATTCACCGGTAATCCTTGAAAAAACTCAAGAAACGTTTTATAATGCTGCGCAGCCAATACTTCGGTGGGTGCCATAAGTGCTCCTTGATAGCCGTTTTCTACTATTTTGGCCAATGCCAATGCAGCAACAGCCGTTTTACCGCTCCCTACATCGCCTTGAATAAGTCTTTGCATGGGTACAAAGCCTTCCATGTCATCTTCAATATCATGAAAAGCTTTCTCTTGCCCTTCGGTCAATTGAAAAGGCAACTTTCCCAGCAAGGCTTTCACTAATGCCCCTCCGGGTGCACATTTCACGCCCATCGTATTTTTTTCTCGATAGCTACGAAGTAATTGTATACCGGCTTGCATAAAAAATAATTCCTCAAAAGCAATACGCCGACGTGCTATATTTCTCATCTTCCAATTTTTCGGAAAATGAATAGTGTCCCACGCTTCTTTTCTACCCATGAGTCGTTCTCTCACCAATGTCTCTTGAGGCAAATTTTCTGTCACATCTGTCACATGGCTTAGTGCATCTTGCACAAAATTCCTTATTTGCGTCATTTTGAGTCCATCAACTAAGGGATAAATGGGAATCAATCGTTGATATTGAAATAATTCATCCGGAGTGGCCCATTCCACTTCAGCGTGATTCATTTGCCAACGTCTGTAATGATATTCCGCTTTCCCGTAAGCCAATACTTTCCGCCCTATAATAAATTGCTCTTTCCGCCACGGCTGATTAAAATAAACCAATTCCACCGCTCCTGTTCGATCAGAAATAAGAGCCGTTGATATGGTCATATTTCGTTTCACTCGCATTTCACGAAAATCTACGACTTCGCCGTACACGTTTACTTCTTCATTCCCACGAATATCTTCCATTTTGATGATAACGGTATGATCTTCATAATGCCGAGGATAATAGGACAATAAATCTTCTACGGTATGCACCGACACCCGTCCTAATATTTCCTTCATTTTAGGGCCTACGCCCTTTACGACGGTCACCGGATCGGATAATTTCATAGTACCTCCTGTAATCGCATTTCTTTTATTTTACTCTGTAAAAGTAACAAAGGAAAACACTTGATTCAGAAAATATTTTGTGATATATTATTAATGTTGCAATGGTGGAAGTGCAAGGAGGTGTAGCACATGGCTAATTATTGTGAAGCTTGCGGCAAGCATACCGCTACGGGATTTAATGTATCCCACTCTCATTTGAAAACAAAAAGAACTTGGAAACCGAATATACAGAGAGTTCGCGTTAATGTAGAAGGAGAGATCCGGAGAATGAATGTCTGCACTCGTTGCCTTCGTTCTCATAAAGTCAATAGAGACATTTAATGAAGTAACCGGTAATTAATGCCGGTTATTTTTATTTCCCCTTTTTATTCCACTTGATATAAGTATGACATGGATAATGATAAAGCACAAATAAAAACGATTGCCTGTTCTGTTCACAGTCAATCGTTTTTATTTGTGCTTTATTTTATTTGATCGGTAAAATTTTTGATAATCACAATAGGCGTTTTTTGGTTGTCATTACCGAAGGGATTATCAATAAGAATTTTGGCTATTTCTTCGGGGTTAATACCTTTACTGCGTCCTAATACCGCCGCTCTCTTTAAGTCATTAACGTCTGCAATTACTGCCCCGTAAGCGCCGGTGGCTTTTTTTATTTCTTCACATACTTGATTCGTATTTGCCGGGCCGTAAACAAGGCATTTGTCAAAGGGTGGCATTGTCCCGGTCACATCGTCAATAAGTGATGCTTGCCGGCAACGTGCATAAAATACTCCGGGCTTGCCGAATAATTTGGAAACAGCGCCTAAGATAAAGGAGTAAAGCATATTCCACTTTCCTTCTTCATTCATGGCTGCTTGCATTCCGTAAACACTTGCCATCGAACCTTCACCGGGAACGAAACGGTTCATTAATCGTGCTTGCCAGCAGATTTTTAGTTCTTCAGGACGAACATAACGATTTTGTGTAATCGCCACTACAGATTCAGCACTGCAAACAATATCCCGCTCGGTAATTTGGTCACCGGCATATTCTAAAATAGCGTCAACAATATTATCTTTATTCGTCAAAATGCGGGTATGTACAGGAATTAGTTCTAACGCTGCCATAACTATTTCACCTCCGCTGTATATTCATAAAGAGCCGTGCGTAATTCTTCTTTTGTCAAAATGACTCTCGTTTTGTCGTAATAATAATCACTTCTTGCAACCACTTGATAAATAATATCCATTGCCATATCGGGAAAATCTTCTAAGTCGTGAAGAATATGCCCGGATGTACCGGTCAGTTTTAATTTCACAAGAAATACTTTCGGCGTATTTCGTTCCATAATGAACGCTTGCCAGTAACCGTCATCTCGCGGTGCGTCTTCTGCCGTAAGCGTTGCTTCTACTTTGGCTTTATCATATTGCTCAAAGGGAAGATAGGTACGCACAAAAGCATCCATAATCGTACCGATTTGTTTACCCGTATTCACAATAGGTAAAGCAAATGTCAAAGTCACATCATTCATGCCCATATTTTCCACACGAAACGGAGACATTTTCCCTTTTAATACTCGAAGACGGCAATCTCCCTTGATCCACACCATCATCCAGTAGGCAATGAAGCCTAAGCAAATGAGAAATATCAGCGCCATTAAAATTTTTAAGATAATTATCATAACCCTCACTCTCCTATTAAACTAATAGTTTCTATATGTGCGTTATCGCCAAACATATTTTTCACTAAATGTTTTGATATGTCTGTCGTTTTAGTGAAATAAAAAATATTTTTTCCCGGCACCTCGGATAACTGATGACAGGATTTCAACCGCTTCATGGCTACATCAACGGTGACTTCCGCCGGATTGATAAATGTAGTTTCCGGCATCACTTTCTTCAGTACATTCAATGCTAACGGATAATGTGTACATGCCAACAAAGCTGCATCTGCGTGAATAGCTCCATAAGCACTTATTTCTTTTTCTGCCAAAAGCGCTAATTCCGATGGATCCATACCCCTTTCGATAGCTCCTGCCAAATCCGGTAACGGCACTTCCAACAAATTTCTATCTCCGCCGACAGCTTGTAATCGTCTTTTATGACGATGACTATCAATCGTAGCCGGTGTAGCTAAAATGGCTACTGTTCTCGCTTTCTCCGGACAGGGGGCATCAAGACTCATACCAATCACCGGAATATTTTCTTCATAATACCGCTTCGGCACGGTAAAGGTGATGGTATTGCATGCCAGAATAATCATTTTCACTTGTTTTTCAAGCAAAAAGGTTTTCATTTCTTCCGAAAAGGAAATAATTTCTTTTTGCGTGCGATTACCATAGGGATTCCGTGCTGTATCGCCAATAAAAATAATAGATTCCTGAGGATATTTCTCATGAAGAACCTCTGCTACGGTCAAGCCGCCTATACCGGAATCCATGATGCCGATAGCTCTATTATCCATGAATTTGATCCTCTTTCGATATTTCTATCAATCGTACTAACCGCTCCTTTGGTATTCGTACAATTTTCCCTGTACTAATGCTCGTATATGTCCCTACTGATTCACCGGTGGCCAAAAGTTCACCATCCGATTCCCGTTTCACTTCATATTCAAATCTGAGGCTTGCCCGATCCAACTTCCGCAAATACGCATTAATGAAAAGAACATCATCATAATAAGCAGATTTCAAATATTTCACATGTACTTCTACCACAGGAAATACGATATCCTCTGCCATAAGCTCATTCAAATTCACGCCACCTTCCCGCAAATATTCTACACGGGCTTCTTCAAACCAGTTTAAATAATTTCCGTGATATGCTACACGCATACCATCTGTTTCATAAAACCGCACTCTTCGGCGCAATGTATACATATTATCCCTCCATATCATTTTATTTTACTACAAAAAGGAAAATGTTTATAGGCTTTTTACGGAATTTCAGCTTATATAAATACATGTTCAATATAAAAACCGACGCAATGAGATGTTGCATCGGTTTCATTTCTTATTTTGTTATGTCATTATGCGTTTTTTGCTACTTCGCATACTTTGGTAAAGCCCTGCGGATCATGAATTGCCATTTCTGACAACATTTTACGATTGACTTCTACACCGGCTTTGGTCAAGCCTGCAATGAGTCGACTATAAGTAAGTCCATTCATGCGAGCGGCTGCATTGATACGAATAATCCATAATTTACGGAATTCTCTCTTCTTCGCTCTACGGTCGCGTCTTGCATAGTACAAAGCTTTCATTACCAATTCATTTGCTTTTTTGAATTGTGCATGGCGTGCGCCTCTATAGCCTTTCGCCATTTTAAGAATTTTTTTATGTCTTCTATGTGCTGTTACACCGACTTTTACTCTTGCCATTCTCTATTCCCCCTTATTATCCGTTCGGCAGCAATTTAGCTACCCGTTTGTAATCAGATTTTGAAACTAATACAGCTTTTCTGAAGTTTCTCTTTCTTTTTGGAGATTTCTTTTCAAGGATATGGCTCTTAAAAGCTTTATTTCTCTTATACTGTCCGGATCCTGTTTCAGTAAAGCGTTTAGCCGCTGCGCGGCGAGTTTTCATTTTCGGCATCTTTTATTCTCTCCTTTATTATGCTTTCGGACCAATGACCATAGTCATATTACGTCCTTCCAATTTCGGCGGTTTCTCACGAACAATGGAATCGCCAAGTTCTTTAGCGAAACGTTCTAAAAGAGCGGCTCCTAATTCGGGATGACTCATTTCTCTTCCACGGAACATAATAGTCACTTTGACTTTATTCCCGTCACCAAGAAAACGTTGTGCATTTTTCAGTTTAACGTAAAAGTCATGATCTTCTATATTGGGACGAAGTTTCACTTCTTTTATCTGAAAGACTTTTTGTTTTTTCTTCGCTTCCTTGTCACGTTTTTGCTGTTCATATCTGTATTTACCGTAATTCATGATACGGCAGACCGGGGGGCTTCCATTAGGCGCCACCTCTACGAGATCAAGACCTGCATCTTCTGCAGCACGAATGGCATCGTGAAGTGTCATAATCCCTAATTGTTCGTTTGTATCGCTGACAACTCGCACTTCTCGTGTACGAATCTCTTCATTGATACGCAATTCCTTTGCTATGGTTTTCACCTCCGAATAAAAATGTAATTGCAAGTGAAAAAGAGCGGGCGCAATGTCCGCTCTCTATATTCATACGTAGACCTTAGTAACTTACGTCTTGTAAGGTGAGAAGCGGATGACTTCTGCTTGCAATTTGATACGTTTTGTATTCTATACTACTTTTCATAGGTTGTCAAGAAAATATATTTTACTTTGACCACCTAAACCATTATATTTCTTTCTTACTCATCATGAAGCACGCGATGCGCAACGCCGACAGCCAATTCGTTGAAATGGAGAACTCCTACCCCGATGTAAACGGCTACGCAGAGATGTTCATGCCACCGGGCAATACCTACTTTGCCCCCTACATTCATTCCTACGGCTTTTAGCTTAATTTGTTCCATGGCTGATTCCAAGGCGCCTAAAACAGATCCGTCACCAACATGGGTATTGCTAATAACATTCTGCCTTTGTGCTGCCACGATGGAAGATTCATATATTTTCGGTAAAATATCTAAAAATCTGCCTCCGAAATTTACTGCTACGGATCGAATGCCTTGTTTAGCCAGCATTTCTCGAAGCTCGGTTTCTTCTTCTCTTGTTTCTGACAATGCCATCCGTAGGGCAGCTCTACCGATGTCATTGCTCCGATAGTCTTTTTCCATATTTATTCCCTATTTTTAATTTCACGAGTGACATTGGCGATGAATACCGCAATAGGCATAGCTCCTTGGTCTCCGTCTTTTCGACTTCTGATAGACACGGTGTGAGATGCCATTTCTTTATCACCTACAATAAGCATGTACGGCACTTTTTCCATTTGCGCTTTGCGGATTTTATAGCCTAATGTTTCATTACTTTCTTCGACTTCCACACGGACATGAGATTCTCGTAAGGCCGCTGCGACTGAGCGTGCATATTCTAAATGTTTTTCTTCAGTGACAGGAATTACTTTAACTTGTACCGGAGCAAGCCATGTGGGGAAAGCACCGGCATAGTGTTCAATCAATATCCCAATAAAGCGTTCCAATGAACCGAATCCGGCACGATGCAGCATGACTGCTCTGTGTTTTTCACTGTCTTCTCCGATATAAGTCACATCAAATCGTTCAGGCAGTTGCATATCCATCTGAATGGTTCCGCATTGCCATGTGCGTCCCAAACAATCTTTTAAATGGAAATCCAATTTAGGCCCATAGAAGGCGCCGTCACCTTCGTTGACAACGTAGTGAACACCTGAATCTTCAATGGCTTCACGCAAAGCATTGGTGGCGATTTCCCACAATTCATCAGATCCCATGGAATCTTCCGGACGTGTGGATAATTCCACATGAAATTCCAATCCAAATACGCTGTACAATTTTTGGAACATTTTCATACATCTAAGAACTTCTGCCTTCATCTGGTCTTGTGTCATGAAAATATGTGCATCATCTTGGGTAAATACACGAACGCGGAATAATCCATGCAATGCGCCATGTAATTCATGACGATGAACAAGACCGAATTCTCCTACTCTCTTAGGTAATTCTTTATACGAATGTTGTCTTGTTTTATAGTACAAAATACCGCCGGGGCAATTCATCGGTTTTACCGCATAGTCTTCGTCATCAATCTTTGTGAAATACATATTTTCTTTATAATGATCCCAATGCCCGGATTGAAGCCACAATTCTTTAGATAAAATGACCGGCGTCATAATTTCTTCGTACCCGAATTCCGTGAACAGTTCCCGTTCGAAATTCATTAGTTCGTTACGCACAATCATTCCTTTCGGATGGAAAAAGGGGAATCCCGGTCCTTCTTCATGGAAAGAGAATAAATCTAATTGTTTTCCTAATTTCCGATGATCACGTTTTTCTGCTTCACTACGAATAAAGAGGTATTGATCCAAATCTTCTTTGGTGAAAAATGCAGTAGCATAAATACGTTGAAGCATTTTATTTTTTTCATCACCACGCCAATAAGCGCCGGCAACGGACATCAACTTAAATACTTTTAATTTCCCGGTGCTGGGTACGTGTAACCCACGGCAAAGATCCGTGTAATCGCCTTGTGTGTAAGTGGAAATAACAGTATCTTCAGGTAAATCTTGAATCAAAAGTATTTTATAATCTTGATTCCGTTCTTTGAAAAATTTCAGCGCTTCCTCTCTGGACAAAATCTTTTTCTCCAAAGTCAGATTTTGCTTGCAAATTTTTGCCATTTCTTTTTCAATAGCCGGAAAATCTTCTTTGGTGAAAACATGAGAGGAATCAACATCATAATAGAATCCATCTTCAATAACCGGGCCGATGGCAAATTTCGTATCCGGGAAAAGGTGTTGAATCGCCTGTGCCATGACATGCGCTCCGGTATGACGAAGAGCCACCAATCCTTCTTTGTCTTCTTTCGTGAAAAATTCTACTTTGCTACCATCACGAATCGGTTCACGCAAATCTGTAATGCGTCCGTCTACGCCGGCACAAAGTACATTTTTCCCTAAGCTGTTTGATATTTTCTTTGCTACCTCTATCAACGGTATGGCTTCTTCAAATTGCATTTCTTTGCCATCTTTTAAATAAATAGTAATCATTAGTTTACTTCCTTTCTTCTTATTTCTCGGATCATGAAATAATCATAAAAAAACTCCCGTCCGTAAGGGACGAAAGTTATTTCCGCGGTTCCACCCAAATGAAAGCCATGCTTCTCTTTGACGGCGTAACGGGACCGACCGGGAAAATTTACTCTATTTCCATTTTCCTACTCAGGAGGGGTAATATCTTCTTTTCATATCTGCTTCCACCATTCCGCAGATTCTCTATGAATGAAATGGAAAGATACCATGTCTCCTTCATCACATTTATGAATATATCATACACTTTTATCTTATAATGTCAAGTAACACATATTTACAATTCTTCAAAGTAATTAATTTCGTCCATACAACGAAGTAACTCTTTGAATTTTTTCTTTTCTCCATATCCGGGTAATTTGAGTGACACCATAGCCACAGGAAGTTCGCGATTTTTTCTATTTTTCCGAAATTCAAAATCCAGCATATCAATTTTATTCACCCGCAACTGTTCCATGAAAACACCGATGCTACCATTATCGCGAAATTCGATATACAAATCCATCTGTCGAGAATTTCCATGCATTTTTTTATCTAAGGGCGCTAATATACGCAGGACAAGGAGAATAAAAATCATCGCCACAATCGTACCTTCGGCGAATCCGATACCGGCGGCAAGTCCTACTCCGGCACAAGCCCAAAGTCCGGCTGCTGTGGTGAGTCCTCTCACTTCATTTCTTCCGGTAATTATAATCGTTCCTACGCCTAAAAAACCGATACCGCTAATCACCTGTGCCCCAATACGAGTGACATCTATATTACTTCCCGGAAATGTACGAAAACAATATTCATTGACAATCATTGCCATAGCTGAACCGATACACACCAGAGCATGTGTTTTCACACCGGCTCCTTTATTTTTATATTCCCTATCTAATCCGATAATGATACCTACAATAGTAGCTAACAACAAACGGAGACATATCCCGGTAAGACTCCATTCTTTCACTAATTGAATCATCGTATCCATAATCTGACTCCTCTTTTATATAAAAATACTCCCTCTCTATATCAAGAGGGAATTCGTTGCTTATTTTAATTCATTGCTTTTATAAAATCAATCATTTCTTTTGTCTTATGTTGCAACAATATTTGATCCCCTTTCGTTTCCATATTAAACCGTATCAAAGGTTCTGTATGGGAAGCACGCAAATTAAATCGCCATGACTTAAAATCCATTCCGAGTCCATCAATGCGATGAATTTCCATGGCATCCTTCTTATATTTTTCTTCCACAGCATGTAGCACTTTCTCTACATCATGCGCCGGTAAATTGATTTCTCCACTCACCGGATAAGCAGCTTTTACCTCTTTCACTAAATCTCGAAGAGTTTGTCCTGTTTCACTAATAATTTGCGTCACAATAAGCCACGGAATCATGCCACTATCGCAATAGGAATAATCTCTAAAGAAATAGTGTCCGCTGTTTTCTGCTCCAAAAATTCCATTAACTCGGCGAAGCGTTTCTTTCATAAAAGAATGTCCGCCTTTTGATTCTACCGCAATTCCTCCTTCTTTTTTTGCCATATCTTGAATCCCCCAATAAACGCGAGGATCGTGAATAATCTTTTCTCCTTTATTCTTTTGAAGGAAATATTTCCCCAATAACGTTGCCATGTAATATCCTTCTTGAAATTCTCCTGTGTGATCAATAAAGAAACAGCGATCAAAATCACCATCCCAAGTAATTCCCAAATCAGCTTTTTCTTTAAGAACTTTATCTATCAAAACTTTTCTATTTTCTTCCAACATCGGATTCGGTACACCATTTGGAAATGTACCATCCGGCGTCATATTCATCTCAACAAACTCAAAGGGAAGGTATTTTTTTAAATGAGCAAAAACCACATTAGCGCAACCATTTCCTCCATTCACCACAATCTTCAACGGTTTCATTTTGGATATATCGGCAAAAGATAAAAGAGTTTTCACATAATCATCCATGATTTCTTTTTGATATACTTTTCCCTTTTCTTGTGATTCTTGAAATTCCCCGGCGAAAACAGCTCTTTCTATTTCTTTAAGCCCCGTGTCACTGCTGACCGGAATGGCTTTCTCACGAACAATTTTTATTCCGTTATTATCCGCCGGATTATGACTGGCGGTGATCATAAGTCCTCCGTCAAAATGATAGAAAAACGTGGTGAAATAGACCATATCTGTACCGCAAAGACCGATTTGATAGACATCCACGCCTCCATCGCAAAGTCCTTTTGTCGCTGCCTCACAAAGAGCCATAGATGATGGACGCACATCGTAACCGATACACATCATTTTGGGATGGTACAATTCCGCATAAGCACGACCTACACGATAAGCTAATTCTTCATTAATCTCCGTGGGAATGACTCCACGAATATCATAAGCTTTGAATCCTTTATGACTCATGGTAAATGGCTCTGTCATCGCTACCCCTCCTCGTTTTCTTTCACACGTTTAAGTAATTTCATGTATCCGTCCGCTCCATAATGAAGAGCCCGCTTGACTCGACTTATCGTCGCCGTTGATGCACCGGTGCGTGATTCAATATCCTCATAAGTCGCTCCTTCTTCAAGCATCCGTGCCACTTCCATTCGTTGTGCCATATCATGTAATTCGCTAATGGTACAAAGGTCTTCAAAAAATTCGTAGCATTCCTCTCTATTTCTTAATTGCAAAATCGTATCAAAAAGTTTATCCGCTAAGGGATTCACCAACCGCTGATTTACACTCATTTTATCTCCTTTATTTTATATTTTTTATATTCATTTATATTTCATTCTCATTATATCACTCTCGCTTTTCATCACGCAAAGCAGTGCTATGCGTTACAGTAAAGGTAAACAACAATTTAATTATTTTTATGAATATTGTATTGACATTTTACGACAGCTTTTGTAATATAATGAAAACTCAGTCATGAGATTTGAATAGTTTTATATTTCATCACGAGTAGCGGAGGGAACGGCCCTTTGAAGCTACGGCAACCATTCTTTATGAAACGGTGCCAAATCCGACGGATATTCCGACAGATGATGTGAACTTTTTTCCTTCATCTATCGGTGAAGGTTTTTTTATAAGGAGTTACTATGATTGAACTAAAGCACATCAACAAAATTTACGGTCACTTCAAGGCTTTAGATGATATCAATCTTTCTATCGAAGATGGAGATATTTTTGGTATCATCGGTCAATCCGGTGCCGGAAAATCCACATTAATCCGGTGCATCAATATGCTTGAGCCTCCCACAACCGGTGAGGTCTTGGTCAACGGTAAGGACATGACTACTTTATCCCAAAGAGAACTTCGGGAAGAAAGAAAAAAAATCGGCATGATTTTTCAACATTTCAATTTGCTTTCCGGGCGAACGGTTTATGAGAATGTAGCGTTTCCCTTGGAGCTATGCCATATTTCCAAAGAGGAAAAAGATAAACGCATCATGGATATATTGGAATTAGTAGGACTCACTCCCTACCGCGATAAATATCCTGCCCAACTCTCGGGCGGACAAAAACAACGTGTAGGTATTGCCAGAGCTATCGTTTCCAACCCGTCCGTTCTTCTTTCAGATGAGGCCACCAGTGCTTTGGACCCGGAAACGGTAAAATCCATTCTTCAATTGCTTAAAGACATCAATAAAAAATTGGGTATCACCATCATTATGATTACCCATCAGATGGAAGTCATTAAGGAAATAGCACGGCATGTGGCAGTTATTGAAGGCGGAAAAATCATTGAACAAGGTACGGTAGTTGATTTATTCACCAATCCGCAAACAGAAACTTTGCAAAATTTTGTGGGTTCTGTCATGTCTTCTGAATATCCTGAACAGTTATCTCATATGAATTTACAAAAAGAAAAGAAAAATCCCGATGACCTGACAGTCATGGCTCTTTCTTTCCGCGGTGATGTGACGAACGAGCCTATCATTGCAAGTCTGATTAAAAAATTCAACGTAGACGTAAGCATTTTATACGGCTCTATTGATTACATTCAAAATGTTTGTTTCGGCAAGTTAATTATTACGATTTCCGGTAACGATGGTAATATTTCCGAAGCACTATCTCATTTACAAACGTTACCTATAAAAAGCGAGGTGATTGGTTATGTCTCCAATGATGATTGATTTATTACTAAAAAGTTTAGCAGAAACATTATACATGCTTTCTGTTTCCGCCATCATCGCAGCGGTCATTGGTATTCCTTTAGGTATTCTCTTAGTAGTGACAGAAAAAAATCATATTTTATCCTGTCCTATGATGAATAAGCCTTTAGCTTTCGTTATTAATATGATTCGTTCCATTCCATTCATTATTTTGATGGTTGCCATCATCCCGTTAACGCGAATCATTGCCGGCACATCTATCGGCACTACGGCTGCCATCGTGCCTTTGACCTTAGCAGCCATTCCGTACACAGCCCGCATGGTGGAAACGTCCATTCGCGAAATACCGTCCGGACTTATTGAGGCAGCAGAATCTATGGGGGCGTCCCCCCTGCAAATCATTTATAAAGTGCTGATACCGGAAGCACTTCCCGCAGTCATTCAGAATATGACCGTAGTCATCGTTTCTTTGATCGGTTCTTCTGCTATGGCAGGAACCATAGGCGGCGGCGGTTTAGGTGATTTAGCTATCCGATACGGTTACCAACGTTTCCAAGCAGATATGATGATTGCCACAATTGTAGTCCTCATCGTTATCGTACAAGTCATTCAATGGGTAGGAAATAATCTATCCAAAAAGACAAACAAAAAATAATTCGTTTCAAACTCTTTTCAGGGTTTAAAATAAAGAAAGAAGGAAAAATTTTATGAAAAAACAACTTATTTTAGCAGGTCTTATACTCGCCGGTGCAGCACTAACATTTTCCGGCTGCGGAAATTCTAAAAATAACCAATCTACCGCTCCGGCAGAAAAAACATCTATTATCGTCGGTGCTACCGCCGGTCCTCATGCGGAAGTTGTAGAAGCAGCCGCTAAAGAAGCGGAAAAGAAAGGCCTGAAAGTAGAAATAAAAGAATTTTCAGATTATATCACACCGGACCAGGCTTTAGCTGATGGCAGTATTGATATCGCCGTGTATCAACACAAACCTTTCTTGGATAATTTCAATAAACAACACGGTACAGATTTAATTCCTGTAGGCGATGCCATTCTCATGCGCATGGG
The DNA here is from genome assembly GCA_001553355.1 of Veillonellaceae bacterium DNF00626. Classification (GTDB taxonomy): domain Bacteria; phylum Bacillota; class Negativicutes; order Veillonellales; family Dialisteraceae; genus Dialister. The sequence goes on from KQ960853.1 coordinate 97,949, forward strand.
TATTTATTCCAACAAATATAAAGATGTCAAAGATATTCCTTCCGGTGGTACCGTTTCTATCCCGAATGACCCCACCAATGAAGGGCGTGGCCTTCAACTCTTGGAACAAGCCGGACTGATAAAATTAAAAGAAGGCGTCGGCATGAAAGCCACACCGGCAGATGTCGTAGAAAATCCCAAGAACCTGAAATTCAAAGAATTAGAAGCCGCTCAGCTTCCACGTAGTTTAGATGATGTAGACGCCTCTGCTATCACCATGAACTTCGTCATGAGTGCAGGACTTTCTCCAAAAGAACAAGGTATTTTCTTGGAATCAAGAGATAATCCTTTGGCTGTTATGATTATCGCCGTAAGAAATAAGGACAAAGATCAACCGGCATACAAAAAATTCATTGAAGCATACCAATCTGACGCAGTAAAGAAATTTATTACAGAAAAATATAAAGGCACCATTGAAGCGGCTTGGAACTAATCAAAAAACCTTCTCGGAACAATTCCCGAGAAGGTTTTTTGATGACATAATTACTCTTCATCTAATAGTGCTTTCTTGGCTAACTGATCAGCCATTTCATTATATTTCACACCGGTATGACTCTCTACTTTATGAAAATGCACTATCAACTCATTTTTAATAGATGCATAATAGTCTCGAAATGCCTTAGTTCTCGGCTTATTCACTTTCCACTTTCCCAAGCACCATTTCTCAATCCCCGCATAATCATAGTAAAGATCCATTTCACGAATACCTTTTTTGATGCACTCATTCATAGCATAAGTAGCCCCGTATATTTCCCCTGCCACATTGTGCATTTCTGCATCTTCTTTATTTACGATTTTTTTACTATAAGTATGTATTTGTCCTTGATACAAGAATACAACACCAAAAGAAAAAGCATCAGGATATAAAGACATGTACGATCCATCCACATAAATCGTCATACGTTCCGGATCCGGTAATGGCTCTTCTTTCTTTCGAGAAACATGTATCTGTGTTTTCTCCTTTTGGGGCAAATCTTCATCGACAAACAAAGACACTACCTTTTTCCCTAATAAATAAGCCTCTGCTTCTTCTTTTGTATAAAATCCTTTAAATATCGCCCCGGGATAACCTACAACCTGTGCTTCGCACTCCGCCCATTTATTATACAATCCGGGTTTTCTTCCTTTTTTTACTGCATACCACTCTTTTTTCTTTGTCATCATACGCCTCGCATATTTTTCTCTTTCTTATGATACTATAATCCTCCGTGAAATTCACTAAATCGCCTTAGTTCACTTAACTACTTTTCCTTGATATAATAAAAAAATAAAGGAGTCAATATGAAGGAAACATATACATTGGAAACAGGCGCTTCTCTTTTAGTTACAGATACCTTTTTATCTATTTCTTTTGACAAACCGCGCCATTCCTTATCAACAGCCATTTTTGGCGGAGGATTTAAGGAAATTCGTCATGCAGTAAATCAAAAATTAACAGAATACCATGACCGTGAAGACCAATTTCCCGGTGGATCTATACCGGCATATTTAGAAATCATGCTCAAAAAAAACGGCTTTGATCCAAAAGATAGTTGCGCCTTACTCACCAGTGCGCGAATGGATTATTTTTCTCGCACCATCAGACGGGATAAAGAATTAGTCGTTGAAGTCATTACCACCGGCGGTGTAGAAAAAACAGCAGCCCGTGCAGCGTCAGCTCCACTTTACGGCGAAGATCATGGCCGCTTTTATCCGGTCGGAACGATTAATATCACAGTCATCGTGAATGGACACTTATTACCCAATATCATGGCACGTACACTCATTACCATTACAGAAGCCAAAACCGCCGCTCTTCAAGATTTAGGTATTGCCGATGTAAATAATGGTCTACCGGCAACGGGTACTGCTACCGATGGCATCACACTCATCACCAATCCCACAGCAGCTCCATACACAGATGCCGGCACTTTTTCTGTATTCGGAAGTTTAGTCGCTGAAAGTGTTCACGAAACGGTCACCCACTGCCTCACCGCCTTTGAAACACCGTGGAATCAATTTGCATCCCTTCGCACACCTCCGGCAGTAGATGTACGAAAAATCAAAGAACGCACCAAAGGAACCTATTAGTCTTATAGATTTACTTTCCTTTCCCTATATAATTGATAAAAATATACTTAAATGATATGATGAAAATAAATAAACTGTAAAGGAGTTGGTTCGGCTATGCCATATGATGAGCGGACAATCAATGAATTACAAGAATCCGCCGATATGACCCCCGTAGGTATCCAATTAGAAGTAAACACGGATATATTTAATACCGTACATAACCTTATTCGACAAAAAGGAAATATGGATCCGGAGGATGAAAAACGATTATACTATTTATGGAGAAAGACCATTAAATCTATGGCAAAAATAGAAATACGCAAAAGCCATGGTTTATCTATGGAAAAACAAATTTCCATGCTCCAAGAAGCCTTTCAAATCGAAATAAAATATCTTCCCGACCAATTATTTCATCAACGTCCATTAAAAATATCAAAAGATATTCAAATGGCAGAAGAAAAAATAGAATCTGCCGAATGGATGTCCCTTTTTGAAAAAACGATTTGGCCCGGACTTACTTACGGAAAAACCGGTAACCACGAACATCCCATGGCATATATCGTAGTAGGACAGCCGGGTTCCGGAAAAACTCGCATGTCCGCTTCATGGATTGAAGAACATGATGGAAATATCATTCAATCCATGAGTGATAATTTCCGTGGATATCACCCCCATGCCGAACAGCTCACTGAACGTTACAGCACACAATGCACCTTCTTCACCCTTGAACAAGGACGCTTCCTTTCTGATTTAGCCATAAAAAAGGCTGTCGAAGGTCGCTATCATATTCTCCAAGAAGGTTCTCTTTTAGATGTAAATCACACCAAAGATTTGATTTGTTTCTTAAAAGAAAACGGATACACAGTATACGTTATTTTCCGTGCATCCCCGAAAAAAGAGAGTTGGAAAGCCATTCATCAGATTTTTTTACAGCAACGACTAAAAGCACCGGGATTGTCACGACTCATCACGAAAGAATATCACGACAAAGCCTGCACGTCTTTCCTGTCTGCGACAAAAGAATTAATCTCTCAAAACTTAATGGATCGCCTAATTATCAAAAGTTCCAAAGGATTGCTATATGATAGCGATGACATGCCCACAGAACGAGCCATTGATATACTCACCAAACGCATGACTAAAGAATAACGAGAGCAGGCAACTGCTCTTTTTTAATGAATCGCCTATAAGACGAAGAAAGGCACTTATGGATCACGAAGCCAAGTCCCGATTACTGCAAATCGCTGCCACCCATCATTTAGATGCCGTAGGCACAATGCGCTGCCCATTCTCACCCATATTATCCAAACAACTATCCACGAATGGGCCTGTACCGTTTGCACCGGAAAATATTAAAGAACGACTTGATCCGGAAGCACTTCTCCCCGGCACACGTTCCATCATCGTCATTTTATTTCCCTATAAATACAAAGAAGAAAAACAGGCGAATATTGCCCTCTATGCCCGTTCAAAAGATTATCACCGTGTCCTTAGAAAATATTTAGACGCTATCATCTCTGAAATGAAAATCTCATACCCTGACACAAAATTCCATCCCATCGTAGACACATCACCCTTAGCCGATCGCTTCTTAGCCTACCAAGCCGGACTTGGCTTCTTCGGAAAAAATCACTGCCTTATTCATCCAAAATACGGATCATATTTCACCATCGGATCCATTCTGACCGACTTATCCCTTCCATCGGACAGCCCGCTTACCTTATCATGCGGCGACTGCACACGATGCATGGACGTCTGCCCGGGTCGTTGCCTGAAAGAAAATAAATTCAATCCCTGGACATGCAAATCCTACCTGACACAAAAAAAAGAGCCCCTCACAGAAGCAGAAGAAAAAATTATCCAAAAAACGCCGCTCATCTTTGGATGCGATGAATGTCAAAAATACTGCCCCTTCAACGAAAGAGCTTCACTTTCCCCCATTCCGGAAATCAGCGAAGCACGCATCCCCTATTTATCCAAAGAACAATTAACTTCACTATCAAATAGAAAATTCCTTAAGGACTATAAAGAATACGCCTTTGCCTGGCGCGGTAAATCTATTCTGCTAAGAAATATAGAACTCTTAGAGAAAAAGAAAAAAGAAATTCCATAACAAACCAAAAAACACTCTCTTTAGATGACACCAATCTATCCAAAGAGAGTGTTTTATTTTTTAAAAATATATTTCACTTTCCCTAAGACACGCAAAACAAGTATTTCTCAAAGAAAAAAAGCAACCATCTCTGATTGCTTCTCTTTGGTGGGCGATAACAGGATCGAACTGCTGACATTCTGCTTGTAAGGCAGACGCTCTCCCAGCTGAGCTAATCGCCCATAACTCTCTATTATTATGCATTACGGAAAGAATTTTTTCAAGTATTTTGAAATTTTTCTGTACATTTCTGCCATTTCGCTATACTATTTACTTATATGTCTTTTAAAGGAGTCTGCGGTGGTACAAGATAATATATATCAAAGTCGGTGGGCGGTTTTTTCCATGTCCCTCCCCATTTTCATTGAGACTACGCTGCAAATGCTCGTTCCGAATATCAACCAAATCATGCTCAGTTGGTATTCTGACGAATCCGTGGCAGCCGTAGGAAATGACAATCTCATTTTCAATTTAATCATTTTAACATCTGCTGTTTTAGCACAAGCAGCAACTATTTTAATTGCGCATTATCGCGGTGCCGGCAATGGTGCAAAAATTAATGAAGTCTGTTCTGTGTCAGCTTTTACTAATTTGATTATCGGCATCATTATCAGCTTTTTGTTATTTTTTGGTGATAACTTTTTTCTCAACTTGCTGGATATGCCTAAAGAAATATACGATGAGGCTTCTCTTTATCTCCGCTGGATTGGTGTTTTCAGTTTCATTCAAAGTATTTACATGTCTTTTATTTCTTTTCTCCGCGGATTTTCACTTCTTCGCATCACTATGCTCTGTTCTCTTTTCATGAATATAATCAATATCATGCTAAACATGGTACTTATCAACGGATATGGTTCTATTCCGCCAATGGGTGTTACAGGCGTTTGTATTTCTACCAATATTTCAAAAATAATCGGGCTTGCATTGGTCATCTATTTATTTTATAGCCGCACACCGGCACGCTTATCACTCTCTTATTTAAAGCCTTTCCCCTATAAAACATTAGAAAAGATATTATACTTAGGACTTCCTTCCGGTGGCGAATTTTTTTCTTACCAATTATCCCAAACGGTAATCATGAAATTTGTCAATATTTTCGGTGTCGCTATGATTACAGCTAAAGTTTATTGTTCCATTATTGCTATGATCAGTTATGCTTATTCTCAAGCACTCGCAATGGCAACGCAAATTTTAGTGGGCTTTTTCAAAGGCGCCAAGCAAAATGATGAAGTGGATAAGCGTGTAAAATTTACTATTACCGTTGCTATTATTTTATCGGGTACAATAGCTACTCTTGTTTATTTTAATAATGAAAAGATTTTATCTCTCTTTACAGAAAATCCGGAAATTTTGGCTATCGGCGAAATTATTTTCTTCATAGAAATATTTTTAGAAATGGGTCGTGCCGTCAATATGTGCATGGTCATGGCGTTAAATGCTGCCGGTGATGTAAAAGCGCCCATTACCGTAGGTATTATTTTCATGTGGTGTGTCGCTGTACCCGGTGCATGGCTCTTGGGTGTTCACCTCGCTTGGGGTCTTGTGGGAATTTGGATCGCTATGGCTTGCGATGAATGTTTGCGTGCTCTTATTTTCCTTCTTCGCTGGCATCAAGGAGTTTGGAAAAAGAATCTTATTTAGCTGTCTGATTTTTCCATAATTTTATCTCTTTTGACTTTAATATATTGATTAAGCATGATATAATAATAGAAAAGTTTTATAACTCATTTTTTGTTTTTACGGCTTATGCCGATGGAGTATTTCAATGAACAATACAGATTGGAAAATTCTGATCTATCTTCGAGAAGAACGTAGTATCAATAAAGTCGCCAAACGTTTATTCATGACGCAACCGTCTTTGACTTATCGCTTAAGTCAGATGGAAAAAGAAATAGGCTGTTCTTTATTTATTCGCACCAACAAAGGTGTTCATTTTACCGACGCAGGAAACAGGCTTTTTTCTTTTGCGGAAAAAGAATTACAGCAATATCAAGACATGAAAAATTATGTCACGCATGAACCAAATTCTATCTCCGGCGTTCTTCGTATCGGTGCTTCTCAGTCTTTCTCTCAATCTCACATGCCTGCATTGTTAAAAGGTTTTGTGGATGAATATCAAGACGTTGAAATTTCTCTTACCACTGATACCAGTGACCGCTTAGCTAAATTAGTAAAAAAAGAAGATATCCATTTAGCTATTGTTCGCGGTGCGCAAGAATGGCCCGATTCGGATATTCTCTTAGAAGATGCGCCTTTATATCTTATTTCTGCCAATAAAATAGATTTTGACACTTTACCTAAACAGCCCTCTATTCGCTATCGCAGTGATCCGTCATTAGACGAATTGCGTAGCAGATGGTGGCGTCAAAATTTTACAGATTCACCACATTTTTCACTCACCGTCAGTGATTGTCTGACTTGCGTGGAAATAGTAAATCACGGGCTTGGACATTCTCTCATTCCCGAGGATTTACTGTCAAAATGTAACAGTAACGTAGATAGGCAAATGATTTACGACAAACAAGGGAAACCCTTACTACGTCCCAGTCACTTGCTCTATAAAGAAGCCATGCTTCAATCAGCGCCGGTGAAAATATTTATCAACTACATCAAAAAATATTTCAGAATTGCGGAAGACTGAAAGGAAAGATTCCCTCCAATAACGGCAAGGGAATCTTTTTTTAACACTATGGAATCTATCAAAATTATACATCGACAAACCAATCATCTCTATCTTCGCCTATGCGCAGATGGTTCTATTCGCATCACAGCCCCCACGGGGCTTTCTCATTCATGCATTATGGATTTTCTGAAAAAACATCAGGCTTGGATTCAGAAAAGAAGAAAAATGCTTCCTCCTCTCCCGACTTACTCGTACAAAGATGGTGAAAAGCATTTATTTTTAGGCCGTTCTTATGAGTTATATATAAAATTTTCTACCAAAAACAGCTATGAAATCAAAGATTCCGCCATTATCCTTTATGTAAAAGATGATACGGTCAATAAAGAAATATTATTTACCGCTGCCATGAAAAATGAATTGAATATTATCTTAAACACCTTACTTCATAAATGGTGTCCTATCATGAAGGTAACTCCATCTTCCATTTCTGTCAAAACAATGAAGACCCGTTGGGGCAGTTGCACATATCAAACAAAACGTCTGCATTTTTCATTAGATTTAATTTCTAAACCCATGCCGTATATTGAATTAGTGGTTGTTCACGAATTAACTCACTTAATGGAGCCTTCTCATAATCGACATTTTCATAAACTAATGAGTCACTATTTACCGGAGTACCGAAAGTTACAAAGAGATTTACAAAGACTACCGAAAGAATTTCGTTAACACATTCAAAAACCGTGCCATTCTCATAGCACAGTTTTTTATTTCTATATTTTTGTCGATATTTCCAATTTATGATCTTCCGTTTCAAAGAGAGCTTTGGCAAATTCTCTTGGTTGGAATTTTTGCAAATCATCTTCTCGTTCGCCCAGTCCAATCCATCGAATAGGTACGTGAAGTTCTTCATGTATGGATAATACGACGCCCCCTTTGGCAGTACCATCTAATTTAGTTAAAATCACTTCTGTCAAAGGAACAATATCCCCGAAATTTTTAGCTTGACTTACTGCATTTTGTCCGGTAGTGGCATCTAATACCAACACCGTATGATGCGGTGCATCAGGAATCACTTTTTTCACAACACGACTAATTTTCGCCAATTCTTCCATTAAATTTACTTTTGTCTGAAGACGTCCTGCGGTGTCAATAAGCACGACATCTACGTTTCTTGCTTTCGCTGCTGTGACAGCATCAAATGCCACGGCTGCCGGATCAGCGCCTTCACTGTGTTTAACGATATCCGCGCCTGTGCGTTCTGCCCAAATCGTAAGTTGCTCCGATGCAGCCGCACGAAATGTATCTGCCGCCGCCAAAAGCACTTTCTTTCCCTCTTTACGGAATTGAGCAGATAATTTACCGATAGTTGTGGTCTTGCCCACTCCATTGACACCAACCACTAAGTAAACCTCCGGATGATGAGTTATTTCTTCTTCCTTGCTTCCTTCAGAAAGCATTTCTACGACTAACTTCTCCATAAAAGGCATTACTTCATTGGTATTATGAATATCCCCTTCAGTCACCCCTCGACGAATTTGACGCATGAGATAATCAGTGGTTCTCACGCCCAAATCTCCGGAAAGTAAAACCATTTCCAATTCTTCTAAAAAATCTTCATCAATTTTGGCGTAACCGATAATCACGGTTTCAATATTTCTTATCAAGCCATCTTTTGTTTTCTTCAAGCCATTTCGTACTTTATCAAAAAATCCCATTTTCTTACCCCTTAATATAATCACCTACTCGCACAGTGATGAGCGAAGAAACTCCTTTTTCTGCCATCGTAACACCTTGCAGCGTATCGGCAAATTCCATTGTTTTCTTTCGATGAGAAATAATAACAAACTGCGTTTTTTTCTTATAATCTCCAATCATACGACTATATCTTTCTACATTGGCATCGTCTAACGCTGCATCTATTTCATCGACAAAACAAAACGGTGCCGGACGATAAGCCATGAATGACATAAGCAGAGCAATAACCGTCAACGCTCTTTCACCGCCGGACATAAGCGTCAAAGGCTGCCTCTTTTTCCCCGGTAGTTGCAAATACATATCCACACCGCCTTCTAAGGGATGAGCTGTATCCGTTAATTCCAAACGAGCATCACCACCGGAAAACATAAGCTTCATGATACGAGCAAATTCCACATTAATCATTTGAAAAGCGTCAGAAAATTGTTTTGTCATTGTCACATCAATATCATGAATGATGGTTTCCAAACCGCTCTTTGCCTTTTTCAAATCTTCAATTTGCGTTTCATAAAAAGCCCGACGCCGTACTTGTACTTCATATTCTTCCTCACCATTAGGATTCACTGTACCCAACGCCGCTATACGTTCATCCAACTCCTTTTCTTTCTCTTTCATATCCGCCATAGAACCGGGCAAACGAAATGCCTCCGCTCGTTCTCGTGTGAGATGTACTGCCTTTAGTTTATCTAATTCCTCTTGCTCCTGCAATGTGAAATTTTCTATCCGTGCTTTGCGATCTGCCATATCTTTTTGTATCGCTGATGACTTTTCCGCCGCCTCACGCCATGCCGTATCACTATTTTTTCTATGAACAATAAAAGATTCTGACGCATTCTGCAAATTTTCTTGCGCCTTCTCCATTTCCTTTCGCTCATTATCTACTATCTCAAATTGTTTTTGAATATTTTCCAACTCTTGCGTCAATTGTATTTTTTTATTTTTATTTTCCTCAATCGCACACTCTATTTCTTTTCTATCTTTTGCCTGTTCTTTTTGCGCCTGCAAACGTTCTTCTTTCCCGCGCCGGCAAAAATTTACTTTCTCTTCCGCCTTTGTGGCATTGATACGAAGTGTCAAAAGTGCATTCTCATTTTCTTTCACGGACACTTTGATTTGCTTACTTTCTTCATCATCTTCCATATCGGGAATATTTGCATAATCTTGCAAAGCCGTCCGCCATTCCGCAAGACGCTCTGAAGTAGTCGTCATCGACTGTTCCGTTTCCTCGCAATCGGTTTTTAATTTCTCCGCCAACTGCTCTTGAGATGCCAATGCTCCAATCAATCCTTCTTTTTGTCCGGACAGCGCAGCATACTCCATTTTTTGATTCTGACACAAACTGCGAAGCTCCGTCACCTTATCTGAAAGAGCAGCGCAAATATCGTCATGACTTCTTCTCTTTTCTCCTAACGCCTTAAGTTCACGTGCCAATACATCTTCCTGTCGAAGTATTTCATTAATTTCTTCTTTTCTGCCAAAATATAAATTTTCCTTCTTCTTCATAGACCCGCCGGTAAGCGACCCTCCGGGATGCACCAACTGTCCGTCTAACGTAACCAAACGAATGCGATGCTTATATTTCGCAGAAACTTTTTGTGCTGCCTTCAAATCTTCAACAATCACTATTTTCCCTAAAATAGCAGACATCAGTGATGTATATTCCTCATCATAAAGAAATAAATCAGCAGCAATACCGCAAACGCCCTTTTCTGCGCAAGCCTCCTTTTCTATTTCATCAGAACCCCTCATCTTCATCGTATCCAAAGGATAAAAAGTGACACGCCCGGCATGATTTTCCTTCAACCATTGAATCATCTCTCCGGCAGACTTTGCCGTATCCGTCACAATATAAGAAACAGCAGCGCCTAATGCCACTTCTGCCGCCACGGTGTATTTCGCCGGCACATGAAGCAACTCACCGACAGGCCCGATAACATGATCTCCCCAAAGAGAACGATTCTCCAAAATCGTTTTCGTCGTACGAGAAAAATTCGCATATTCACGCTCAGACCGTTCCAAATACTCCCGCCGTGATTTCAACTGAACGCCTTCTGCCTGTTTCTCATTCCAGACCTGAAGCAGATGATACCTTTCATCTTCCGCTTTTTTCAACTCCTGACTACCAACGTCCCCCGCCTCTTCAGTTTCTTTTAAAGACTTTTTTAATTCAACTTCTTTTTTATCATAAACCTGCTTTTGAAGCTTTAACTCCTTGCAGGCAGCCATAGCTTTCATTTCTTCTGCCACTAAGCCCTCTTTAACCGCTGTAAGCCTTTGTATTTCCTTCTCATTCAACTCAATATTACCGGTGAGGCGCTCTTTCTCTGCCATCTGCGCTTGATACGCTTTTTGCTTTTCTCTATATTTACCTTCAGCTATGGCTAATTGCTTCGACAACTCTTCTTTCTTTTTTTCTTCAGTCAACACCAACTGTTGCTCTTCTTTTAATAACTTTTCCGCCTCTTGCAACTCAAGCGAAATCGTTTCTATCTCCTCCGACAGCTCCTTCTCCGCTTCACACTGGTCCTCAAAATCCTCATCAAGCCGTTTTGTTTCCTCTTCAGCATGATGTAGCGCCTCTTCCTTCACTCGATAATCCCCACGAAGACGCTCCACGAAATTTTGCTTCTCCGACAACCGACCTGCCGCCTCACGAAGAGCCTCTTGGTGACTTAATGCCTTTGCCTCTAACTCTTCCTTCTCCACAGAAAACTTCGCTAATTTTGCCTCCCAAGACACCTTTTCATCCATCAACGTATGATATTCAGATTCATAACGTGACAACATACGCCCAATAGATGCCAAACGCAAAAGAGTCATCGTCACCGCGACAGCACTCTTCTCTTTCGACAACGACTTGTATACCTTAGATTTTTCCGCCGCTTCCTTCAACGGCTCCAATTGCTCATCCAAAAGAGCCACCAAATCACGGACACGCTCCATATTTTCCGCTGTACGCTCTAACTTTCGTAACCCTTCATTTTTTCGCATACGATACAATCCGATACCCGCCACTTCCTCAAAAATAAGCCTACGCTCATCAGGATGCGCCGTCAGTACCTGATCCACTCGATTTTGTCCGATAATAGCCATTGAGCCTTTGCCTAAACCCGTTTGCGTGAGTAACTCCTGAATATCTTTTAATCTGCAACTTCTTTTATTTAACTGAAATTCACTATCACCGCTCCGAAGAATACGCCGAGTAATCGCCACTTCCACCGTATCAAGAGGAAGCTCATGCGAAGAATTATCCAACACCAAAGTCACCTCAGCAGCATTCCTCGCCTGCCGACCCTCAGCACCGGAAAAAATAATATCCTCAGATTTCTGTCCCCGTAAATTTCGAATATTTTGCTCACCCAAAACCCACCGCACGGCATCAGAAATATTACTCTTCCCACAACCGTTCGGCCCGACAATAACCGTCATTCCATCCGCAAACTCAATTGTCGTTTTATCAGCAAAAGACTTAAACCCCTGCAAAATCAATCGCAGTAATTTCATATACTCGACCCCTCAACTTTATTCCAATTATTCATATTATACTATGAGACTTCATACTTTGACTACAAATTCGCAACTATCAAAAATAATATTTCCCTAATAAAAAATCTCTCGCCAAAACGAAAGATTTACTTGATGTATGAAATATGCTCTATCTCCAATAACTTTACTTTCCTATCTAACCCACCGGCATAACCGGTAAGTTTTCCATGCTTTCCCAACACCCGATGACAGGGAATAAAAATAGGAATAGGATTTTTCTTAAGCGCTTGTCCGACAGCTTGCGCTGACATTTTCCTTTTTGTTCTCTCTTCCACCCACTTGGCTATATCTCCATACGTTCGATAAGTACCATACGGAATAGACAACAAATATGACCAAATTTCCTTTTGAAAGGCAGTCCCTTCCGGTGCCAACGGCAATTTCTCTTTAGGTTTTTCTCCGGAAAAATATGAAAAGAGCCAATTTTGTGCTACTTGCAAAAGAGGAATCTCCCTTTCCTCCACATCATATGGACATGCTTCTTCCTGAAATAATAAACCCGTCAACCCCTTTTCCGGACTCCCCATAAGTCGTAAAATTCCCAAAGGAGTTGCCGTCATCATCATAAACACTCTCATTTCGATATCCACAAACTCCCTTTTAAGGTAAAACGCCACGGGAAATTTTTACCGTATACAGCATAATCAATATTCCTTCGTTTCGACCGTTCTACTGCCACCTTTTCTCCACTCTTTTCAATGTACAAAGGCCCTGTAACCAAATCTGCACCATATAACGATTTATCAATGCCCAAAGCCATGGCCACCCGTCCGGGCCCGGTAGTAAGATTCTTCCCCTTTGCTTTTCCTCGTCTTGCCTGCATAAGCTCCAATCCTTCCAACGGCTCTATACTTCGAATCAAAACAGCAGCCGCCTCACCCTCCTGTCCGCAGACGACATTCATACACCAATACATACCATAAATTAAATAAACATAAGCATGTCCGCCCTCACCAAACATCGCTTTTGTTCGTTCCGTCAATCCTTTAAATGCGTGCGAACCGTCATCCGGTTTCCCACGATAATACCCGCCATACGCTTCACATTCCGTAATACGCCCTGCCACTCTTCCTTCCGGTGTTTCATGCACTAATATGTCACCTATCAGACGCTTCGCCACCTCTACCGACGTATCGTAATATTCCTCACGCACCCAACGCATAAAATCCTCCTACTACTTTATCGAAACGGCCATCCCTATTTCCAACTTCGGATCAGCATGAGTAACCACCTTATCCCCCTCATGAATACCTGAAATAATACGAATCTGTCCATCTTTATCCGCTACAACTTCCACCGTTCTCCAATCGATAAGCCCCTCATCAGTTACCACTTCCACAGTATGTTCATCCAACAAAACACTCCTTGGAAATATCATCGCCGGCGCCACTTCTTCACTTTCAATATGAATATGATACATATCACCCATTACCACATCATCAGATACATTATCCATCTGCACCTTATATGCCGTATATCCGTCAACATCAGATAGCCCTCGACGCTTCAACTCACCGTACCACTCATGTGTCCCATCAGAAATCATCACCGTCAAAGCCTTTTCCACTTTTGCTTTTTCCAAAAACTTATCATTCACCGATGGCATATTAAAAACAAAAATAACCGGTGAATTTTGCTGTATCACTAACGCCGGTTTCCCTGCCATGACTACCTTTGCATCGCCTCGATAAACACGAGACACTACACCGGACACCGGTGCTTTCACCACACAATCCTCAATAGACCTTTGCAAAGCTGCCAAAGCCTGCGTCACTCCGGCCTGTCTTGAAACACCGGATCCCGATGAAGGCGAAGGCCCTACACCCTTTCGCATACGGATACGATCATATTCCGCACGAGTAATGATACCTTCCTTCAGCAAATCCCCCTCCGGTCCATCCGGTGGTGCTACATTAGGCACCGATACGGTAGCATCAGTCATTTGCCCTTCCAAAGCCGCCTTTTGCGCTTCATACGCTGATGAATCCACACGGAAAAGTACATCCCCGGCAGCCACCACTTGCCCTACATCAGGCATATCCGATACAACTTTTCCCGACACCATAGGAACGACAGGAAACACATGCAAAGGCTCCGCCGCCACCTTCGTCTCAAAAACAAAAGGTACCTCCGTCTGCACCGCCTCCGTCACTTTCACCGAAGTCCTCCCGCAACCGGAAACACAAAACATCCCTATCACGCATAAACACATCATCCATAATCTATATTTCATCAGCATCTCTTCCTATTTACCATATTTCCTTCAGTATAGCACACCTATATGCCATCCAAATACGCCAACATAGAAATATCTCACAAAAACAAAAAAGATGCTATCTCATAAGATAACATCCTTTTTGTCCGATCTTAGACTTTATCAATTTCTTTTGTCTTAGAACGCAAAGCGGAATCCTGCATCCAGCCTCCACTTGTTATTCAATTTCGCTCCAAAATTCTCCGTAAAGCTTCCATAGAAGTAACTATTATCTTTCATCTTATAAGTCCCTCCTACTTCTAATTCAAGCCATGTATCTTCTAAACTCAGACTTGCATTAACAGGATCCTTATTTTCTTCTTGATAACGACTCTTTACTTCTCCTCCAAATTCATGCGCTGCACTGAATTTTCCATAAAGGCTCATATTCTCATTCTTCACGCCTACACTGACTCCGATTTTTCCAATTAAGCTGTTTACGTCATCACTATGTACTTTTACAGATACCTTCTTATCAGATACTATATCTTCGTCATAGCCTCCTATATGACTCCAGATCATTTCTGCATTAGGTTCAACGTAGAATCCATTTCCTTGTTCTATTCTCTTTCCGTATTCAAAACTTATGAGCGTAGCATTTGCTTTATAGGTCCCCTTTATTTCATCGCCCACCTTACTATGCGTCTCTGCTCTGTATTCATATTCTTTCGTATGTACATCATAATCATTCTTCACTTGCCCTGCTTTTGCAATGATATCCATATAAGTTCCATCATCTTTTACTTGACTTCCATAAATAGCTCCACTTACAGTAGTTCCTTTGCCGGTACCGGTGAAATAAGTATCGTCGTTCTTCATATATCCAAAGGCTCCACCAATAACCCATTCTCCTACTTTCTTATCATAGCCCACTTGAATACCATTATATTTATGTGCCCATTTAATTTGTTGATTCAAGCTATCTTTCATATCCAATTCGGTATTTCCGCCTTGGTATTTCGCCCATATACCACTTTCACTTTGTGTCAAGCGAATATCTCCCAATCGTTTTTGAATATCATTATTCTGTGCTTGCCATACCAATGCGCTAGAGAATATGGCATTTTTTGTGCTCTTAATAACAGAAACTTCTCCATTATTATGTCCTTGTTGTCCCGGATCACCTTTCGGTCCTTGCGGTCCTTGTTGTCCCGGATCACCTTTCGGTCCCTGCGGTCCTTGTTGTCCCGGATCACCTTTCGGTCCTTGTTTACCCACAAATGTATTCAAGAAATCCTCATAACTCGTTTTATTATTTCCTTTAGCTTCTTGTTCTTTTTTCCACTTTTGATACATAGCTTCTGCAGCTTGTTCCAGTCCACTTTTCGGTCCGGGTTTACCCACAAATGTATTCAAAAAGTCATCATAACTCGTTTTATTATTTCCTTTAGTTTCTTGTTCTTTTTTCCACTTTTGATACATAGCT
>KQ960853.1:113895-120109 GCA_001553355.1 Veillonellaceae bacterium DNF00626
TTTGATACATAGCTTCTGCAGCTTGTTCCAGTCCTCCTTTCCGTTCCGGTGGCATCCTGACAGTACTTTTATCTAAATATCCCTGACCTCCTTTTTCTTTATCAAAGTTTAAAGCTCCACTGCAATCCGGATTAATTATCATATTTATATCCATAAAATGATCCATTATATCTGTTAATCCTTCAGTTATCATTGCCCTTACTGTTATATTACCTATTTCCTCCCATTTTCCTTTATAAAATATTTTTCCGGCTAATGCACTTAATATCCGAGTTCCATAATCATCATCATTAACATTATCCTTGTCTCTTAAATTCAACTTCCCTGTATTTTCTGTGAGAACTGTAATTCGCGCCCCTTTATAAGCAGATTCTATAGTTGTATCTCCTTCCGTATAATCACTTGTTTCAAGTCCATCTTTATTATCATGTGTATAGAATACCCTGTATTCTATCTCATCACCATCAGCGGTATAATTATCTGTAGTAGCTATAGTATGTGGTCCTTTTGACATTAAATAAATTATATCATGAAAGTAATTAGCCTCTTCCCCATTCGGAAGTGTCGGGCTCTCCGAAATTAAATTATCCTTCCTATCGTGACTATCTCTTTCTCCATAATAAACTTCGGGAAAAGTATTAACAAAATCCACCTTCTTATTTAAATGGTTATTTCCCTCTTTACAAGAAACTTTTCTCCACAAGATTTCCTTCATTCGTGACTTATCAGATGGATTGACTCCCATCAAATCCATATAGGCTTTAATTCCTGATCCGGACTTTGCCTCTTTTATATTTATATTTCCTGCTTCAGCAAAACTCGGTTTTCCATCCTTTTGTGCCGCCTTTTCTGATCGATAGTATACATGCGCATACCCTACATATTTATCAATATTAATATCTCTTTTATCATTTTGATAAATTTTTCCTACCATATCATCTTTATCATCTTTTCCTCCTTCAAAATATGTAATCCGGCTTCCGGTAAATGGTTCTGCGTTCCAAGCATTAGTTTCTACAGCTCCCCATTCTTCATTATTCCAAATTGCCCCATTTTGCAGGAAGAGGTTAATTTCTCCGTAGTATTTTTCCTTTGCACCTTGCGGGAGATTTCCATCATCATTAAATTTATTGTACGCTACACCTGTCCATTCAGAGTCTTTCGTCGCCAACCCCAGATTTACGTAAGTATACCGTTCCGGTTCCTTCACATTTAATGCACCTGTAGATGCCGAAATATTTCCCTTTAATATGAGTTTGTTATTTCTAGCCGCAGTCGCTTTATAGTTTTCGTCTAAAACGACATTCAGACTTGCTGTAGCACATTCGGAAAGAAGTGCATAGTAGTTATGCTTGTTGTCTTTATTGATTTCAATATAGCCACCGCCATTAATCGTTAACTTGGCATTCCCTCCATTTCCGAACAGTCCATTACCATCGATGGTTGCATAGACATTTCCATTGACAGTGACTTTAGGACCCATTTGGAGTTTATAATTGCTTCCGCTATAGATAAATGAGCAGCCATAATATCCCCACGCTCCATTCTTGGAAGTCAATCCCCATTCCTGTCCATTTTCTCCAAAAGCTCTCACATTTCCATTAAAAGTAACACATGAATTTCCTGTTGCATAAAGTCCCAAAGTATATCCGATTCCTTGTACATTAATATTTGTATCTCCATTAATTTTTAATTGGTATTTGGTGTCTTTCGTTTCTTTACCTTGACTACCCACATTAATTCCTTCTATACGCCCATTACTACTTTTTGCTTTTATATTTAGCGTTTTTGCATTTATATTTACTTCATCAAAAGAATTAACTCCTATAGAATGTAAAGAATCCTGTCCACTATTCGTAGTATCAAAATCTAAACCATTCGGTGCATCTATTCTTACTGCATTTATAAAATCCGTACCATTCGCATCTTTTGTTTTTATAGCACTTTTTTCTGAAAATGTATAAATTCCATTATTCATAACTCTTGCATTGACATATTCTTGATTTTGATTCATATCTCCGGTCATAGTGGTATAAAAATCCTGTGCTGTTGCTGTATATCCTCCGTTTAATATCGTAGCAGCTACTATCATGTATAACAATACTTTTTTATTTGATTTTCTTTGCATTTTCATTCACTCCTTATGTAATAATAAATAATAACATTCTTATCTATACAGCTTGTAATTTTCATGCATCCGCTTTCCTCATGAAATATCTATATCATCTTTAGAATACTAACCGGATCCCTAGCATCCAGTCTCCACTTGTTATTCAATTTCGCTCTAAAATTCTCCGTAAAGCTTCCATAGAAGTAACTATTATCTTTCATCTTATAAGTCCCTCCTACTTCTAATTCAAGCCATGTATCTTCTAAACTCAGACTTGCATTAACAGGATCCTTATTTTCTTCTTGATAACGACTCTTTACTTCTCCTCCAAATTCATGCGCTGCACTGAATTTTCCATAAAGGCTCATATTCTCATTCTTCACGCCTACACTGACTCCGATTTTTCCAATTAAGCTGTTTACATTATCACGTCGATATACCACACACTCCTATCAGCATAAGTAAAATCATGCTACTGCCCAAGCATCTTTTTAGATAACCTCATCTATAACCTCTTTTCTTATAACAACATGTAAATCTCCTACAAAAACTTACCACCATATTTATAATTCTCTTATATTTACCCACCCCCCTTATCTGCAGAAAAGCAAATAGTTCATTAGCATATACTCCTAAACCAATAACGCTCTGCCTTGGTTTTACATCATAACACCTCTTTTCAAAATCAATACCATGACTTTCCTTACATCTGCAAACCGACATATCACCTATCCTTTCTATCAATATTTCTATTTACTATTACTGCTATAAAGCCTAACAATATATCATTTATAATCTAATATCATTAACAATTAAACATCTAATATATTTTCCTAAATTTCATAGATAGTTTACATCTCCCATAACATTAAGTCAATAATTTATTTATACAAATTTTGCATTATTTATATTTCTTTTTTATATCAATTTCTCAATCATCTGATATAACCTTCCTTCTTAAATGGTTATTATCTAAATTACAACTAATTTCTCCACAAAAAAAATCGGTGCATCTCTGTTTTTGTCACAAGATGTTCCGACTTTTTATTTCTATTTTTATTTCTATTTCTATTTTTCTTTTACATGCCTATGATAAATCACTGTCATTAAGATCATGAGTGCCACGAAACCGGTGGCTGTTCCCCATAGACCTTCGCCGGTGAAGCCTGCTACTAAGTAGCCTATGATGCAGCAGGATGATACACAAAGGACGTACGGGATTTGTGTGGACACATGGTCAATATGATGGCATTGTGCACCGGCCGATGCCAAGATGGTAGTATCGGAAATAGGTGATACATGGTCGCCTCCTACGGCGCCTGCCAATACGGCTGCCACAGTGATGGTCGCCAAGTTCATATCTGTACCGGTCACGGCAAGGACGATAGGTATCAAAATTCCGAAAGTTCCCCATGAGGTACCGGTAGCAAATGCCAGTCCTAATGCCACTAAGAAAAATACGGTCGGCAAAAGGATAGATACGGTTTGATTACCGCTCACAACAGATCCTACATAACCGCCTATATTCAAATAATTGGCTCCGCAAATACCTGATAATGTCCAAGCTAAGCAGAGAATCAAAATCGCTGATGCCATTTGCTTAAATCCGCTGACAAAACAGAGGCAGAATGTGGGGAAATCCAAAATTTTTCTCGGCAAATAAAGAAGTGCCGTAAAAACTAAAGCAATAAAAGATCCCATAACTAATCCTCGTGCAGATTCACATTGCGCAAAGGATTGTTGAATACTATTTCCTTCTAAAATGCCGCCGGTATAAAGCATACCGAAAACGCAACTGCCAATTAACATGAGAAGCGGTAAAACCAAATCAATAATCTTACCGTTTCCTACCGGTGCTCTCATTTCCTCATCGTCATATTCAGAAGGAATCGCTACCGTTCCTTTATTTTTACGTTCAAAAGCTGCCATGCGTGAAAAATCTTTATTGACGCAAATCATAAATATCATAAATACCAAAGTAAGCCAAGCATAAAGATTAAGGGGTATCGTGTGAAGAAATAGCGAGAATCCGTCAATCGTACTATTTTCCGGAAGTGATGAAGACACCGCTGCCGCCCAACTGGATACCGGCGCAATGATGCACACGGGAGCAGCTGTTGCGTCAATAATGTATGCCAATTTGGCTCTCGTAATTTCAAAACGATCCGTTACCGGACGCATAACGGTTCCTACGGTAAGGCAATTAAAATAATCATCAATAAATATCAACAGGCCTAAGAACATGCTGAAAAATAATGCAGAGCGTTTTCCTTTGATCTTCCGTACTGCCATTGCTCCATAAGCTTGTGACGCTCCTGATTTTTGTATCGCAGACACAATAATACCTAAAAGGACAAGAAATACAAGAATATGTACATTCCCACCTACTTTATCGGACATGATCCGAAACATCGTGTCAATAGCGCCTAAAAAATCTAATCCGGTAAACATTAGTGTACCGATAAAAATACCTATTGCCAGTGACATATACACTTCTTTAGTAACCAAAGCCAATATAATTGTAATAATTGGCGGTACCAATGACCAAGCGGTTTCTACCATAACTCCAACCCCTCCTATTTTTATGATAATAATTATCTATTGATTATTCTATACCTTGCCGATAATGTCAAGAAGAATTTGTATTTTCACAAAAATAATTATGACTTTTCCACCGCAGTTTTAGCCCAATTTTGTATTTGCCAATCTGACGTAATCTGTCTATTTTCAATGAAACGTACTTGCAATCCGGTTTTCACGAAACAATTTTCAAGAGATCCCACTAAATCATAAAAAGCATTTCCGGCGGCATTATCGCCTGTAAGAAAAGGAAATATTATCTTCCCCGATAAGTCATGAGTCACAAGGAATTTTTTCATCGGTAGAGCGACACTGTACCACCACACGGGTGTCCCTAAAAAAATCACATCATATTGATTTAAATCCACCGGAAAATCATTAAGCTCCGGTAGTATTTCATCCTTCACTTCCCGATGACCATCTTTCCACCGTGCCAAAAGTTCATTACTGTAAGGCACTTTTGTGCGTATAGATACTAAATTACCGCCGATTGTTTTTTGAATCAATTCCGCCACCTGACGTGTTCTTCCGGTCGCAGAGTAATAAACAATTAAAATTCGACTCATTTGATAGCCCCTGCCAAAACAAATAATTTATTATTTCATCTCCACAAAATGGTTTTCGATGCTCTTTCGTTTCTTTCAAAATATGAAATACTGTATTCTCTGTACTATATGTGATTTTTATATCGTGCGTACGATACTAAATATAATATATGATAAAAACTTTTATACTATCTATTTTCTGCAAGTAAACGTTTTTTATAGCGACTGATAATAAGAGAGGAAATAATAATCTTCGCAAGATCACCGGGAATAAAAGGATACATGCAAAGCATAAATGCTGCTCCTATGGCTTTCCCTGTTAATACAATAAACCACCCGATGCCAAAAATATAGCAAGCAAGAGTTCCGCAAAGAGTAGCTATCAATGCATTTTTAAATGTAGCGCCCATCTTTTCTACTATAAACCCGGTCAGAAAAACCATCGGCAGGTAACCGATAATAAATCCCCCGGTAGGCCCGCCTAATACGGCTAAACCGCCCTTCATCATAGAGAATACGGGCACACCAACGATGCCCAATAAAATATAAATGCAAAGACTGATAAGCCCATAACGTGCCCCTAAAAATCCCCCCGCCAAAAGTACCGCAAAAGTACCTAATGTAATAGGTACCGGCTGCACGGGAATAACAACCTGTGCACATACAGCACACAAAGCAGCAAAAAGCGCACAAAGTACTTGTAATTTTGTTTTTATATGATTCATAAATATCACCTCATTGTATTTTATATTTACCATTATAAAGGTCACTTTGCCCATTTGACAACTATTTTCTTTTTTATTTCCTTATTCCATTTTTATAAATTCACTCTATACCAATCGGGTAAAATCGGGAATATTGCGGTATATCTACGTTTCCTATGTCAACTCATTAAATATGTTTCGTAACTATTTTATAGAAATATCACGAAAAAACATAGACCTCCTCCGCGCACGGAGAAGGTGGCAATTCCGGAGGA
>KQ960853.1:120209-120498 GCA_001553355.1 Veillonellaceae bacterium DNF00626
GCATGCTCAAAGTGACTAAAAACGGTAAAAGCGATCGCACTAAACCATTACAACACAAATGCGCTACAAACGTGATCTATTCTCAGTCGAGTTTGAAGTACCCGGTCTACTCAAGCTTACCCCTATCCCCGGCTTCGCCGGTACTTTCCCCGTACGCGGGGAAAGTAAACGTATGGTGCAATCTCAGACGTGGTAAAACCGTTGCAGTCATTTGAAATTCCTGAAGAATCGTATTCATGCATTTGAGAAAATCGCAAAAAGCGTTGACCTTCTCCGCGCACGGAGAAGG
>KQ960853.1:120598-125381 GCA_001553355.1 Veillonellaceae bacterium DNF00626
AACAACCTGCTCTATCCGTGAGCATACTCAAAGTAAATAAAAACGGTAAACGCAAGGTCGTACAGGTACAATAAGTTTTTTCTCACGAACGTTGTAACAACCTGCTATCCGTCAGCATTTTTGAGGTAACTAAAAACGGTAGATTTTTACCTCTACCGTTTCTATTTCTTTATTCTATTTTTATAAATTCACTCTATACCAATCGAGTAAAGTCGCCCCATTGTTTGTAGAGGGATAAAACTTCATTCAGTAATGAAATTCGATTTATTCTGACTGCTTCATTTTCTACCATGACCATGACTACGTCCAAGTAAGCATGTATGGGTGCTGTCATGGTTTTTAGCAAGGTCAGTACTTCTTCGTATTTATATTCATCGTAGGCTTTTTGTACTGCCGGCTGAATGGTTTGCAGTGCATTGTAGAGTTCTTTTTCTTCTTTTTCTTCAAATAGTTCTTCTCGGACAGGTGCTGTGTCTTTTCCTTTAGTAATATTGGTCAGACGGGTAACTGCTTGTCGCAATTCTTCTTCTTTCTTGATGTGGCTGTCCACCATACCTTGTGCTTTTAGGAATACAGCATAAATATCTTTCAATATTCCGGAAAGTACGGCGTCAATGATATCGTAATCAATTCCTTTGTCTAAAAGAATGATTTTCATCCGTTGGCGAATAAATTCTTCTATTTTCTCGGCTGTTTCTTTTTTCTCTTCTTCTGTGCCGGGGAGAAGTTCCAAGGCTTCTTTTATGCCTTTTTGGATATCCCAATGAATTTTTCCGTCTGTTAAGATATTAACAATTCCGATGGTCTGTCTCCGAAGGGCATACGGATCTTGGGATCCGGTGGGAATCAATCCGCGCAGGAAGGTAGCGGCGATATTGTCTAATTTATCTGCTAAAGATAAGGCTCTGCCGATGGATGATTGGGGAAGCATATCACCGGAGAAGCGAGGCATGTATTGCTCAAAAATGGCTTGTGCTACGGCTTTGTCTTCTCCATCAAGCAGGGCATATTCTTTTCCCATTTCTCCCTGTAATTCAGTAAATTCTGTAACCATTCCTGTGGCTAAATCTGATTTGGAGAGATAGGCACTTCTCTTCACTTGTGCTATTTCTTCCGAGGAGAATTTCCAGTCTTCAGCCATGCACATCACCAACTTGCCAAGGCGATCGGATTTGTCTTTCATCGTTCCCATGCCTTCTTGGTAGTTAATTTTTGCCAATTCATCTCTATGATCGTTCAGTGATTTTTTCCGGTCACCGTCAAAGAAAAATTTGGCATCGTCTAAACGTGCCCGAAGAACTCTTTCGTTCCCAATCTGTACATTTTTTATTGCTTTATCTCCACCATTTCTTACGGTAAGGAAATAAGGCATAAGACTGCCGTCACTTCGTCTTACCGGATAATACCTCTGATGGTCACGCATAGGAGTGACAATAGCCGGCACGGGGAGTTTCATAAATTCTTCGTCAATGCGTCCATAAAGCGGTGTCGGATATTCTACTAAATAATTGATTTCTTCCAAAAGGTCAGCATTGTGCCATACTTCTCCGCCTAATTCTTTGGCGGTTTTTTTGAGTCCTGCGGATATCAATGCCCGTCTTTCGTCTTGATCTACAATGACAAAGGCATGGCGCATGATTTCTTTATATTCTTCCGGTACTGTTATTTCTACTGTTTCTTTACAGAGAAAGCGATGGCCACGACTGATGCGACCGCTTTTTACATGGGCAAATTCCATGGGAATAATATTTTTCCCTGCCAATGCCACAATCCAACGTATGGGACGAATGAAATGCGCTTCTTCTGTCCCCCAACGCATGCTGCGAGTAAAGTTGAGACCTGTAATGAGTGATGTAAATATTTCGGGTAAAATGGTTTCTACGGTTTGTCCTTTATTTACCACTTCTGCCCAAGTATATTCACCATCTTTTATCAAATTTTCCGCTTCTATATGTTGTCCTCGTGCAAATCCGACAGCTGCTTTTGTCGGGTTACCATTTTCATCATAAGCGGCTTTAATGGACGGGCCTCTCTTTTTTATTTCTTCATCAGGTTGCTTGTCTACCGCGCCTGTAACAATAACAGCCAAGCGACGAGGCGTAGCATAAACGTCCGATTTTTCAAAAGAAATACGACTTTCAAGAAATTTATTTTTCACCAATTCCCGCAATTGTTCTACTACACCGGACATAATATTCGCCGGCATTTCTTCTGTGCCTATTTCAAGAAGTAAATTTTTACTCATTTCCGGTCACCTTCTTTCAACATCGGGAATCCTAATTCTTTTCGTTTTTTCAGCCATCCTTTGGCGCAAATTCGAGCCAAATTTCTTACGCGTCCGATATATTCCGTTCGTTCCGATAAAGAAATAGCGCCGGCAGCATCCAAAAGATTGAATGCATGGGAACATTTCAACACGTAATCATAAGCAGGAAGGACATATCCTTCTTTTACCACACGTTGTGCTTCCTTTTCATACATATCAAATAATTTGAAAAGCATATCATGGTCGGACAAATCATAACTGTATACGGACTGTTCATATTCATTTTGATGCCAAATATCACCGTAAGACACGCCGTCTGTCCACGCTAAATCGTAAACATTATCTTTTTCTTGTATATACATAGCGATACGTTCCAATC
This sequence comes from Veillonellaceae bacterium DNF00626, assembly GCA_001553355.1. Classification (GTDB taxonomy): domain Bacteria; phylum Bacillota; class Negativicutes; order Veillonellales; family Dialisteraceae; genus Dialister. The sequence continues at coordinate 123,244 of KQ960853.1, forward strand.
CGTAAGTAATTTCTACGGATACCGGATGTTCGTCAATTCCCCCGACTTGTTGGAAATAAGTGAATTGAGTAATTTCCATTCCATCAAGCCACACTTCCCAACCGATACCCCAAGCACCTAAAGTCGGAGATTCCCAGTTATCTTCTACAAATCGTATATCATGTTCCTCCGGATCGATACCCAATTCTTTCAAGCTGTCTAAATATGTTTCTTGAATATCATCAGGCGACGGCTTCATGATAACTTGAAATTGATGATGTTGATATAAACGATTCGGATTATCACCATATCGTCCGTCATCCGGTCGACGTGACGGTTCTACATATGCCACATGCCACGGTTCCGGCCCGATAGTTCTAAGAAATGTCGCAGGATTCATCGTACCTGCTCCTTTTTCTGTATCATACGGCTGCTCTAAAATACACCCCCGAGATGACCAGAACTTTTGTAATGTCAAAATAATTTGTTGAAATGTCATATAACCTCCTATGCAATAAAAAATCCCTACAACAAATTTTGTCGCAGGGACGAATATCAAATCCGCGGTTCCACCCTTATTGGCTAAAGCCCACCTTCATTTTATAATATTTATTCAACAGCTCAAAAGTGCCTTCTGTACTTATCAACCTCTCACCATCGTTGAATCGCTTATCGTACATACTCCTCTTTTTCATTGCATCATGTACACATAGTAACAATTACTTATGGAAATGTCAAAAGAAATATTTCAATTCTATGCGCAAACAACATATTCATAAAATATTTCTCCACGATGATAATAAAACTTTTTGCTTTTTATCATTACACGTCCTTATTATATTTCCACATAAGTATAAAAAATCTGCTCTTTTATTAGTTTTCTTCCTCTTCATGCATATCACGTATGTAATTTCTTACCCACATACGAATAAGTGCGGAAGCATTCATTCCTCTGTCTTCACAAAGACGAAAAAATTCTTCTTTCTGTTGTGTCGGAATTCTTACTGTTAAGGCTGTTCTTTCAGTATCATTGATTTCTAAAGCTGTTGACATATTCATTACCTCCCTTTACGCAACTTTATTATAACATACATAACAAGATTTGATATTATTTTTTATGTTGCATAAACATAAAATTTCTTAATTATTCGTTATGTGTTATGTCTATAATAGGCACTACTATTATTCATATTTACTTCGCTGTAAATAATTTACATCAAATTGAGCGGTATAGCAAGATAATTTTCTTTTTTATTTCATAATTATTGTATTATTTTATTAACATTGTATATAAAAAGTTATAATTATATGAATTTTTATATCTTTACTCGAAATATTTCCTTATCAGTCGATATTGTAACAACCTGCTCTATCCGTCTGCATGCTTAAAGTGACTAAAAGCAATAGCACTAAGCCGGCAGAACGCAAATGAGTTGTAAACATAATCTATTCTCAGTCGAGCTTGAAGTACCCGGTCTACTCAGACTTACCCCTATCCCCGGCTGCGCCGGTACTTTCCCCGACGCGGGGAAAGTGAACGTAAGTGCAATCTCAGATGTGGTAAACCCGTTGCAGTCATTTAAAATTCCCGAAAAATCGTATTCGTACATTTGAGAAAATCAAAAAAGCGTAAACCTTCTCTATTCGCGGGGATAGTGGACATAAGGTGTCATTCTGATTTTGTAAAACTCTTTCTGTTATTTGAAATTCCCGGGAATCGTATTCATATATATGACAATATCGCTAAAAGCGCTGACCTTCTCCGCTCACGGGGAAGGTGGCAATTCCGGAGGAATTGACGGTAGGGGTGAGCCTATGTACAATGAGCTTTTTCTCACGAACGTTGTAACAACCTGCTCTATCCGTCAGCATGCTCAAAGTAACTAAAAACATAAAAAGCGACAGCACTAAACCGATAGAACGCAAATAAACTATAAACGTATTTCTATTCTCAGTCGAGTTGGAACTACTCGGTCTACTCAAGCTTACCCCTATCCCCGGCTGCGCCGGTACGCCTAATTCGCTCATCGCGGGCTGCGCTACGCTTATCCCCGTGCGCGGGGAAAGTGAACGTAAGGTGTCATTCAGATGTGGTAAAACCGTTACCGTCATTTGAAATTCCCGGAAATCGTATTCGTATATATGACAATATCGCTAAA
>KQ960853.1:125481-141061 GCA_001553355.1 Veillonellaceae bacterium DNF00626
TCTATCCGTCAGCATGCTCAAAGTGACTAAAAACAGTAAAAGCGAGAACACTAAACCGTTACAACACAAATGAACCATAAACGTATTATCTATTCTCAATCGAGTTGGAACTACTCGGTTTACTCAAGCTTACCCCTATCCCCGGCTAAAGCCGGTACTTTCCCCGATTCGGGGAAAGTGAACGTAAGGTGTCATTCAGATGTGGTAAAACCGTTGTCGTCATTTGAAATTCCCGACAATCGTATTCATGCATTTGAGAAAACCAAAAAAGCAGCTACCTTTTGATAACTGCTTCTTTTTCAATTTACTTATTTCTCTTCATAGCCCTATAAAGGCTTTTTTTATTTTTCTTGAAGTTGTGCCATAATTTTTTCTAAGGCGATGGATAAAGTATGCCAACCCAAGGTAGCACATTTCACACGCACCGGCATTTTAGAAATATCTTTCAACGTAGTGGCAGCTTCCAATTCTTCCAACTTTTCATCATCTGTCACATCCCCGCGAATCATGGATAAGAATAATTCACATAAACGCCGAGCCTCTTTGATGTCACGATCACGCAAAAGTTCTGCCATCATCGCAGTAGATGCTTGGCTGATGGCACAGCCGGATCCGGTATATGCCAAATCGGTAACCACACCGTTTTCTACTTTTACTTCTACATCAATGTCATCGCCGCAACTGGGATTATGTCCGTGTTCTTTTATTGTCGGCTTCTCTATATTTCTTTTATTTGTTTTATCTTTGTTGTATTCAAGAATTAAGTCTGTATATAATTGCTGCAATTTCATGATGCTGTATACCCCATAACCTGACGAACATGTTTTAACCGCTCAATGAAATAGTCTACTTCGTCTACGGTGTTGTAAAAATAAAAACTGGCACGGCAAGTAGCATTAATGCCCAGGTAGCGATGCAACGGTTCGGCGCAATGATGTCCTGTACGAATGCAAATACCATCCTCTGATAAGATTTGTGCCACATCATGAGGATGCACATCTTCTACCGTAAAAGATATAAGTCCTTCTTTTTCATCCGGATTTTTAGATCCTACAATATGGATAAAAGGAAGTTCTTTTAATTTCTCTAAGGCATGTGTCACCAGAATTTTTTCTTGTTGCCTTATGGAATCAAATCCGATAGAGGAAATATATTGAATCGCTGCTACTAAACCTACTGCGCCTTCCACATATTGTGTTCCTGCCTCAAATTTTGCCGGTAAATCAGCATACACCGTTTTTTGTTCTTCCACTGTATCAATCATATCTCCGCCTAAAAGAAACGGCTCCATCTCAGAAAGTATTTCTTCTTTTCCATAAAGTACGCCGATACCGCCAACGGAACAGAGTTTATGCCCGGAGAACGCAAAGAAATCGCAATCTAAATCTTGTACATTAATTTTCATATGCGGTGTACTTTGTGCGCCGTCTAAAACGACTACTGCTCCATGTGCATGGGCTCGCTCAATAAGCGCCTTGGCATCAAATTTCACACCAAGCACGTTACTCACTTGCGCAAAGGCGAAAATTTTCACTTGCGGGTCATCTATTTTCTTTAAGTCTTCTTCTATAAAATGGCCTGTTTCTTTGTCAACATAAATATATTCCAATACAGCGCCTGTTTTTTCTGCCGCACGCTGCCACGGTACTAAATTAGAATGATGTTCCCCGATGGTAATAAGAATTTTATCACCTTTTTTTAGGTGTGTTTCTCCATAAGATCGCGCCACAAGGTTCAAACTTTCCGATGTATTTCTTGTATAAATAATTTCTTTTGCGCTACGAGCTCCAATGAAATTTTTGACCACATTTTTGGACGTATCGTATACTTCTGACGCATGAACAGCAAAAACATGCGCTCCCCGATGGGGATTGCCGTTGCCGTGCATCAAATAATCCGTAACAGCTTGAATAACCGGAAGCGGTCTTTGTGTCGTAGCTGCATTATCAAAATAGACGACTTGATGCTCATTCACTTTCGTTTCCAAAATGGGAAAATCTCGTCTGATTAATTCGATATTCATTGTGCCTCCTTGGCATTATCTATTGCTTAACTTTTCTCGTACAGCGGCTATAATTTCTTCCCGCAAACTTTCATCCATCATATCCACCAAAGGACAAATCATTGATTCTACCACAATGCGCCGTGCTTCCTCTAAATCAAATCCTCGTGTCATGAGGAAATAAACGGTATTCTTGTCTAATTGCCCTGCACTGGATGCATGATTTCCTTGGACATTATCTTCTGTACAAAGCAATAATGGTAAGGAAATATTTTTCGTCTTAGGATCAAGCTGAATAGCATAATCACCTTCATCTCCTGTCGATCCACTGCAACCTTTAATGAAATTCAACGTTGCTCGACAAACTTTTTTAGATTCATCAAGAAGTGCGCCTTTCACGTCAATTTTCGCATCCGTATCTTTGCCGTAATGTTCAATATGATAAAAGAGATCCAACTCCTGCTTTCCGACAGCGGCATACACAGCAGCTTCTCTCATTGTTGCTCTATCCCCTGCCAATTTACCGTAACTATGAACGACATTCCGATGACCGCCCAATTTGGCTGAAGAAAAATCTGCCTTACCATCAGTGTCTACCACCACATGACGTTCATCATAAACAGACGCTATCCCAAGACCTGTTTCCATAGATGATGAGGAAACAGACGCCCCTTCCATGACTTCATAATAAGTAGACATCACCACGGTAATATCCCGATTCGGCAATTCACAGCGCCAGACCAAATGCAATTTGGCCTTTTTATTTATTCGAAATCTGAATTGTCCAGCAAATCCGCCTATATCATTATGAGGCACAATGGACACAATCAAAGATGTTTCTACTCCTTCAGGTATCTCTATGAAATATTTCTTTCCTTTACTGCTGACTTCCGTCACTTCCGGTGCCATACTATTATAATCTGCCGGCCATGTACAACCTTCTTTCACATATGTCATATCCGAAAAAATAATATCGCTATGATCCTCCGGTGCTTCAAAGGCAAAAGTTGTATCATTCGTTCGTAAATACCGATAGGTGAGAAGCGGCAGCCGATTTACTCTTATTTCTTTCATTTGCGACCTCCTATCCTATGGACCCTTCAAACTCTAAATCAATAAGTCTATTCATCTCTACGGCATATTCCAAAGGTAACGCCTGCGAAATAGGCTCAGCAAAACCGCGAACCAACATAGATTTTGCATCCTCTTCAGATAGACCGCGACTCATAAGATAATAAATATCTTCTTCAGGAATACGCCCGATTTTAGCTTCATGCCCTAAATCAATATCATCATTTTCAATAATAATATCCGGTATGGTATCGGAGCGTGACAAATTATCGAGCATCAAAGATTCACAACTAATCGCTCCTTTGGCGCCGACAGCCTTTTCACCGATATGTACCACACCGCGATAAATAGCAACACCGCCATTTTTCGATATAGATTTCGTATTAATATCAATGCGGCAATCTTTTCCGATAGCCTCCACTTTTGACCCGGTATCCAAAAATTGCCCTTTCCCGGCAAAAGTAATTCCCGTAAACTCACAAGTCGAACGATCTCCTTGCAAGATAGTATCCGGATAAAGACAAGATGTATGTGAACCAAAAGATCCGCTCACCCAGATCATATGTGCATCTTTCCCCAAAACAGCACGCTTAGTATTCAAGTTATACATATTCTTCGACCAATTTTCAATGGTAGAATAACGTAACTCTGCTCCATCCTTTACATAAAGCTCCACCGCACCGGCATGAAGATTCGCCACATTATAACGAGGCGCTGAACAACCCTCAATAAAATGACAAGTAGCCCCTTCCTCGATGATGATAAGCGTATGCTCAAACTGCCCGGCACCCGGTGCATTAAGACGGAAATAACTCTGAAGCGGCATTTTCACATGTACACCCTTAGGAACATACACGAAAGAACCACCTGACCACACTGCATAATGAAGCGCCGCAAACTTATGATACGACGGAGTAATAAGTTTCCCGAAATACGGTTTCACCAAATCACCATATTCCCTTACCGCCGTTTCAAAATCCACATAAATGACGCCCTGTTCTTCCAATTCCTTTTGCACATTATGATAAACCACTTCCGAATCATACTGCGCCCCCACGCCGGCAAGAGATTTCTTTTCCGCCTCAGGAATACCCAATCGATCAAACGTATCACGAATATTTTGAGGAAGATCCTCCCATGTAGCCTTCATATCCGTCTTTGGCTTGATATATGTATCAATGTGATCCATATCCAAGTCAGAAATATCAGGCATCCACGGCGGAATATCCAGATTCTCATAAATCTTCAACGCTTCCAAACGTTTCGTAAGCATCCATTCCGGCTCATCCTTTTGCTCAGAAATCTCTCGGATAATCTCTTCCGTCAATCCGCTTTCCGTCTTATAAGAATATTCCACTGCATCCTTCACATCATAAATGCTGCGATTGATATCCTCTATATGACTTCTCTTCCGTTCCTCCGCCATGACTACACCTCTTTACGATAAGCGTCAAAGCCATTCGTCTCTATTTCATCGACCAACTCCGGACCGCCCTCTTTCACGATATACCCATCAATGAGTACATGAACAAACTCCGGTTTGATAAATTTCAAAATCTGATTCAAATGAGTAATCAAAAGAATCGAATTATTTTCATTATGAAAATCAGAAATATTTTTCGACACCACGCGAACAGCATCGACATCCAAGCCCGAATCAGTTTCATCAAGCATAGCCAATTTCGGTTCCAGAATACGCATCTGAAGAATTTCACTCTTCTTTCGTTCACCGCCGGAGAACCCATGATTCAAATATCGTTCACTATAAGACGGATCCATCACCAAATCTTCCAAACGGGACTTCAAGAGCCTTTTGAAAGGAAATAGCCGTTGCTGTTTCCCGGTAATTGTCGTCTTGGCCGTACGAATAAAATTCTCCATCGTAATGCCTGCCACAGAAATAGGATTTTGGAACGACAAAAACATACCCAATTTCGCTCTTTTATCTACGGAAAGTTCACTAATGTCCTCTCCCTCAAAATAAATCTTTCCTTCTGTAACCTCATAAGTGGGATTTCCCATAATGGCATGAAGAAGCGTAGACTTCCCGGCGCCGTTAACACCCATAATAACATGGACTTCTCCCTTATGTACCGTCAAATTAATCCCGTGAAGCAATTCCTTTTCACCTACGGACACATGAAGATTTTCCACACGAAGTAATTCACTCATATCATCACCTCAAATATTGTAAATGCATCTTGTGCAAAATGTATACAATTAAATTCTATTTTTATTTTAACGTATTTATGAACACATGTAAACTAAACGAAAAACCGACAAATAGGGATTTCAACGCCCCTTTCTCCACTTTTCTCATAATAAGAATATCTCCAAAAATACGCCGCCGCTTTAGTTTATCTATATTTCTCTATATAAGAAACAACATTTACCTTCATTGGCACCGAAAAGGGAATCAATTCCCATCACCAAAAGATAATTAAATTCTAACGCATTTTAACATAAATGAACTCATAAATGCATAAAAAAACCGCATGCATTACAAGATTTAACTCTTTTGCATACGGTTCATCCATGCCATCATTTTTTCTCTATCAGATTCATTAATTCCGCCAAATTCTTCTTTCCGAAATGAACTTCTGTATCATTCAAAATAAGACAAGGAACACTCATGATATTATATTTCTCCTTCAATTCAGGGAAATATTGAATATCATAAACATCTACCGTCACCAACTTATTATCAGCGGCGATACGTTCTGCCGCAGCCACTAAGTCAGGACACATCGTACAAGATAAAGACACCGCAATTTTCATATGGATCGGCGATGAAATTTCATCAATACGCTTTTGCATTTCTTCGCCCACATCCTGACCGGGCCCTGCTGCATTGTACATGGCCAGTACAAAAGAATTAAACTCATGTCCCCCGGGTACCCCGTGAAAACGTAATCCTCGTTCAGTACCTTCCTCATCGCAAATAGAAATAGTATGTTTATTTTCTTCCGTTGACGGAACCATTTCCACAGCGATCTTATCACAAAGTTCGGACAATTCCGTAATAACCTTCTTATTTTCCTCTGTAACTTTACTATCATCCGTATACAAACGAAGTGTAATAGGCCGTTGGAAACGACTAAGCACCGGTGCTAACGCTTCACGCAACGCATCATCTAAAAATGCACCGGCTGCAGCTTTAACGGTAGATTTAGCTTCCGTTTCACTTTTTGCATTTTCTTCCTTTTGCGATACCGTATATTCTCTCTTAATGCCCAACCGGCGATAAAGCTGTCCCAAATATTTTTCCATAGATGTCGCTGCTACCGCCCCATCAGACACAGCTGTCACAACTTGTCTCAAATTCTTTACGCAAATATCCCCGGCCGCATAAACGCCATCTATATTCGTTTTTTGATTCCTATCAGTGATGATATAACCGGCTTTATCCAGTTCCAATACATCTTTTACTAATTCATTTTCCGGTGCATACCCCACAAAAACAAACACACCGCAATAATCATTCTTTGGCGATTCATAAACTATATCCTCACCGGTTTTCTTATTTCTCAATAAAACTTTCTGTATGCATTGATCACCTTCAACACCAACCATTTCCGTCTCAAAATGTACGTCTACTTTTGGATGGGCTAAAAGTTCATCCGTTTCAGCATTTTCTATGGAAAATTTATCCCGACGCACCACCATAATGAGCTTCTTCGCATAACGGGTAAGAAATAATCCTTCTTCGACAGCAGCATAACCGCCGCCAATAACGAAAACATCTTTCCCGCTGAAAAACTCTCCATCGCAAGTGGCACAATAAGCCACCCCGTGACCGCGGAATTCTTCTTCCCCTTTAAAACCTGCCATTCTCGGATGAGCCCCGGCAGCATAAATTACACCATACGCCTTAAAATCGCCTTGTGTGGTATGAACAATTTTTTCCGTACCCTCCAATTGTAACCCGAGCACTTCTGCCGTCAGAAAAGTAGCGCCAAAACGTTCCGCCTGCTTATACATCTTCTTCGTTAATTCAGCACCATCCGTTTTTAATATTCCCGGATAATTCACCACCTCAGACGTGATAGTAATTTGTCCGCCGATTTTTTCTTTTTCAATCACCAATACACGAAAACGTGCTCTTGCCATATAAATAGCGGCGGAAAGCCCCGCAGGACCTCCGCCGACTATAATGGCATCATAGTTTCTTTCCATGATACCGCCCCTTTATTATAATTTACCAACTAAATCAAAAGACGGTTTTAATGTTTCGTTACCGGGTTCCCACTTTGCCGGGCATACCTGATCACCATGCTCATAAACGAACTGTGCTGCTTTCACCTTACGCAACAATTCATCCGCATTACGTCCGATATTTCCTGCACTGACTTCATACAATACCACTTCACCTTTTGGATTAATAACAAAAGTGCCACGTTCTGCCTGTCCGGCACCTTCAATATACACATCCAAATCCTTAGCCAATGTACCGGTAGGATCTCCAATCATCGTATACTGTACTTTACCGATTCTCTCAGAAGATTCATGCCATGCCTTATGAACAAAATGTGTATCGCAAGAAACAGAATAAATTTCACAACCGATATCCATAAATTCATTGTACTTATTTTGCAAATCCTCTAACTCCGTAGGACAAACAAAAGTAAAATCTGCCGGATAGAAGAACAATACGCTCCATTTCCCGAGCAAATCTTTATCACTGACCTGTACAAACTTTCCTTGCCGATATGCCTGCAACTGAAATTCACTTACTTTTTTACCATTTAATGACATAATTCATTCCTCCTTATCGACTTCATCTTAACCTTTCTCATTCGATTACACTATAATTATAATCCCTATATCTAAAGTTGTCAATATATTATCCTTAATTCAATCCTTACCAATTTTACACATTCTACGTTATCACCACTTAGCTGCTAAACGGTTCTACAAAAATATGGCATGCATTATAAATATTTTTTTACTGAAATATTCAGCCGTACCTGCTCTTCCTCTCGCTGTACCCCCGTTCGATATGTCACCGAAGAATGAATGCTGTAATTGTTTTTTCTTTCCCTATCTATCCCGATTTCAGTTTCTGTATCTAACTTTTTACCGTCTGTATAATTCAAATACTTATTGAACTTAACATATATATCCCGATACATGACCTTCATACCGACTCTAAATTCTCGATCCCGTATATCCGCCTGTGCAATTTTTCTTTGCAAACTGTCCGTATACGGATCCTGTACATAGTGATGATATGTATACTGTACTTCCGGCTGCATCGACCAATGATTCCGCATCTGAATCTTCCGCCCTACTTCCAATGACAACCCTATATCATCCGCCCGTACCGAAGCCTTTTGACTACGATATACACCGTCATTCACCGTATGTATATCTCTACCGAAAACCGCATACTGACACAATGCATCTACATACAGTCCATGCGAAAAATACTTTGTCTTACTTAAACCGCCGCCAAACATCTTGGTACTTCCATTCGCTACATGAAACCCTGCTTCATTACGAATAAAGGTACCATTTTCATCCGTAATAGCTCTTCGTATATATTGCGTCTCTTCTTGCCCATAAAAGAAATACATCCCGCTAATGCTCCCATCCTGTCCGATTGTATTCCTTCCGACACCTAACACCTGACTATAGGAATTCTTAAAAAACCTTTTCCACCTTTCCTCTATTTGCCGTTTCCCATCTTTATCGACTTTCCATTTCGATATCTTAGCGGTGCCGAAATATTTTCGATGTATCCGATTTGTCGTATACGTTGTCCACCACGATGATTTCTTCTCTTTTCCCGCTGCCGCCACGTTTCGCCGCTCCAAGCTCATAATGCCCGCTTTCGCCAAATCAAGACCGTTATCCGTGTCGGACGGTAGGATGTGTATGACATTATTAAGTAATGTAAATCTTCCCTCTTTATCGCCAATCCTATACGTTTTCCCATGAACAGTCCACCTTAAACCATAGGATCCAAACCACCCCCCATTTACCTGACGCGGAATAAGCCTTTCCCATTCGGTCACGTCCGTACCGTCTTTCGGATCCTTCGTACGATTACGCAAAATAAAGGGACCTATATCACTCTTGTTATTTATCGGTACATTTGTCTTCATCTTATATATGTCAGTGTACTCATCCTTAGGACGAAACATGAAAGCTACCCAATACTCTTTCCCTTCTATCGTCTCTCTTCCCACTTCCGTATAATCATCCGTATCCGTAAATTCACGCACCGTTCCGTCCGACCGGATATAACGATATGTATTTAAATCATTAGCCGCCGCAACCTCGGTCATTAATAAAAATGATGCGGTCAACACACTATATAACATTTTTTTCATACGATTTCTCCCCTTCTTGTCATCCATCAATTATTGTCGATTTATTTCTTATTATACTACCCCCCCCCATAAAATTAACAACTTTCTATTTTTACACATCCTATATTCCTTCATTTCTTATCACCATTTCCTTTCTTTATTGTTGCTTTTTCTTATGAGCGATTCACTTTTTGTATATTTATATTTATATTTCCTATAACAATACCCAAAAGGATGAGTATCATGCCCACCCACTGCCAAGCATGAATAGGTTCGTGCAAAACGAAGTAAGATAAAAGTACAGCCACAGGCAATTCTGATGAGCCTAAAATACTGCCCAGCCCGGGGCCTACATGAGGAATCCCGATGGCAAGTAACAGTGGAGGTAAAGCTATACCAAAAAAACCAAGCCAAATACCATAGGGAAATATGGAAAGAAATAAATCACTATTTGTCAAAAACACCGGCGGAAGATATATGAAAATAACCGCTGCTGCACCGATAGACATCAAAGCGCTCTTAAACACCGGCGGTATTTCCAACCCGACTGTGCCACTAAGTAATATAACCAGTGTGTATGTTACCGCCGCCGCCAATCCCCACAAAATTCCCGTAGTCAAAGTAAAATTACTCCAATCAAATCCTGATGCTAAGACCGATCCTATAAGCAAAACAGCAATGGAAATCATTTTTTGTTTTGTCGGTGTTCTCCGAAAAACAAGTATTTCCGCCAATGATCCAATCCATACAAATTGAAAGAGAAAGACAATGGCCAACGATGCATTTAAAGTTTCTAAGGAATGATAGTAACAAACAGATGTCAATCCGATAGGCAATCCGGCAAGCACAAAAAGTATGGCGCGACGACAGGAAATATAAGTCGGTCTATATCTCCACGCTATGATCCACAAAAGGCACATACCAAAAAACGCTTGGCTTCCTGATACATCTGCCACTTGAAATCCGGCAGCATACGCCGTTTTCACGATAGTAGACAGCACACCGTAACTACAACCACTCAGAAACACTAAAAGCGCATACAATCCCAAAATTCATTCCTCCAAAATAAAACGCCTCACTATATCTGTCGATACTTTGTGGCGAAAAAAGCGATGCTATAAAAATCCACACCTTTTCAGGTTTTATCCTACATAACAAATTTATTATAAAGTGATAAAAAAATAAATGTCAAGCCTTTTTATTCCTTATACCAAAAATAGCCCCGCAAAATAACTTTGCAAGGCTATCTCTTTTCACTTTTATCATTCCGGCCCTAAGTCGTCTCTATTTTTCCTATTATGGACAATATAACGTGCCACTTTTTTACCGGCATTATTTATTTTCTTCCCTGTATTTCTAAATTTTCGCATCGTCGTTGTTTTTAATTTCGTTGACGGTTTCATATCGGTGATCGCCGTCATATCGCCTCTCTTAACAGATGTTGCACGAATTCTTTCGGGTTTTAAATAAGTACGCACCGCTTTCATCACTGACGTCGGAATCATTTCAGAATCAAAACTGTACAGATCAATAGCTGCGTAAGCCATATCCGGATATAAATGGATACAAATATGCACTCGTGAGGCATATGCAGCCATAATCACTTCATCATTTGTTTCATGAATATATGTATCGTCTACTTCAATTTTTACCGGTCCGTCATCACTAAAAAGAAAGCGGAAAAGTTCTGTTCCTTCTTTCATTAGCTCCACTTTACAACCGTAGCAATCAATTAATATATGCTTCCCTACATAATCACTCATCGTCATATCCTCAACTTATCTCATTCACTTTATTTTATGATACACGAAGACTCGCATGTACACTTTCCAAGGCTTTCACAATATTTTCAATCCATTTGTCCACTTCTGCATCCGTAAGTGTTCTATCTTCTGCCCGGAATAGCAAGCGATAAGCCATTGACTTATATCCGTCCGGTACTTGTTCGCCTTGATATAAATCGAAAAGGCACAATGTTTCCAATGTCTTTCCGGCTGCTTTGGAAATAATAGCTTCAATGTCTTCGTTGGAAAGCTGTTCAGGCACTAAAATAGCCAAATCACGTTCAGACGCCGGGAATTTCGGTATTTTCTTATAATTTACTGTGGCGTCGACAAAAGGTAATAGATGTTCTATAGAAATATCAAAGCCGTAAACTTTTTTCTTGATGTGCCACCGTTCTTGTACTAAGGGATGCAATTCACCAAAGGATACTATGGTTTTTCCGTCTTTCACAATATCGGCAGAAATTCCCGGATGCCACACCGGATGTACGCTTCGTTGTATATCGTAATCGGAAATTCCTAAAGAAGCCAATATGTTTTCCATTAATCCTTTTACGTCAAAGAAATCGTATTCTTTTCCGGCATTCATATACCCCACTTCATCAGGTGTACCGCAAAGTACCCCTGAAATCATTTCATATTCATAAGGCAATTCGGTCAGCGGCAATTCTTTTGGTACATAGACGTGACCTTCTTCAAAAATAGCTACATCACTATTTCTTTGTGCCAAATTATATGTCAAAGTATGCATTAATCCCGGTAATAAAGTGGTACGCATATCCGGATATTCATCTGAAATCGGATTAATGATCGGAATGGCTTGATATACTTGATGGGTTTCAGGAAAATGTAATTTTTCTAAATCTTTTTTATCCATAAAGCTGTAATTCACAACTTGTGATAGTCCGCCTGTCATCAATTCGTTTACCACCGTTGTTATTATTTCTTTTTCTCGGCTCAAAATGCCTTTTGTAATAGCGCTCCACGGTGTGGTGATGGGAATGCGGGAATAGCCGTAAACTCGCGCCACTTCTTCAGCTAAATCAGGCATACCTTCTACATCCATACGAAAATCAGTAACCGTCACCGATAAATTATTTTCTTTTTCTTTTATATCAAAATGAAGACGGCTCAATATATCGATTATTTCGTCTTTTGTCAAATGGATTCCGATATAATCATTAATGGCATCTACGGTCGTTTCAATCACTTGCGGTACTGCTTTGACGGGATATTCATCAATCATCCCTTGACTCACTTCGCAAGCACCCATTTCTTCAAGGAGCTGACAAATGCGATGAATAGCCAATTCGGTGCGTGCCGGATTAATACCTCGCTCATACCGTCCCGATGCCTCTGAACGAAGTCCTAAACGCCGAGAAGTACGGCGGATAGAGGCACTATCAAATACAGCCGCTTCAATAAATACATTTTTTGTCTTTGTTGTTACTTCTGTATCTAATCCTCCCATAACACCGGCTATACAAATTGCTTTTCCTTCACCATCGGCAATGACTAAATCGGCTCCCGTAAGTTTGCGATGAACGTTATCTAAGGTCGTTATTTCTTCTCCATCTTTGGCTAAGCGACAAGTGAGTGAATGCCCTTTCACTTGATCATAATCATAGGTATGTAATGGTTGTCCGATTTCAAGCATGACATAATTAGCCGCATCAACCACATTATTAATCGGTCGAATACCATTACTTCTCAGTCGATTCTTTATCCATTCAGGTGATTCGAAGATTTTGACATTTTCTAACAACCGTCCGCAGAAACGTTTACAATAAGTAGCATCATCTATATGGACAGAGGCTCTGTCTGCGATAGGTTCTCCCTCTTCACTCACGGTCACTTCCGGTAACGTAATGTCCCGTTTCATGATAGCGCCAACTTCCAATGCCATTCCCATCATACTGAAACAATCGGCACGATTGGCTGTGAGTTCCATTTCATACACTACATCATCTAAATCGTAAAGCTGATGAAAATCAATTCCTACCGGTGTATCTTTCGGCAAAATCATAATACCCTCTTTGTCTATTTCAGGAAATAATATTTCATCTAAGCCTAATTCCCCGATGGAGCAAAGCATACCGTTTGACGGCACACCACGAAGCTTTCCGGCTTTGATTTTTGTATCGCCCCGTGCCAAACCTCCCGGCATCTTTGCGTCATGTTTCGCCGGAATATGCGCTCCGGAAAGAGCCACCGGCACAATATCCCCTTCTTTAACATTCTGCGCACCGGTGACAATCTGCACGATTTCTTTCCCTACATCCAACTGACAAATCAATAATTTATCTGCATCGGGATGCTTTTCTATCTTCACAATTTTCCCGGTCACCACGCCTTTGATACCGCTGCCGGGATGAATAACATGTTCCACAGGAATACCGTCTACCGTTAATATTTCCGCCATTTCTTCCGGATCAATTCCTGCTATATCTACTAAAGTTCCTAACCATTTCAAAGATACATTCATTTCCCATTCCTCATTTCTTAGAACTGTTTCAAAAATCTTACATCATTTTCGTAAAAGTTTCTGAGGTCATCAATGCCATAAAGTAACATGGCAATACGTTCAATCCCCATGCCAAAAGCAAAACCGCTCACTTTCGCCGGATCATAACCATTGAGCGAAAGCACTTTGGAATGAACCATGCCGCAGCCCAATATTTCAAGCCAATCCGGATCATCACTCTTGGAATGTGTCCGTGACGCAAAGGAAATATCAACTTCTGCCGATGGTTCCGTAAAAGGAAAATAGCTGGCACGGAAACGAATTTTTGTGTCCGATCCAAACAAATCTTTCAAAAAGATTTCCAATGTCCCTTTCAAATCAGAAAATTTAATGCCTTTATCTACCACAAGACCTTCCACTTGATGGAATACCGGTGAATGAGTGGCATCATTATCCCAACGGAATACTTTCCCCGGCGCAATCATGCGAATGGGTGAATTAGGTTCATGCCTGCGTAATGTCCGAACTTGCACAGGTGATGTATGGGTACGAAGAAGTATTTCTTTCGTCAAATAAAAGGAATCTTGCATATCCCGTGCCGGATGGTCTTTCGCTAAATTTAAACACTCAAAATTATAAAAATCTTCTTCAATTTCCGGCCCTTCTTCTACGGAATATCCCATACGTACAAAAGATTTCATAATTTCTCGAAGTGCTTTTTCCAACGGATGAATATGTCCTGTTCTCCGATGCCGTGCCGGTAGAGTAATATCCACTGTTTCACTCTGAATCCGTTCGTCTAATCTTTTATATTTCAATTCCTCTAATTTTTTGGCCAACGAAGCTTCCACGTCACTGCGTACTTGGTTTGCCAATGCGCCGATAACCGGTCGTTCATCAGCCGATAAATCTTTCATACTACGCAAAATAGCTGTCAACTTTCCTTTTTTCCCAAGAAAAGAGACTTTCAGATCTTGTAACGTCTTTTCATCCGAAACGGATGCTGCTGCGGAAACAGCTTCTTTCCCCAACTCTTGCAAATCATTTTTGATGAAAATAACCATCTTTCTACGAATTTCATCCGCGATAGATTCACAAGACGATTTTTCTTCTACCGCCATACTTTTCCAAGCATCCAACACTGCCATTAACTGATTTTTTATTGCGGCATAATTTTCTTTAACATTCTCACAAGTCGAAAGCACCTTTCGGGCTTGTGTCTGCCATTCTTCTATGTGACTCATACTCATTCCTCCATTTTTACCAAAGCAACAAAAAAGAACTTCACCCCCAAGGGGCGAAATTCTCGCGGTGCCACCCTAATTTATCACTCATCACATAACGCTGTGTTTGCGTTTCACCTACTCCATTCAGCAAAAAGACTCCTAAATGAACGGATTTTTTCATTCCATCAGGTTTCCACTGCCCCCGACTCACTGCAGAAATGGATACAAAAATCCCCTTTTGATCATCGTCTGATTCTTAAAATTATTTACATTGTATCACGGAAGATACAAATGTCAAGGATACACCAAAGTGATTCGCATATTTCTTTTGCCGTAACTCAAGAATTTCACAATTACTTTTCTAAAAAAATCTCAAAATGTATATAATATCTGCGTTTTTCTTGTCAATTTATTGAATATTTTTTGTAGCTATTTTATGAAAATATCGCTAAAAGCATAGACCTTCTCCGCGCACGGAGAAGGTGGCAATTCCGAAGGAATTGACGGTAGAGGTAAGCTTGCGTACAATAAGCTTTTTCTCACGCACGTTGTAACAACCTACTCTATCCGTCAGCATGCTTAAAGTGACTAAAAACGGTAAAAGTGAAAACACTAAACCGTTAGAATGCAAATAAGTTGTACCGGTTTATCTATTCTCAAATGAGTTTGAAATACCCGGTCTACGCAAGCTTACCCCTATCCCCGGCTACGCCGGTACT
>KQ960853.1:141161-168540 GCA_001553355.1 Veillonellaceae bacterium DNF00626
GTGTCATTCAGATGTTGTAAGACCGTTGTAGTCACCGGAAATTTCGAAACATCATTATGAAAATAACAGGCTATGCTACGCTTATCCCCGTGGAGGAGAAAGTAAACCATTAGTGCAATCTCAGATGTTGTAAAACCGTTACAGTCATCACCAAAAATCATTAAATCAGTAATAGCTACATTTTCACCCATCAAAAAATGCGAAACGCCTCTATTTTATCGAGGTTTTCGCATTTTCAACTGTAAAAAACGGGATGGTATCACAGAAGATACAAATGTCAAGGATACACCAAAGTGATTCGCATATTTCTTTTGCCGTGACTATATTTCATATTTCTTATCAAAATAGGCTCATCTGTTCTTCTTCAGCCATACCATGCAGCATTCCCATGTTTTCCATCGTTTCTATCACAGTTTGTGATACTTTCCCTCGTTTTTTCAAATCTTCTTTTGATGTGAAGGCGTGTTTTTTTCGTGCTTCTACTATTTCTTTTGCCACTGTATCTCCTAATGCCGGGATGCAGTTAAAGGGCGGACGGAGAGCGCCATCTTCCATCTTAAATTCATAGGCGTCTGATTTCTCTAAGTCTACCGGCAAAAAAGTAAATCCTCGTAGATACATTTCTGCTGCCACTTCTAAGACTGTTGCATTTCCTTTTTCTACCGCCGTGGGATGCGGAGTGCTGTTAATTCTTGCTAATTCCGCTTTTTGTGCTTCTAATCCTCGAAGAATGATGGCTGCGTTAAATGCTCCTTTGGCTCGTATGCTGAAATAGGCGGCATAGTAAGCTAAGGGATAATTGACTTTGAACCAAGCAATGCGGAACGCCATCATGACATAGGCCACCGCATGGGCACGAGGAAACAGATAGGAAATTTTTAGGCAAGATTCAATGAACCATTGCGGCACGTGTGCGTCATCTAATTCTTTTCGATTATTTGATCCGCCTTTTTCTAATCCTTTTCCTTTACGAACGTTTTCCATGACTTTAAATGCCGTAAGTGGCGCCACGCCGTGTGCAATAAGGTAATTCATAATATCATCACGAGTAGAAATGGCTTCATTAAGTCCTACTTTTTTTGCCATAATAAGATCTCGTGCGTTATTAAGCCATACGTTGGTTCCATGGGAGAAGCCGGAAATACGTACCAAAGCCGAGAAATTTTTCGGCCTTGTGTCTTCCAGCATGCCTCGTACAAAGGGGGTACCATATTCGGGCAATCCGATAGCTCCTACGGTCACGCTTTTATCGCCCACGATATTTTTTAGTTGTTCTGCGGTAATTCCTAATGCATCTGTCGAACTAAACAGGGACAATGTTTTTTCATCGTTGAAGGGAATATGCAGCGGATCTATACCGGTAAGGTCTTGAAGCATGCGAATCACTTTCGGATCGTCGTGTCCGAGTATGTCTAATTTCAGCATACGCCCTGAAATGGAGTGGTAATCAAAATGTGTGGTAATGGTGCCGGGTATTCGATTTCCGTCTTCATCTTTCAGCCATCTTTTGTTGGCTGCATATTGAAGAGGTGTAAAGTTATGAATATCCATATCACGCGGACAAACCATGATGCCTGCCGGATGTTGTCCGGTGGTGCGTTTCACTCCGGCAACGCCGGCAGATAGTTTTTCTATGAAAATATCATTGAATGTAAGCCCTCGATTTTCCGCATAGCGTTTTACGAAGCCGATAGCTGTTTTATCTTGAATACCGGAAATAGTACCGGCACGAAATACATTATCACGTCCAAAGAGTTCTTCTGTGTATTTGTGAGCCACGCCTTGATCATCGCCGGAGGAAAAATTAAGGTCGATATCCGGCACTTTATCACCATCAAAGCCTAAAAATACAGCAAAAGGAATGTCGTGTCCGTCTTTATGTAACGGTTCTCCGCAAGAAGGACAATCTTTATCAGGTAAGTCAAAACCGCCGCCCACACTGCCGTCAGTGAAGAACTCATTCCAATGGCATTTCAGGCATACATAGTGCGGTGGAAGAGGGTTCACTTCCGTAATGCCCGACATGGTCGCTACGAAAGAAGATCCTACGGACCCTCGTGATCCTACTAAGTAGCCTCTGTCATTGGAGTGTTTCACCAATTTATGGGCAATATAATAAAGCACACCATAACCGTGTTTAATAATGGGTGTCAATTCTAAGGTAAGACGATCTTGTACGATTTTCGGTAGCGGATCGCCGTATATGTCTTTTGCATTGTGATAACACATCGCTTGCAGTTTTTCATCAGCTCCGGCAATTTTCGGATTATAGGATTTCCATTCTTCTGCCAACGGTTCGATGGTGTCGCAAGAGTCTGCTATATTTCTTGTATTTGTAATAACAATTTCTTTTGCTTTTTCTGCTGAAAGATAGTTAAATTCTTCGAGCATTTCTTCGGTGGTTCGTAAATAAACCGGTGGTTGTGATTCGATTTTCCCCGGTTTTTCCCAGTTAGAGAGTAAAATATCTCTATTTCTTTTGTATTCCGCAAACAAATAATGGGCATCACAGGTGGCGCAGACAGGTATACCTGCTTTATCGCCAATGTCTATGATTCGCTTATTCAAATCTTGCAAATCTTTTTTCGTTTTGATATCTCCATATTTATCATCATTGAGGAGAAATTCATTATTTCCCAAAGGCTGCACTTCTAAATAGTCATAAAATTTGGCTCTCTGAATGAGTTCTTCATCACTTTCTTTTGCCAATACAGCACGAACGAAATCTCCCATAACGCAAGCAGATCCATAGATAAGTCCTTCGTGTAATTCTTCTAATAACGGACGGGGCATTAAAGGGCGTTTGCGATAAAACTTTAGATGAGATAGTGTCACTAAGCGGTATAAATTAGCAATGCCGGTCATATTTTTGGCTAGAACGATGATATGGCTGTATTTTTGCCGATCTGTATCAATATCTTCCGGCAATTCGTCTATCACATACCCTTCCATACCATAAATGACTTTTTGTTTATATTTGGCTGCCAGTTCCTGTATTTTCGGGAAGGCTTGTATGACGCCGTGATCGGTGATGGCGATGGCAGGATGTTTCCATTTTGCCGCTGTTTTAATTACTTCTTCATAGTCAATCAATCCGTCCAGACTCATTTTCGTGTGTAAATGAAGTTCTACGCGCGGCGTTTCACTATGGTCTTCATGAATAACAATCTCTTGTTTGGCGTCTTCTACTTGAGAGATATTTAATGCCAGAGCATTCATGAATTTATCATATTGCACATTTCCTCGTACTTTTAAAAACATCCCTTTTTTTATGGCATTTAAGGGCTTTGCTTCTTCTGCTTTATTAAAAAATTTCTTGCAAACAATACCATTTGTTTCGTCAGCCACGCTCATGATAAATAAGGCTCTGTTTCCGCGCAATTCCTTACATTCCGCGCGAATAACTTCTCCTTCAATGACTACATTATCCGCCTCTTCGATGATTGTAGAAATATCCTTCGGTCCTGCTTTAATCGGTATTTTCCCAAGGTAACGTCCGGTCATGCTTTTCTCTTTCTTTCCGCTACCGGATGGCATCACTTGAGGAATCACATTTTTCACGCTCGGCAAGTTTTGCGGTAAATGCAGTGTATTGGTAGTAGCTGATATTACTGCTTCTTCCTGCGATTTTTTTCGCAACGCACTTTCTACTTCTTCAGCCGTAGGCAAACAATATTCTGTCGATTCTTTTTCGTCAGAATCTGCCATTGATATTTGCTTTTCTGCTGGTTTCTCAGGAACAGGCATATTCTCTTCTTCCGGAAGGGAGCTATTTTGCGATTCCAAATTATTTATTTCATGTGATGCTTTTATTTCAGGAGCTATTTCCTTTGTTTCTGCATTATTTTGTATCAAATCCGTTACTTCATCGCCATTAATATATATATGGTCAATCATGGATACGTTCATTTTCATGTCGCATAAAGCTTTTATCGCTGCTTCTTTATTATCTGCTTGTATATACCATGCTCTGCTCTCTGTATCTACATCAAGCATGGTAATGACCGAGTCGTCTTTTTTCGCTCTCAGTCGATATTTCGCCATGTCAATTCCCCCTGCTCTATTCTTCCCTTATTTTTCGTTCTATCTGCTTTTTGTCTTTTGGCTTAATAATTTTCAGTTCTTTTTTCATATCCATTTTTGTTTTTTCTTGTTTTTTCATTTCTACTTTCTTTTTCGGATCTTCTTTATAAGAAATTATCGTATCTTTCGGTTCATATTCCGAAGAAAATGTATCCGTATATGTTCGTCCGTCTTTCCATGCCGCATGCCGGCGTATTTGTGTACGATATCCGTCATGTCCTATTTCTTCTATGCGTTCTTCCGTTTGCGTCGGATTCATTTTTTCTATTTTTTTATGTCCTATCACTTCGCTATATTCTGTAGTCACAAAAGCCGACGACGGTTTATCTGTTTCATTTCCTAAGATATAACAAGTCACCTGCCCCGGTTGGTATACGGCATATACATACACAGGGTGGGAAAATGAATTCACAAAGCATAAATCTAAATCGCCATAGGACACCGTGGCATCTTGCCCGGTAGGCACATACGATACCGGACTATAATGACATTCTCGCTCAGTTACCGGCAATCCCGACAACAGAATAGCGTTAAAAAGAGTCGTACTTACTTGACACACACCGCCACCGTATCCCGGTTCCAATCGACTACCTACCATCACCGGTGCCGGCAAATAACCATTTTCCGGTGAACGCCGTCCGGTAACCTCATTAAAGGAAAACCGTTCGCCCGGCAAAATCACATGATGACTAATCGCTTCTGTTGCTAAACGGATATTTTCACTGCGATTATAATCTCCGCCAAATGCAGTGCTGTACACGCCTAATACCGTATCAAATTGCTTGGCTTCTTCTACCGTTAGCGTGGGCAATTTTTCTTCTGTGGTCTCTATTTGAATGGTATGCTTTCCTTCTGTTAGGGCCTTTTCAATGGTATCGTATAATTTTTGGGCATCCAAGGAAATATGCGGCACGCCTTCCGTAAAAGTGACATGACCATTGGCATCAATAACGGGTACGGCATCTTTCGGTTCTTGGCTATATTTTTCTACTAAACTATTCACTTTTTCCCGTAACAGCTTTTTATCATAGGTAAGAGGTAAATCAATATCTTTTCCCCGAATTAACAGCTCCCACCGTGTGTACCAATCGGAAAACACATCTCCGGTTCGTCCGATTTCCCATATTTTTTCTGTTTTTTCCTCATCCACAGCGCCATGAATGTCTTTCAACTTCCAACCGTCTTTTGTTTTCCCTAAAAGGAGAACGATTTCCTTTTCTCCGTAGTCTTTTGTCTTTTGCGCCACAAATTGATTCCATTCATCACGAGTAAATCCGCCCACATTTTCCGATTCAACGGAAATACTGGGATACATTTTTTCTGCATTTCCCCACATAAAAGGTGTTGTGCCAATAACCAATAAAGCAACCATCACAAGCCCTTGTATTACATATTTTTTTCTCAACGCTTCATCCTCTTATTTCCATAAACAATAAGTCAGTAGTAAATCTTTGATTTCTGTATTCCCGCCGCTTCGAGCATTTAATTGGTATCGAAACAAATGGACTAAAAACCATTCTGCCTCATATTCTGTCACCGATTCAATTTCTTTTTCAAAATTATTCATATGCCACTGACTTCGAAATCCTAATATTTTCTGTATCTCACCGGAAGGTCTGCGATTACGTTTCATTTCTCTATATATCTTAATTTGTCTGAAACGATATGCCAAAAATCCAATGCTTCTCAGTGTTTCTTCCGACGTCGTAAAAATATGGTCAGCACCTTGCAATACTACGTCTGCCCGTTTTTTTAATAAAGCTTCCGTAAATTTGAAAATGCCCCGATCCATGTACTCCGGCAAGGCATATTCCAAAAGTCTTTTTGATATCGCGGGGGCGTCTCCTGCCATTAATATAATTTTATCACATTCTGTTTCTAAAAACGGTTTCGAAATTGTACTCCATGTACTCACTACCGCTTCCAAATACATGCGTGCGCTCATCTCTACGCGTTTCCCTCTATTCATCAGCATGCGAATCATCACACCTGCGCCTTCTTCCGGCTTCAGTAGATTGCATTCTTCTTTTTGACTGATGGTCAATAACGCTTTCGTTATCTTCATTCTCCCGTCAGGTTTTCCATCAACGGAAATAATAAGAAGTGTATCGGAAGATAAATTTTTTAACGTATCAAAAAAACGTTCCCACTCTTTTTCTTCTTTCTTCGATTCTGCCGCTTTTTTAAGGAAAAAAGGATTTCTAATAACTACTGCACTACTATTGGCAAAAAGAGATTGCCCCTCCAATGCATTAACATACGCATCATAACTCCCCGGTGCTTCTATGACAGTCACATCGGGACTATTCTCTTTAAAATACGATTTAATATGTTCTTCTTTCTTTATATTTAACGCCACTTCATCCGTTCCGTACAGAAAAATAATATTTCCTTTCATCATCATCCCGTCTTTCTTATTCTCTTTGCCATAAACCATCTCGAAAAGTCACATCCGTCATGCCCGTGTCATCAATAACCGCCACATCAACACCGGCCATCTTCAGTTCCTCAATATCTCCGGCACCGGCAGGCGTATATCCTTGATACACGGCGCACTGCGGTTTCAAATGATTCACATCTTGGAAAGTCACACCCCGATGATAACCGTTACTGCCACCTATCCAAAGAAGAGGCATGTCTGTCGATTTTTGATAAAAAGATTTCGCCCCGGATAGATAAATTTGTTTCCCGTTTTGCGTCACATGAAAACTACTCCCATTCGTGGAAACAGTAGTTCCGTCAGTCAATTCAATAGTCTCCCCACGAAGTATTCGCACCGGAATTTGACTTGATTTCAATTGAGGAAATATCGTATACGGATCTCCGCCAACCACCCATATTTCTTTGACCGGTATATTTACAGGAAATGCTCGTTCCTTCGTCATATTTTCAATATTCAGCAAAAGGATATCTGCAGTAAAAATTCCCCGGTAGGCTAAAAATGATTGCCATTCATACGGGAGTGTGAGAACACTAAAGTCATCCCCTTTATCATATATGATTTTATGTTTTTTGGATACTATAACCGCTCCTTGTTCTCGTCCTAAGTCGGGAATCAATACGGACATGTCAGCTTTGTTCCACCAAGAATATCCCGCACCAAAAAGCGTCATGGCTACAATAAATGAACTTATCATCATGGGCATTTTATATTTCCTTATCACATTTCTAAGCAAATATAGAATAATCATTTCATAGTATAAACAGAGTCCCCACAATGAAAGTCCCCCTATATGAAGTGATGCATACGGTGCATGCGCCATCCAACCATTAAACGTCACCGCTATTTGCAGCATCAC
Organism: Veillonellaceae bacterium DNF00626; assembly: GCA_001553355.1. GTDB lineage: Bacteria > Bacillota > Negativicutes > Veillonellales > Dialisteraceae > Dialister. The sequence continues at coordinate 148,544 of KQ960853.1, forward strand.
ATCAATCGCAGATACCATACCGATTCCAAGAGGTAAAAAAAGAAACAGCAGAAAAACAGATGCCAATCCGCCTATGATTACTTGTTCTAAAATCGGTGTAACAATAATGTTTGCCGGTACAAACCATGTAGGAAATACATGAAAATTGTAAAGTACAAGAGGCACTGTCAGAATTTGCGCGCTACAAGCCACGGCAACCGCTTCCGCTATCCATGACGGTAATTTCTGTATTTTATGAAATATTTTCAACAAAGGCGTGTAAAAAATTAAAATGCCGGCAGACGCACCAAAGGATAATTGGAAGCTGACGTCATAGACTAAGTAGGGATTCCCTAAAATCATTGCCATAGCCGCCACGCCAAGAGCATTCAACGCATAGCCTTCTCGCTTAAAAAATAGTCCTCCTACGGTTAAAATACCCATCAGCGATGCACGTAGTACCGGCGGCACAAAACCGGATATGCCTGCATAGCATAATACAAGTGTCACTACACTAAAAGCCGTCACTTTTTCCGGCAAACGGAGCCATCGTCCCAGCAGGTACAGAAAGCTAAAAAGGAGCGCCATATGTGATCCGGATACGGATAAGATGTGAATAATCCCTGTCACTGAAAAGTCATCTATGATTTGACTTGAAATATCTTGATAATGTCCGCCGAAAAGTAATGTCATCAAAAGCGGCAACCGTTCTTGATTCATATAGGGTTTGTATTTCTCTTCTATAAAATTTCGTATAGCTAAGGCTTTTTGACCGATATAATAATCGTTTGTTTGTTCAATAAAGTGAATATTCTCCCTTTTTTCCGTGTATATTTTCCCTATGATTCCATCACTCTTATATCTGCTCTCCAAATCAATTTTTCCCCGATTTCGCAATATGTGCAGTGCTTTCATTTTCCCTTTCATTTGCACACGCGAACCGATGGTATAGTGGTCTTTCGGAGATAAATCATACACCCATACATTTCCTTCCACCGATGTGGGCTCTGCCGGCGCGTATTGCACCGTTTCAAGTGCCACTTTGCAACGAATATATCCGTATTCTGTTCGAACGGGTTCTTCCATGACAATGCCGGTAAAAACACCTTGCGTATCACACAAATATCGCGGCAATTGACGGTATTGCTCTTCTGCCATATTCATACGCATCACGCCGGCAAGGCATAGAAAAAGAACGCTTGCTATGATTACAGCGTTCTTCTTATTTTTCCATGCCCACCAAAGAATATCCAAAAATAATAAAAACAATATCACCGCACTATAAGAAAAAGGGACGATGATATAAGGTGATGCCAAAACACCGATACATAAAAATAAACCGGCCCAAAGACATATATATTTCATTGATAAAAAGGAATCCCATTCATAAAGTAATTTTCGAGGAAAGTTTCTCATATTTCTTTTCCCCCAAAGTCGGTACTTCTTTTAATTCTTCTTTCGATTTAAATGATCCGTGCGCTTCTCGGTAAGCGATAATTTTCTCTGCTGTTTTAATCCCTACACCGGGTAAAGTTTGTAATTCGTCACGTCCTGCTTTGTTTATATTTATTTTGCCCAAAGCATCCGGTGATGTTTTATTCGGATCTAACGGAATATATACTTTTTCACAATCATGAAGGGCTTCCGCCATGTTCACGCCATCTACATCCGCATAGGGTAGTACGTCCCCGGCAGCTTTTACCGCATCAAATACATGACTTCCTTCAAGTAATTCGTAAACACCCGGAGCAGCCACTGCCCCTGATACATACACGAGATATTGATCCTTGGCTGCTGTATCACGCTCCACTTGTTTCACCGGACTTTCTGGTTTTTTCTCCTTTTTCCCCTCACTGCCGCAAGAATAAAAAAGCAAAAGACAAAGCAGCACCATCCCGGCAAGCAGAATATATTTAAAATATTTTCTTTCCATTGCACATTTCCATTTATCCATTGAAAAAGGAGCCTTCACAGCTCCTTACATCATAAAATTATTTATTTCCATCAGAATCATTTGTTCCGTTCGCCGCCGTATTTGAATTAATCAAACTCTGACGATTCTTTTTCAATGTATCCAACATATTTTCCATATTCGTTTCTACATATTTCAATACGTCGGTAGCATAGGTAACGGAGCTATTTCTAAGCTCTTCTGCTGACTGATTGGCGGCGGTCACCACTTCATTAGCTCTTTCCTGTGCCTGTTTTACCAATTCACTTTCTTCCGTAATTCGTGCAATGTAATCTTTCGCCTGAGAAATAGTATCATCGGCTTTCTTCTCTGCATCTAAAAGAATTCGTTCTTTATCAGCTACAATGCGTCTTGCACTTTCTAATTCATTCGGGAGTGATTGATTGATCGCATCAATCAGTCGTGCCACTTCATCTTTATCTACCATTTTTTTGTTGGTAAAAGGTACGTCATTGGCATTCATAATGACATTTTCTAATTCTTCCAATAATTTTCTTGTGTCCATATTACCGCCTCATTTCTTTATGGTACTCATTTTCTTTTTAATCATATCCTGCACATAAGGAGGTACCATTTGTGATACATCTCCGTCAAAATACGCTAATTCGCGCACACCCGTAGAAGATAAATAGGAATATCTACCATCGGTCATAAAAAAAGCTGTTTCTAACGTAGGGTCAATTTTCTTCAACATCAACGCCCGTTGGAATTCATACTCAAAATCACTGAATGCCCGAAGTCCTCTAATTAACAGATGACAATCCTTACTTGCTGCATAGGCATTAAGTAAACCCGTAGAGGTATCCACTTCCACATTGGGTATATCTTTCGTCGTCTCCCGAAGCATATTCAACCGTTCTTCTATGGTAAACATAGCTTTCTTTTTCGTTGGATTCACAAAAACGGTAACAATTAATTTGTCTACCAATCCTGCGCTTCTTCGAATAATATCCAAATGTCCATAAGTCACAGGATCATAACTTCCGGGACAAATAGCAACTTTCATGAACTTTCTCCCCTATCATTTTCGCAAAGAAGATAGGTCACAGCCATATCTCTTTTACGTTTTTCTTTCCACACGGTACATTTCTCTGTGAATAGGGATAAATCCGGTGGTTCGGTTATGGAATGTTCTACTATAATAATAGCATTATCCGCCGGTAAACTGCAAGCGAAAAGAAGACTCAATATTTCATTAACATATCCCTTATTATAAGGCGGATCCATAAAGATATAATCATAACTTTTTGGTCGCATATGGCGAAGTGCTACTCGTATATCTCCTGCCATCACTTGCGCCTTATCTTCTACATGACAGCGCTTACTATTTTCTTTAATAATGCGTGCCGTGACTTTGTCAAAAAATACAGCCTCTTTTGCTCCGCGGCTTAAGGCTTCCAGTCCCATTGCGCCGGTTCCGGCAAATAGATCCAAAACTCTTGTTTCTTGGATACCCACATTAGAAAGTACATTAAATATGCTTTCCCGCACCTGCCCTAACGTAGGTCTTGTAGCTTTTCCCGGAGGTGACACCAGCAGTGTTCCCTTTGCATTCCCACCGATAATTCTCATATTAAAATATCCAAATTAAATTATAACATATATGACAAATTTGATAACATCAAATAAAACAACATGAAATAGCATCACTAAAAAAATGTCTGTCTATCATGCTTTTCTCATTTTACTCTTTTTTATTATTCCTGTAAAACTTTGCGAAATAATCAAACATTTTGATAACGAAAAATAATCCGACATGATTTATTTCCTTATCCGCCCCTCTTTAGCAAAGTAAATGGCTATTCTCAATGAGAAAATAGCCAAATCAATTGATTATTTATAGCAAGACGTAGCAAATATTCTTTACGAGTTATTTTGATTGTCCATAGCAATTGTTAGAGGACATATACTTCATCTTGCTCTGTTTATTCATTTCCCATGTAGGTTTCTATTTCCGCTTTTTTGGCCCGAGTCATTAGGTTTTCTAATACTTCTTGTGCGGTATGTTCCCCTTTTAGGAGTCGGCACACTTCTTCGGTAATAGGCATATCTATATGCTCCTTTTGAGCTATTTTATTCACTAAAAGGGCTGTACGAATGCCTTCTACTATCATGTGTGTTCCTTCACAAATTTCTTCTACTGTCTTTCCTTGTCCTAAAAGAACGCCTGCCCGATGGTTTCTACTGTGGTTACTGGTACAGGTAACTACCATATCGCCTAATCCGGATAAACCAAAGAATGTTTCCCGTTTCGCACCGAAATGAACGCCAAATCGAGCTACTTCTACCAATCCGCGAGTGATCAAAGCAGCTCGTGAATTATCTCCTAAACCGATCCCGTCAAGCACGCCACCGGCTAAAGCAATAATATTTTTTAGTGCACCGCCATATTCTACCCCGGCAACGTCATCACTTCGATACACGCGAAATACCAGACTCATAAATATGTCTTGCACTAATTCCACTGCCTCTTTTTGCGAGGAAGCCGCCACGGCTGCCGCCGGAAGCCCTAATCCCACTTCTTCCGCATGGTTAGGCCCTGATAAAACGACAATGCGATTGGTTATTTCCTGTAATTTCCCGGCGATGCCTTCCGATAAACGCTGACCTTTCTCATCTGCCAAGCCTTTTGATGCACTGACTACGACTACATCTTTTTCTATATAAGGCTTAATTCGCTCTGCCATATCCATGACTACTTTAGACGGTGTACATAAAATAATACAATCCGCACCGGTGGCAGCGCATTTTAAATCGCTTGTAATCTTCACATGAACGGGTATTCTGACGCCTGGGAGATATTCTTTATTTTCTCGATCAGTACGTAATTTTTGTGCCATTTCTTCTCTACGACACCAAAGGGTCACATCGTCATGTTGCCCCGCTAAGGCAACTACCATCGCCGTACCCCAACCACCGGCACCAATCATTGTTATTTTCATTACGTTCTCTTTCCTTTCACTATGGGCTTTTCTTCACCGCGCCATAGACGTTTCATATTTTCCTTATGCTTCCCAATAACCAAAAGTGCCGCCAAAAGACTCCCGATAGAATAAGCAAGAGGACTTCCGGTAAGAAAAATCACCAAAGGAACTACGGGTACGGAAATAATAGATGCTAAAGACACGATTTTCTTCCATAGGAAAATAAAAAGCCATACCAGAAATGCGGCAAATGTCGCTGCCGGGGAAATATAGGTAAATGCCCCAACACCGCATGCCACTCCTTTTCCGCTCTTAAATTTCAAAAACACGGACCAATCATTTCCGACCACTGACGCAATGGCGCACGCCAGAACTAAATAGGGTTCGCCTGTACCTAAAGATGCCGCTATCCATCCTTTAAAAAAGTCTAAAAGAAATACAAAAATTCCTGCTTTAGTGCCTAAAATACGATAAGCATTGGTAGCGCCTATATTTCCGCTGCCTTCTTTTCTCAAATCTTTTCCGTAGAAAAAACGACCGATGAGATAACCTACCGGAATAGCACCTATAAAATAGGCAAGTATGACCCATAATAGCCACTCTATCAAGGAATATCACTCTCCTTCTTACTTCGCACTACAATACGAATGGGCGTCCCTTCAAATATAAATGCTTCGCGCAATTTATTTTCAATGAATCTGATATAGGAAAAATGAATGAGTTTAGCATCATTAACAAACATGACAAAAGTGGGCGGTCTGATCCCTGCTTGCGTCATGTAATAGATTTTGGCTACTCGTCCACTATGCGCCGGTGGTGGATTGATCATCTTTGCGTCTTCTAATAAATCATTTAAAACTGATGTCGCCACTCGCATAGATTGCTGTTCTGCTACATTATAAATCATATCGCCTAAGCGTGTAATACGTTGTTTTGTCATGGCTGAACCAAAAAGCATCGGCACATACGGAGCGAAAGGAAGTCCTTTTCGTATTTCCTTTTCCAATTCCACCATTGTATTCGTTTCTTTGGGAATCAAATCCCACTTATTAACCATGATGATAAGGCCTTTACCGGCTTCGTGAATGTATCCGATAATTTTTTTATCTTGCTCTGTCAGCATATCTTCTGCATCTAAAACGAAAATCGCCACATCGCAATTATCAATGGCACGAATAGAGCGAATAACACTATATTTTTCTACGGTTTCATCAATTTTACTTTTCCGTCTCATTCCTGCCGTGTCTACTAAAATAAAATTCTTTCCCTTATATTTCCATACGGAATCAACGGCATCACGAGTCGTTCCCATTTCATCAGACACCAGTGAACGTTCATAGCCTAAAAGAGCATTCACTAAAGTAGATTTCCCTACATTCGGTCGTCCGACGATAGCGGTACGAATAGTATCCGGTGAATCTTGTACTTCCATAGGCGGAAAGTCTTTGGAAATAACTTCCAATAAATCGCCAAAACCGTAATGATTGACTGCCGACACCGGAATGGGATCGCCTAATCCTAATGCATAAAATTCGTAAACGTCTGCTTCTTGATTATTGCTATCTACCTTATTTACACATAAAACAACAGGCTTTCCGGTTTTTCTCATCAATCCGGCAATAATTTCATCGTCACCGGTAATGCCGGCTCTTGCGTCTACGACAAATAAAATGACGTCTGCTTCTTCCATCGCCAATTCTGCTTGTTGCCGAATGCCCCCGACAATTTGATTTTTTTGATTTCTAAATTCAATACCGCCCGTATCAATTAAGGTAAATTCTCGATTAAGCCATCGCACATCACAATAAATTCTATCTCGTGTCACCCCGGGAATATCTTCCACAATGGATACACGGCGCTGTGCCAATCCGTTAATAATCGTTGACTTCCCTACATTAGGACGACCGACTATCGCCACTAAAGGTTTACTCATCTCTGTCCTCGCTATCTATACCAATTTAATCTATCTGCATTTATGATTTCTCTATTTTCAAAAATTGTATTCCCCTACGCCCTGACTGTCAAGTAAGTGCTAAGCAAAATAAAACCCCGGACTATCCGCCCGAGGTCTTTTTATTTCTTCCCGTTTATTCTTCCGGAGTTTCTTCCGTTTCCAAAGCTTCTTCTGCCTCCGGCGCTTTTTCTTCTAATGTGGCTAAAGAAAAGCTAATGCGCTTCCGTTCTTCATCAATACCGATAATGCGTACTTCCAATTCATCTCCTACATGGCATAAATCAGAAGCCTTCTTACCGGGATCTCGTGTCATTTCATTGACATGAAGAAGTCCGGTCAATCCATCAGCCAATTCTACGATGACGCCAAATTCCAAAACTTTCACAACTTTAGCTGTCACGATTTCATCCAACGAATGTTCATGGATAGCGCCTTCCCACGGATTAGGCAGGCAATCTTTATGACTGAAAGAAATACGCTGTTTTTCCTTATCAAAAGATTTAATCTTCACATCAATTACCTGTTCAGGCTGCAAAGCGTCTTCCACTTTAGCAATCTTTTTCCAGGAAATATCAGAAATATGAAGCAATCCTTCTACGCCGTTTAATGCGATAAACGCACCATAAGGCATAATTTTCTTTACTGTACCTTTAAGAATTTCACCATTTTCATAAGCTTTTTCAATTTCATCCAATTCATCGCCACGTTCTTCTTCCAACACAGCTTTACGCGATAAAACCAAACGATTTTTGGCGCTGTCCACTTCCAAAATTTTCGCCATAAATTTTTGTCCTACCAAGCTCTGTAAAGAATGAACAAAGCGAAGATCTCCTTGCGAAAGGGGAATAAATCCACGTAAAGCTTTCAACTGTACCAAAAGCCCTACTTTAATCGCTTCAATACCTTCACATTCTACAGGTTCACCTTTCTTGAATGCTTCTAATGCTACATCCCAATCAGCCAAGCGATCCACTTTAATTTTGGAGACATAAATAGGACTATCCTCCTTCACTCCGCTAACCACTTGTACACGAAGTGAATCACCTATTTTCAATACATCTTTCAAAGATGCAGGTTCCGGATAAGAGAACTCATGAATCGGCAAAACAGCCTCTGTCTTATATCCAAAAGAAATATAAGCGGTATCATCTGTTAAATCAACAACTGTACCATTGACAACGCTACCTTTGTGTACGTCCAGATTCATTTCCTCCATTTCCAGCATTTCATTCATGTCTTCCATAATAAAAACTACCTCCTCTATGATCCAGTCCGGTGTGGATGCACCGGCGGTGATGCCAACCTTGTCATGGCTATGGAACCACTCTAACTTCAGTTCCTTCGCCGTCTCAATGTGATGAGTGACGGCTCCTTCCGCCTGACAGACTTCCACCAGTCTGCCGGTATTGGCGCTGTTGCGGCCGCCTATAACTATCATCACATCTACATTTTTAGCAAGCTCACGCGCTGCCTCTTGTCTTTCTGTCGTCGCATTGCAAATGGTTTTATGAACAGATACATGCTCCACTCTTTGAGAAATAGCATCTATCAACCGATCCGCCAACGCCAACGAAAATGTAGTCTGTATAACAATATGGGCTTCTTTCATGGTCGGAAGTTTTTCTACATCATCCATCGTTTCTACGATAATGGGATCATCTCCCGCCCATTCAGCTACACTCAGCATTTCAGGGTGCTTTTTTTCACCGATAAGTACAATATCCTTGCCTTCCTCTACCAATTCCTTTGCAATATCTTGATTTCTTTTCACAAAAGGACAAGTAGCGTCATGTAATACAGAATTTTTGCACTTAAGGTTATTATAACATGAAGGACCTATCCCGTGCGAACGAATAATCACCGTTTCATCTGTGATTTCATCGACACTATTTACAGTTCCAACCCCCTGCTTGGCCAAACGATCAACCACTTGCGGATTATGTATCAAAGGTCCTAAGGTCACAGCCTTTTGTCCTGATTTTATAGTTTTTTCCGCTATTTCCATCGCTCGCCGCACGCCGTAACAAAAGCCCATCACTTTCGATTTATAAATTTCCATAACAATAAATTTTCAACCTTTTCATCTTTATTATAAGTAGAGCGCCATAATTCATATAAAAAAAATCTTTATCACTTTTAGTGTTTTCCTTGATAATCACTGATGAGTTTTTCTATTTCCTGTTTCACCCGGTCATTTAATTCCGCTACCTTGTCATCATTCACTTTTTGTTTCTCCACCACTACCGGTTCACCGATTAATATAGCAATGGTTTCTTTTTTCTTAGGTAAAGTACGCGTTCCAAGCACAGCCACCGGTACAATAGGCACACCGGTCATCAAGGCTAAAGATGCCATTCCTGAATGAAAACGACCTAAACCGTCTTTTTTTATTCGTGTTCCTTCCGGAAAAATGCCTAAGACATGTCCGTTTTTCAATTCTCTCACAGCCTGTTTAATGGCCATACGATCCACCGTTCCACGTTTCACGGGAAATGCCCCCATCTTCCGAAGCACCCAGCCGAACATGGGATTTTTAAACAACTCTGCTTTTGCCATATAATGAACCAACCGATTTTTTATAGCAACACCTACAATGGGCGGATCAAAGCTACTTTTATGATTAGGCGCTACAATGACTGCGCCTGTATCCGGTATATGCTCCGCTCCCTCAACGTGCAATCGATAAAAACCGTAAAATATACCATTCAGCACCCATCTTATAACGGCATGGCTTATCTTTTTTAACATAAAACACCTCAATTACTTTCATCACATGTCAATTTACATATTTCAATAATAGCATCTGCTGTTCCCTCTAAAGTCATATCACTATTATCTATCAAAATAGCATCTTTTGCCTGTTTCAAAGGAGATACACTGCGATGACTATCTTGCCAATCTCGTTCTTGTATATTTTTTTCAATATCTTCCAAGGAAATAGATTCGCTATTATCTTTCATTTCATGAAATCGCCGCAATGCCCTATTTTTTACAGAGGCCGTCAAAAAAATCTTCACATCTGCCTGCGGTAAAACCACCGTTCCTATATCACGACCATCAAGTACGATTCCGCCTTTCAAGGCTTTTTCACGTTGCAATTTCACCATGACTGCCCGAACACCTGCCATGCTCGCAATCTTTGATACATGCTGCGACACATCAGTTCCTCTTAATTTATCCGTTATATCCTCGCCGTCGACAGTCACATGCATCGTATCAGTTTTAGGAAATATGTCCATTGTCAGCGTTTCTGCCATTGCCGTTACCGCTGCTTCATCACTCACACCTCGACGCAAAGCTTCATAAGTAATGGCCCGATACATTGCGCCCGTATCCAAATAAGTATACGATAAACGCTTTGCCAACACTTTTGCTACACTACTTTTTCCTGCCCCTGCCGGTCCGTCAATAGCTATCACTAATTTTTTCATTCTTGTCCCTCCGTTGCCGATTCCGCCGCCAAATGTCCCATAGAAAAAGCTGCCTGCATATTATACCCACCTGTCAATGCATGTACATCTATGACCTCACCGGCGAAATATAAACCTTTCACCAATTTAGATTCCATCGTAGAAGGATTTATTTCCTTTACCGATACACCTCCGGCAGTCACTATCGCTTCATCAATAGGCCGTGTTTTCTTTATACTCAAAGGTAAATGCTTCATCACTTTACCCAAAGAAATACGTTCCTTCTTTGTAAGCTCCGCCACCGGTTTTTCCGCAGAAATATGCGCCAAACGCAGCACCACCGGCACCAAACTATGAGGCAATAAATCTAATAAAGCATTCCCCATCTGCTTCAAATGATACGTTTTTAAATCACGCAAAATACGCTTATCCAATACATCTTCAGAAAGAGCCGGTTTTAAATCTATTTCACCTTTAACTTCATAACCTTCAGAAAGCCAAAGCGATACTTGATCGCTCTGCATAAGAACAATGGGTCCGGAAACACCGAAATGCGTAAATAACATTTCTCCAAACTCCTGCGTTTTTCGTTTCCCTCCGGCAGACAAAGAAAGTGTAACATTTTTTAATGAAAGCCCCTGCAATTCCTTACAATAACTTTCTTCACATACCAGTGGCACTAAAGCAGGCCGAATAGGCGTTATCGTATGCCCCAATTCCGCCGCCAAACGATACCCATCCCCGGTAGAACCCGTCCGCGGATACGATTGACCGCCGGTACATAAAATCACCGCATCAGCCGGATAAAAGTTCTTCAGCGTTCGCACGCCGCTCACCTGTCCATCGGCTATTTCTATATGCGTTGCCCCTTCCTCTAAATGAAGCTCGACCCCTTTTTTCTCCAAAAGTCGCATAAAAAGATGACGCACTTCTTGAGCATCATCACTCAAAGGAAATATACGTCCTCCCCGCTCTACTTTAGTAGATAACCCCCAATCATGAAGTAAAGACAAAAGCTCATCATGAAAAAAGCGTTTATAAGCACCAAAAAGGAACTTCCCATTTCCCGGCGTTTTTTTGATAAATTCCATCATCGGAGCTGCATTCGTTAAATTACAACGCCCCTTACCGGTAATGCCCATTTTCAATCCCACACGATTCATTTTCTCCAAAAGAATAACGGACGCTCCGTGAGAGGCTGCCGTGACAGAAGCCAATAAGCCTGCCACGCCGCCACCGATAACAATCACCCTTTTACTTATGAAGGTCATATAACTTTTTTACCTCCGCCGACGTCAATCGCCGATACTCTCCTCGCCCTACATCAAGACAAAGAAAACTATAACGAATCCGTTTCAATCCAAACACCGGATAATGATACGCTTCCATCATTTTACGAATTTCCCTATTTTTTCCTTCATGCAAAATCATCCGAAGATACGTCTTATTCTTTTCTTTATCATAAGACTCCACGACAATTTCACAAGGCGCCGTCACACCGGAATCAATTTTGACCCCTTTTTCCATTTTCCTCGCCAAAGAATCCGAATATTTCCCACGCACCACTACCTCATATTCCTTTTCCACCTCATGAGACGGATGCGTCAAAATGAAATCCAAATTCCCATCATTCGTCATGATAAGAAGCCCTTCCGAATGATAATCCAAACGACCGACCGGGAAAATACGCTCACGCACACGCGGAAAATAGTCCATCACCGTACGTCTCCCGGCAGGATCCGATACAGAAGTAATCACACCATCAGGCTTATGAAAAAGGAAATATTTCAATGGTTCCGGACGAATCACCCGTTCCGACACCTCGATACGATCCTTTCGCACATCCGCTTCCGATCCCAATTCACGAACGACAACACCATTCACTTTCACCTTACCGGCAAGAATCAATTCCTCCGCCTTCCGACGCGAACAAACTCCTGCATGACTAATAATTTTTTGTAATCTCTCCTTCAAAATAACTCCCCTTCATTAGGCTTATCCGCCCACTTCAACTTCAATTCATCCACATGAGACAAACCGACACATTTCAAAAATCTTCCTGTTGTACCATATAAAATAGGACGACCAATCACATCCAATCGACCACGCTCCTCAACCAAATCCTTCTCTAAAAGCGTCGCCAATACACGCCCCACAGACACCCCACGAATTTTCTCTATATCTGCACGAGTCACCGGCTCCTTCATAGCTACCACAGCCAAAGTTTCCAAAGCGGCTGCCGAAAGAGTAGACTCCTTACCCAACGTTTCCGTAATCCACGAATCATATTCCCTTTTCGTTGCAAGCATCCATCCGGCACCGCTCTTTCTTACCATAAGCCCGGAATCCATGCGTTCATATTTCTCCTGCAAAAAAGACAAAGCCTTCTCAATCTGTTCCGGTTCCTCCGCCAAAGCCTTGACAAGCTCATCCATCGACACAGGATTTCCCTTGATAAAAAGAAATACTTCCACAAAAGCCGCTAACCGTTCCAATCCCTTCATGCCTTACTCCTCTCTACCAAAAGACCTGCGGCCGTATCCCGAAGTACCACTTCACCCATGCGCAAAAGCTCCAAAAGTGCCATCAAAGAAACCGCCAAACGAAGTCGAGTCCGCTTCGTACGAAAATAATCTATCAACCCTACCGAATCACCTTTCCGCAGAACAAGACGCCACGACTCCGTTTCATCATCTAAAGAAACCTCCTCTAAAGAAAGCACCTCTTCTTCCGTTTCCTGAATAGATTCATATAAAGAAAAAAAGGCAGCAGACAACTTCTGTAAAGAAATACTACCGGTATACACCCCCTGCCGCACTTCTGACGGTACCTTTGTATGATACACCCCTTCATGTTTCATAAGCTCATCAATACGCGCACGAAACAATTTCATTTTACGAAACTCTTCCAAAGAACGCTCCAATTCACGACGCGGATCCTCTACTTCCTCATCCGTTTCTTGCCGCCGTTTCGGAAGCAACATACGAGATTTAATCAAAAGCAAAGTAGCTGCCATCGTAAAAAAACTACTTCCCAAATCCAAATTAAAAAACTTCGCCTTTGATAAATAATCTAAATACTGATCTGTTATTTCGTGAATAGGAATATCATGGATATCAATGCGATTTTTCGTCACCAAATGAAGCAACAAATCCATGGGCCCTTCATACACGGGAATATTAATTTGATACTCCTCCTGACTCAAGAATCCATCGCCTCCATCCATTCATTTTTACACAAATTTTCATTCTCCATCTTACCACAGAGATGACACATACTCAAACACACCAAAAAGTCAAATTCCTATGGCGGTAACTCATTTACAACCATCACACCCTTGATAAAACAAATCAAACAAAAAATCTCATATCGTCCATGAACGGATGATTATGAGATTTCATTTTCATTCACATATTTTTTCCTCTATAACATCAAGCAACGTATCCTTCCCGATGCCCTTTAACGATGAATACGCTATGGGTTTATGCGCCGTAGGGAAAATTTTCTCTATTTCCCTCAGATTTTTCACAAGTTCATTCTTTTTAAGTTTATCACTCTTTGTTCCAATGACTTGAATATCCGGTGCTATTCCCTTCAACCACTCATACGCTTGGATATCAATAGGCAATCCAGGATGCCGAAGGTCAATAAGAAGCCCTACCAACACAATGGAGGATGATTTTCTGAAATATTCATCAATAAATTCACTCCACGTCTTTCGATTATCACCGCCGGTCTTGGCAAAACCATACCCCGGAAGATCTACTAAGTACCACTCCTGCCGCTCTTCGCCTTCACCCCTATCTCGCCTTGACTGGATAGAGTAATAATTGATGGTTCTTGTCTTTCCCGGTTCACGACTCACATGAGCCAATTTTTTCATACCCGTAAGCGAATTAATAAGCGACGATTTTCCCACATTAGAACGACCGATAAAGGCTATTTCCTTTTTCCCCGTTCCACCGACAGTTTTCACCGAAGACACAGTATATGCCGATGAGAAAATATGAAACTCCTTAGTATTTTTAATTTCCGCCATGATTCCCTCTTTACACTAATGCATGTTTTAATACATCGTCTACATTTTTGACATAAATAAATTTCAACTTCTTTCGCACATTTTCCGGTATTTCTTCCAAATCCCTTTTATTTTGCTCCGGAAGAAGAATTTGCTTGATGCCACGCTGTCCGGCTGCCAATACCTTTTCTTTCACTCCCCCGATAGGAAGTACATCACCGGTAAGAGTAATTTCTCCGGTCATAGCCGTATCACCGCGCACTTTTCGTCCGGTATAAGCTGACGCCATAGCCGTTGCCATAGTAATACCCGCCGATGGCCCATCTTTCGGTACCGCCCCTTCCGGCAGATGAATATGCGTATCCAATGTTTCATAAAAATCATCTTTCAAGCCCAATTCTTTAGCTTTACTACGAATATAAGTATACGCCGTCTCCGCTGATTCCTTCATCACGTCACCCAATTGTCCTGTGAGAATCAGATTCCCTTTTCCTTTGATCGTTACCGCTTCCGTATCAAGGACTTCACCGCCTGCCATCGTCCATGCCAAGCCGTTGACACGCCCTATTTTAGACTCCCGACTTTCATTGCTCGGGAGGAATTTCGCCGGCCCCAAATAATCTTCCAATGTTTTTGCCTGAAGAACCGGTAAAGTTTCATCCTTTATCACTTTCTTCTTGCCTACTTTGCGACAAAGAGAAGCAATCGTTCTCTCCAACGACCGCACACCGGCCTCTCTGGTATACAAACGTATAATTTTCTTCAACAACGCATCCGTAAAAGAAATATCCGATACTCTTAATCCATTTCTTTCACGCTGACGAGGAATCAAAAACTTTTTCGCTATTTGAATTTTTTCCTCTTCCGTATATCCCGTAAGCTCGATAATTTCCATACGATCCAAAAGTGCGGAAGGAATCGTAGACACCGTATTAGCCGTAGCTACAAAGAACACCTTAGACAAATCAAAAGGAATATCAATATAGTTATCATGGAAAGCCTTATTTTGCTCAGGATCTAAAGCCTCTAATAATGCCGACGCCGGATCACCGTGATAATCAGCACCCACTTTATCCAACTCATCTAACAAAAGTAACGGATTCTTCGACTTAGCATGAGCAATCGCACTAATAAATCTACCGGGCATTGCACCGATATAAGTACGACGATGTCCGCGAATTTCCGCTTCATCATGAATACCGCCTAAAGAAATACGAGCAAAAGACTTCTGCATACACAAAGCGATCGTCTTAGCAAAACTGGTTTTACCCACACCGGGTGGCCCTACAAAACAAATAATAGGCGCCTTAGCATCAGGAGCCAAAATTCGCACAGCTAAATATTCCAATATGCGCTCCTTCACTTTCTCCAGCCCATAATGCTCGCTATCCAATATTTTTTTCGCCTTATCAAGATCAATCAAATCTTTTGTTTCATGCTTCCACGGCAATGAAAATACCTGTTCCAAATAATTCCGCACGACCACCGTTTCTGCCATCATCGGTGGCATCGTAGCTAAATGCGATATTTCCTTCTCTATTTTTTCCTTATAATCCTTGGGTATCCCGCTTTTCTTTAACTGCGCTCTATACTCTTCCGCTTCCTGCTCCTGCGACTTTCCATCCCCTAAACGATCATGAATACTTTTTATTTTTTGACGAAGATAATAATCCTCCTGCTCCTTATCCATGCGACTTCTCACTTCGCCATTAATTTCCGCCTCTAATTTCCCTATTTCCATTTCATCACAAAGGAAACTTTTCATCGCTTCTAACCGCGCAATGACATCTGTCGCTTCAAGAATATACTGCTCCTTCTCAAGAGATAACGGCAAATGCATCGCAATCAAATCCGCGATATGCCCCGGATTATTCGTTCCTCTTAAATCCGCCAACTGATCCTCCGGAATATTTTGATCCATTTCACGCGTCCACTCTAAAAATTTACCCAAGAGATATCGACGATACGCTTCAGCACGCAATATATCCTCCGGCAAAACATCCGAAAGCATAGTACCTTCCGCCCGCCAATAACCATTCTTCAAGGCTAAACGAGATACCTTCACACGCGAAATTCCTTCCGCCTGTATACGAATCACATTTCCCGGAAGTTGCATCATCTGCTTAATTTGTATTAACGTTCCTACTTTATATAAATCCCTTGCCGTCGGCTGCTCTATCAAACCATCTTTTTGTGCCACCATGATGATAAACTGCTCATTCGACTCTGCTTGACGCACTGCTTCCACAGATTCTTTTCTTCCTATATCCAAATTAACAGTTACATCAGGATAAATCACCAAATCACGAAGCGCCACCACAGGAAAAATTTTCTTCTCTTCCGGTGCATTCGGCATACGATAAATTCCCTCTTTCATCTCATTCCTCCATAAAACATTTTACGGTAACTTATATTGTACCATAATTTCCCAAAACACGTGAATAATCGAAAAAAATAGGAACCCTTTATATGGGCTCCTATTTCTATTTATTGTGCATCAAATAGGGGAAGTTCTTTTAGAAAGATAATATCTTTTCTCTTCGCCGCTTCGCCTTCTGCCAAAATCGCTGCTTGCGATACCACGATGGCACCGGCTTTTTTTGCCAAATCATTTAAAGCTTTCATGGATCCGCCGGTACTGATCACATCGTCAATTAAGATAATTCGTTTGCCTTTAATTCGATTCACGTCTTCTTCGGATAAATAGAGTCTCTGTTTCCCTTTCGTCGTAATTGATTCATCATCGACCCAAATAGAATTGTACATATAGGCTTTCACTGATTTGCGTGCCACTAAGTATCTGGAATGTCCTAAATTTTTTGCCACTTCCGCTGCCAGGGGAATCCCTTTCGTTTCGGCAGTCATCACGAAGTCTGCTTCATGCGGCAATTTTTTCACCAAGTCTTTGGCTGCTCGTGTCACTAATTCTACATCGCCCAATATAACAAATCCGGCAATGGCCAACTTATCGGAAATATTTAGTATGGGCAACTCCCGTGTGCAACCTGCTACTTGTAATTGATAAAATCTCTGTTTCATAATTGCCTCTCACATCATAGATTTGGACAGAGTTCATGTTGTCTGTCCTTATTGATTATACTATCTGTTTGTACAATGTACCATCTTTTATTTTCTTTTGTTATTTTGTGAAATAATTTCCACCACCGGATGTTCTTCGATAACAATTTCCACCTGTTCCGGTTGTTTATCTTTATCCTTCACGTCACTTTCTTTTTGTACCTGACCTTTTTCTTTCACTCCGTCTGCCATTGACTTTTCTTTATCTACATCAACATTTGTGACAACATTTTCCGGTACTACGCTCTCTAATTCTACCGGCTTATATTCTATATCACTCGGCTCTTCTTCTGTCGCCTTTTTATCTGCATTTTCTTCTTTTCTCGCTGCTTCTTCTTGCAATTTAGCCTTATGTTCCCAAATTTCGCCAATACGTGTTATATATGCCTTTCGATGTTCATCCGAACCCATATCTTCTCGAATAATTCGAATCATCTTACGTTCTATATTTTCTGAATCTTCCGTTATGGCATGCCACCCATCGGAACAAAGCACCCATGCTCTTCCGTCATCAGCCATACGAAGGTGGACTGTTTCTACATTTATTTTGCCATTTTCATCGTCAAATATACGAACTTGTACTGCCAATCCATCTTGAAAAACATCTTCTAAAAAAATAGATTCTCTTTCCAGGTAAAATGCTTTATCATTCCATGTCCCTACATAGGGATACGCTTTTACTTCGTCCTGATAAATCGAATGGGAGGCCTCACTTGTCATCACGGATCCGAGTAGAAATAATCCACACAGCGACGCTAATAAATATTTTCTCTTCACGATCGCTTTCCTCCTTATTTATCACAACTGAGAACTATCCTTATGCTCCTAATTCGTCTAACAATTCTTCTGCTTCTTCTAAAGCATGACTTATTTCCGGACGTAATTCTGCCTCATCGGTCATGAAACGTACTTCGGATAAAACGCTAATCAGATGAGCAATTTGTACAGTTCTGCCGATAAGAATTTTTTCTGATTCTGTATATTTCACCCAGTCATTACCGGATTTTCCTCGAATTCTATGAATATCTACAATTCCATCTTCTAAGTAATCATTCAAGTCAAGAAGCGCATCTTCTACACGTCGTGCTTCTCTTCTCAACTCTTGAAGGTGTTTACAGATTTTTTTCACTTCTTGACCAAATATCTGAAGTCGTTCGCTCATTTCTGTTAATGCTTTTGTTTTATCTTCACATTTCGTTCCGATTTTTTTAATATGCGGTAATTGAGCATATTGATCTAAAACACCGGCGCCAAATCCGATAGCATCCATCGCCCGTGTTAAGGTCATAAGCCCCATGGCTTTATCGGACAGTTCTTGTAGCTCTCTCCAATTTCTTCTTTCTTTAATGAAACGTTCCAACCCCGACAGGTAAGCACAATCTTGAAAGTTTACGTTTTTAATTTGCGTAAATTCATTGGTAAACTTTTTCATATCACCGGACATAATGGTAATACGTACACGATCGGCTTCACCCATTTCTTCTTGAGCTCTCAACTTTGCCCGATTCAAACGCTTCGCCGCCCGTTTCCTTGCTCGATCAATTTCTTTATTAATACTTATTCGCGGTGTCGTCTTATCATCTTTATTACTAATCGCTCCGGAAATCATCCGCAAGATAAAAGAAATAGACATACCCCCTACCTCCTTACATTTTATTCTCTTAATTAAATTATATCATATCCATTGGAAATAAATGTATCTCACCGATAGCTTATAAATAAAATCATGCAAAATTTATCATCAATACAGGAGTTTTACCGTTCATTTCCTAAAAAAGTTTTCAATATTTCCATAAAATATTTGTTGTAATTATTTTATGAAAATATCGCTAAAAGCGTAGACCTTCTCCGACCACGGGGAAGGTGGCAATTCCGTAGAAATTGACGGTAGTGGTAAGCCTACGTACAATGAGCTTTTTCTCAGGAACGTTGTAACAACCTGCTCTATCCGTCAGCATGCTCAAAGTGACTAAAAACGGTAAAAGCGAGAACGCTAAACCGTTAGAATACAAATGAGCTATAAACGTGATCTATTCTCAGTCGAGTTTGAAGTACCCGGTTTACTCAAGCTTACCCCTATCCCCGGCTACGCCGGTACTTTCCCCGATTCGGGGAAAGTGAACATAAGGTGTCATTCAGATGTGGTAAAACCGTTGCAGTCATTTGAAATCCCCGAAAATCGTATTCGTATATATGACAATATCGCTAAAAGCGTAGACCTTCTCCGACCACGGGGAAGGTGGCAATTCCGTAGGAATTGACGGTAGAGGTAAGCTTGCGTACAATGAGCTTTTTCTCATGCACGTTGTAACAACCTGCTCTATCCGTTAGCATTTTCAAAGTAACTAAAAGCATAAAAAGCAATAGCACTAAACCGTTACAACACAAATGAGCTATAAACATATTATCTATTCTCAGTCGAGTTTGAAGTACCCGGTCTACTCAAGCTTACCCCTATCCCCGGCTAAAGCCGGTACTTTCCCCGATTCGGGGAAAGTGAACGCATAGTGCAATCTCAGATGTTGTAAAACCGTTGTAGTTATTTGAAATCCCTGAAACACTATTATCACCATCGCGGGCTGCGCTACGCTTATCCCCGTCACGGGGAAAGTGAACATAAGATGTCATTCAGATGTTGTAAAACCGTTGCAGTCATTTGAAA
>KQ960853.1:168640-176900 GCA_001553355.1 Veillonellaceae bacterium DNF00626
TGCAGTCATTTGAAATCCCCGAAAATCGTATTCGCATATATGACAATATCGCTAAAAGCACTGACCTTCTCCGACCACGGGAAAGTAAACCATTTGTATCACTTCATATTTTATAAAACCTTTTGACAACATACATTCTCTAAAAAAAAATCAACCTCTCCGTAGAGAAGTTGATTCACATTAGGCATCTCGCTTCAATAATTCATCTTGTGCTTTCTTAATAGCTATTCTGGAATGTTCTTCGATTTCTCCTTCTTCGCTAAGCAATTTAGGAAATAACAAAAGAATTAATTGTGCCACTTGAATAGCACGACCAATTTGCATTTTTTGCACCAAAGTGTACATTTGCCAATCGCCGCCGGCTTGCATTTGTATTCGTTCCAAATCTTCTACGCCATCAGCAAAATAATCACTCAAATCATTCAGCGCATCGCATCTGTCTCTGGCACACTGTGAAATATCAAGCAAATGAGCACATACTTCACGCACTCGTGCTTGGAAAGCTAATATTTCATCAATTTTATGAGAAATATAATCTCTATCATTATTGTTGAATTTCAGATTATCTATTTCCACTGTCGGAATATCCGTATGTGTTTCCAACACACCAAATCCCAAAGACATTGAACTGTATGCTTTCCCGCTTAGGCTTGACATCTGGCTGATTTTTCGTGCCATTTCTTCTACTTCATGAATTCGATTTCCGTCTTCCAAGAAATCTTCGATTCCCTGAAGGTCTCTGCAATCTTCTAAATTCAAATTACGAATTTTCCCTAAAGCACGCGTAAATCGTCCTATATGATCATTTGTGGCTGCCACTTTGGCCTTATCCATTTCTCCCAAATCATATTGCGTCCGTGTACGCAAACGAATCACTCTTCTTTTAGAGCGACGCACAGCTTTTTGCAGTTCACCGTTTATATCCGGGATAGCCCCATACTTCTTGGCATCTCCTTTGGCTGCATCAGCTAAAATTTGCAATAAATACGTAATGGTCATGTTCACATCCTCCATTTCAGGAAAAGCTATTTATTATTATTTTTTCACATATTATTATACCATAATTTTAAACAAAAACGCTTCATTTCTTTTCTAATGAAATTATTTTATCCTTTTTTATACGTTTCAGTTTGTTATTAAATGCAAAACAATCGGGATATAGAAATATTCAATCACTCCATATAGGAATAAACCTGCCGCTGCACCCACCACAGCGCCATTAATTCGTATCCCCTCAAGTTCTTTATGCACCCGTGATTCGATAAATTCATTTAGTTCTTCAGCAGATAATGTTTCCATCCGCCGATATATGCCGGCGTACATTTCTCCGCTTACGGTATGCCATACTGAATGGATAAAATGTCGCCCGACTTCATCTATTCGATTTTCAAGAATTTCATCATTTTCTATTTTCTTTTGCCAACGATGAATCCATGCGCATATATGATATTCCCACGTTGCATCTTCTCTTAGTGTTTCTTTCCACCGGGAAACAATTTCTCTTGCTTTTTCTTCCGTGGGACAACTTTCATAGACATTCATAAGGAAATGTCCTAATGCCTTTTGCACATCTTCTTCGTGCAGGAAGTCTTGTACCAATTGATTCCATTCTGCCAAAACCACTTGATGAAACGGTGTGTCTTCATCGTCCCAAGCATCCAGTCGTTTCCATGCTACATCTTGTATGGCTGTCGCCATATCGTCATAATTAATCACATTCAGCCAATCGGTCTTAGCCAGCCAATATAAGAGACGTCCACATATCCCTCGATCTTGTTCTTCGCCCATGCGTTCCAACCGATTCACCAACGCATCATGCACTTGATGCGATAGTATTTTTTTCTTTCCTTCTTCTAAAATGATATGAAATATTTTTTCTTGATAGTTCCCATGAAATACTAACGCCTTCACTTCTCCGGCGCCGTAAATAGCCAATTGTCTCCCTTTTTCGGTTATTTCTTGTACGATTTCTTCCTCATGTGTCGCTACAAATGTCCCGATAATTTCTTTTATTTTCCCGGCTATCAGTTGTTTTTTCTTTTCATCGGATAAACCCGATGAGGCATACCACTGACGAAAGAGTGATAATAAGGAAATTTCTTTGACCCATGAAAGCATCTTATCTTGAGGAAGCAATGTATCTTTTACCGTATGGCGAAAGGTTTCCATGATTCTTTCGCGATTGACTTCCATCACCGGGCGAAAGAAAGGAAGGTGAAGCCGATTTCTGAACAAAGATTCCACAGCAAACCAATCAGCAAAGGAGCCGATAAAACATGATTGTGCAAAGAAGTAAAATAATTTCATTTCTTTCGACGGTGCTGCATATAATCCGGCTACTGCCATGAGCAATACAATAAAGGAGAAAAATAATATGTAATTTGCTACTCTATATCGCTTCATAGGAAATATCCTCCCACTGTTTTTGCTATATAAAATAAACCGCCTAAAATGCCACCGCAAAGAGTACCATTGATGCGAATCAGCTGCACTTCGTGATCAATGCTTTTTTCTGCCCCTTGTGCCATCTTTTCTCCGTCATAAGCTCTCAGCACTTCCACGGTCACTTGTCCTGCCGCTTTTTGAATATACGGAATATACTTGGGACTTTCTTCCCATACCCATTGATTTATATATTGGCTTGTTTTTTCATTTTCCACGTAAGCAAGGGCTTCTTTCCAAAGAGTATTCACTATATACGCTTTTATCGTTTCTTCCTTTTTTTCGTAAAGCATCGTTAATACGGTTTCTCCATCATTTTGGATCAAGCACTGTAATTTTCCGGAAATCATATCATCTACTTGCTTTCTATATTTTTCGTCATTCCGAAGTTTCTCCATGATCTTCACATATTGATGCGCCAGCGTCTTTCCTATCTCGCTCTCCGGATCTCGAAGAGATGTCGCCAATTTCACTATTTCCATTTGTACAATTTTTATGCTTTTATCTTTTGCGTCTTCGACTGTACCGGATAATAAACCTCTAAGCCACCCTTTCTTTTTATATTCTTGCCACACGGCTTCATAGAGATCGCCAATTTCTTCCTGTGTCACTTGATGTGTAAGGAAACGCTCTGCCGCTTTTGACAATAGTGTCACTATTTTCTCTTTATCGGGACTTTTTAAGAAAATATCCATTGCTTGCGCTATATACAAAGACCACGATATTTGCCCTATTTCCTTATGTACGGCACTTAAAAGGAACTGATAAATTTTACTTTTATCTATGATTGACAGAAATAGTCCCAATACTTCATTCATCACGGAGCAAACGACCATTTTGTCACTAATCAAATAGCTTCTTAGCCGCTCTGATAACGGATAGTGGATTAATATTTCTTTGAGCCACTGAACGGTGAAGAACTCATTTTGTACCATATCTCGTGCCATAATCACAATCTTGTCTCGATTTTCCGCGATAATATCCGTATGCCATGAGATACCCAAAGGTCTTTTAAAAAGTGATGTTACCGCAAACCAGTCGGCTGCCGCACCGATGGTCATGGCAAAGAACACGTGAAAGAAAAAGCCAATCAGTACATCGCTGTCTTTCCAAGGTGCTACGGACAAGCAAAGAATCAAGGATATCACAAGTAATATATTTGCTTTTTGTCGTCTTGTCATGATGCCCTCCTACCCTATTGACAAAATCTTCTTTCATTATAGCAATTCGTAAAGGGAAATAAAAAATACCTCCGCCATCAAGAGTTTTATCCCTCATTCGTCAAAGAAACAGTTATTTTTCTAAAAAAATTTCAAATCTTTCATAAAATATTTTTGGTAGCTATTTATGAAGATATCGCTAAAAGCGTAGCACTAAACCGATAGAATGCAAATAAGCTATAAACGTATTATCTATTCTCATTCGAGTTTGAAGTACCCGGTCTACTCAAGCTTACCCCTATCCCCGGCTAAAGCCGGGACTTTCCCCGTGTGCGGAGAAAGTAAACCATTTGTGCAATCTCAGATGTTGTAAAACCGTTGCAGTCATTTGAAATCCCGGAAAAATCGTATTCATACATTTAAGAAAATCAAAAAATATGAATTTTGACGTGTAAAAACACCTTTCTCCTTATTATGTGAAGAAAGGTGTTTTGTTTATCCTTTGAAATAGGTGACACCGGAAAGGAAAATCGGTTGTTCTTTATTTCCTGAAATATTTTTCCCTATATTTTTTCCGTATCGTTCACTATGCCCCATTTTACCAAAAATGCGGCCGGTGGGATCTGTAATACCTTCGATGGCCCAGGCTGATCCATTCACGTTATAACGACTATCGTAAGAAATATTTCCTTTTTCATCAGTATACACCGTAGCTATTTGTCCTTGTTTCATCCATGTTTGTATCTGTTCATCCGATGCAATGAATCGTCCTTCGCCATGACTAATCGGAATTTGATACAGTTCATCTGTCCGGCAAAGGCTAAGCCACGGCGACCGATTGGACAGCACTTTGGTCGTCACATACCGGGATATGTGTCGCCCGATAGTATTAAAAGTAAGCGTCGGCGCTTCTTTTGTCAGTGGTTGACAAGCACCGTATGGCACAAGACCTAATTTGATAAGAGCTTGAAAACCGTTACAAATGCCCAGTATCAATCCGTCTCTTTGATGAAGTAAGCCATCCAATGCCTCTACTAAGGTATCATTTCTAAATACCGTGGCAATGAATTTTCCGCTCCCATCCGGTTCATCACCGGCAGAAAAACCACCGGGGAACATGATGATTTGTGCCTCTTTTATACGGCGTACCATTTCTTGCACAGACTCACGGAGTTCCGCTGCATCTCTATTTCGTAAAATGAAAATATCTGTCGCTGCTCCTGCTCGTTCAAATGCACGTGCGCTGTCAATTTCACAATTCGTTCCGGGCATGGTCGGGATAAATACTTTCGGTGTTATGGACTTCGTGCGTACATGAATATCACGCACTGCCGCATGCTCCTCTACCTTCGGTATGGTGCCTGCCAAACTTTCTGCTTCTCTCGGGAATATCCAGTCAAAGGTATGTTCATAAGCTTTGAGAAGTTTGTCTAAAGAAATAGCCTCATTTCCTAATACCATCGAGTCACCGCCTACGATACCCAATATCTTTGTATGCGGTTGTTCCCTATATTTCTCTGCCAAGGTTTTTGTCGTTTCTACGACAATCGCACCGTAAAAATTATTGAAATATTTGAAAATCGGCAATTCGTCAGAGAAAGTAACGCCCAAATGATTACCAAAAGCCATTTCTGCCACAGTGGCTGCCACGCCTCCATGTCCTACCGCTTTCATTGCACGAATATTTCCTTTTTGTACTTCTTCATAAAGGAAATCACTGTGCTTTTTGAATACGTTCCAATCGGGCATTCCCATTTCGTCTTTAGGCATTCCAAAGAGAATGAGGCAATCTCCCTTTTCTTTCAATTCTTGGCTGACCGCTTCCGAGGCTTTTCCCGGTGCTACAGCAAAGGAAATAAGAGACGGCGGCACATGTAAATCATTAAAGGTTCCGCTCATCGAATCTTTTCCGCCGATAGCGGCTATCCCTAATTCATGTTGCGCATAAAAAGCGCCTAAAAGAGCCGCTGTGGGTTTTCCCCAAGTCGACTTATCTCTTAATTTTTCAAAATATTCTTGCAAAGTAAG
This sequence comes from Veillonellaceae bacterium DNF00626, assembly GCA_001553355.1. Taxonomy (GTDB): domain Bacteria; phylum Bacillota; class Negativicutes; order Veillonellales; family Dialisteraceae; genus Dialister. The sequence goes on from KQ960853.1 coordinate 174,271, forward strand.
GTAAGCCTTTCGCCAATCTGCTCCAAGGGATACCAACCGTGTGAGCGATAGGAGAATGGCATAAACTGCCCCATGAAAAGGACTCCATGTAGCCAAATAGGGATCAAATCCATGCGTCATAAAGCTTGCTGTATCTGTTTCACCAAAACGTATCGGCACTTTCGCCACCATACCGTCGGTAGGTGTTTTTTGATAAGCACCGCCAAAAGGCATAAGTACCGTACCTGCTCCGATAGTCGCATCAAAATGTTCCGCTAAACCTTGTTGTGATGCTGTATTTAAATCACTCATCACATTTATCCAGTTTTTTTCTATATCATCAATTTCATTCTTTTTGAAATAACTATCTTCGTTCGGTGCGACAATATGTACATCTGTTTCTTGCATGGCGCCATTTGTATTCAAAAAGGCTCGAGAAATGTCCACAATAACATCGTCTTGCCAAGTCATCACCAATCGTCCGCTGCCCGTTACTTGAGCAATCACCGTGGCCTCTAAATTTTCTTCTGCTGCATAAGCAATAAATCGCTCTGCATCTTCTTTTCTAACCACACAAGCCATACGTTCCTGAGATTCGGAAATCGCCAATTCTGTCCCGTCAAGACCTTCATATTTCTTTGAAATTTTATCTAAATTAATAAGCAAACTATCGGCTAATTCTCCTACTGCTACCGATACACCGCCGGCGCCAAAGTCATTACACCTTTTAATTAAACGTGTTACTTCTTTGCGTCTGAAAAGACATTGAATTTTTCTTTCTATTAAAGGATTCCCTTTTTGTACTTCTGCGCCGCAGGTTTCAATAGATGTGGTATCCAATTCTTTAGAAGAGCCTGTCGCTCCGCCCATACCATCACGCCCGGTACGACCGCCTACCAAAATAATCACATCACCCGGTTCCGGTTCTTTCCGTACCACATGATCCGCCGGTGTTGCCGCAATAACAGCACCTATTTCCATACGTTTTGCCATGAATCCCGGATGATAATATTCCTTTACTTCTCCGGTGGCAAGCCCGATTTGATTTCCGTAAGAACTATATCCTTTGGCAGATTCCATCACGATTTTTCGTTGAGGTAATTTTCCCGGCAACGTATCCTTTAATGGCGTAGCCGGATCAGCCGCCCCGGTCACACGCATGGCTTGATAAACATACGCTCTGCCGGACAACGGATCGCGGATACAACCGCCCAAACAAGTGGCAGCACCCCCGTACGGCTCAATCTCCGTCGGATGATTATGCGTTTCATTTTTAAATAAAAGAAGCCAATCCTCTTTCCCTGTCGGTGTATCTACCGTTATTTTTATCGTGCATGCATTAACTTCCTCAGAACTGTCCAAATTCCCTAAAAATCCATGTTTTTTCAAATCTTTTACAGCAATAGTGGCCATATCCATAAGTGTCATCGGACGACAAGCATCACTGCCGTAAATTTGATCTCTCGTTTCTTCATACATCGCCAACGCTTTTTGTATAGGCTTGGTAAATACACCATCATCCACAACAATGTCATTTAACTTCGTTGAAAATGTAGTGTGCCTGCAATGATCCGACCAGTAAGTATCCAATACACGAATCTCTGTAATAGTGGGATCTCTTTTTTCTTCATTTTTAAAATAATCATAAATCATGCGCAAGTCATCAAAACTCATCGCTAAACCCAAATCAGATAACATTTTTCGCAAAGATTCATCATCTTTAGAAATAAAATTTTGAATATGTTCTACCTCATCGGGCTTTTCCCAAGGCATATCAATCTCATCCACTTCTCCCAAATCAGCCTTAAAAGATTCCACCGGATTGATGAGATATTTCACAATTTTTTCTTTATCTTCTTTCGTAAACGAACCGGTAAAAGCATATACCAAAGCACAAAGCACCGATGCGCCATTATTCCCGGTAAGCACGGATAAACACTGCTCCGCAGAGTCCGCTCTCTGATCATATTGCCCCGGTAACAATTCCACTGCTACCAGATAATCCCCCTTTGGAAGCGTTTCCGTTACTTCATCAACCGGCGGTTCAGAAAAAATAGTGCCTATCGCTTTTTCATAATTTTCATCGGAAATATGAGCCACATCATATCTGTGATAAATCGCAACACTTTTGATATGCTCCCCTAAAACTTCTCTCATTTCCGCCAAAACTCCGGCTTCATTCCCACGAAATCCTTCCTTTTTTCTGACGTACAAACGTCTTATATGAGTCAAAATAACACCGTCTCCTTTACTTTCACCATTGACTAACACACTTATATTTATAATAGTAACACAAAATCATGGCTTCTATCTATTTTTAATTGTTACTGCTCATTTTTATTTTTCCTTTCCCTACTTTTACCAAACAAAAAACTCAGGAGTTTTACAGTTCATTTTCCGAAAATCTCAAAATTTCCATAAAATATTTGTTGCAACTATTTTATGAAAACATTGCTAAAAGCGCTGACCTTCTCCGCGCACGGAGAAGGTGGCAATTCCGAAGGAATTGACGGTAGAGGTAAGCCTGGCGTACAACGAGCTTTTTCTCACGCACGTTGTAACAACCTGCTCTATCCGTTAGCACGCTTAAAGTGGCTAAAACCATAGCACTGAACCGTTACAACACAAATGAGCTATAAACGTATTATCTA
>KQ960853.1:177000-184505 GCA_001553355.1 Veillonellaceae bacterium DNF00626
AAACCATTTGTGCAATCTCAGATGTTGTAAAACCATTATAGTCACCGGAAATTTCGAAACATCATTATGACCATAACAGGCTGCGCTACGCTTATCCCCGTGGCGGAGAAAGTAAACCATTTGTGCAATCTCAGATGTTGTAAAACCGTTGCAGTCATTTGAAATCCCGGGAAAATCGTATTCATGCATTTGAGAAAATCAAAAAAGCGTAGACCTTCTCCGCGCACGGAGAAGGTGGCAATTCCGAAGGAATTGACGGTAGAGGTAAGCCTGGCGTACAACGAGCTTTTTCTCACGCACGTTGTAACAACCTGCTCTATCCGTTAGCATTCTCAAAATGAGTAAAAACATGAAAAGCGGTGGACATAAAGTGTCATTCATATGTTGTAAGACCATTGTAATAATCACCAAAAATCATATTTCCCAAGCAGAAAAAAAACTGCCCAAAACGGACAGACATTTTTCTATTTTTCCACCATCAAAACACCCAAAGGCTTACTGTTTTCTTTTTGTACCTCTTTGACTGCCCCTATCGCTAAATCTTCCATCATGTACTCCACGCTACGCCGTTTTTCAGAAGGCATAACAAAAAGCAACACGTCCATATCATTTTTATTCATAAACAAATAAACACGACTGTAATATTTATCCTCTCCGGTATTCTTCTTCACATGCAAAGGAACTGCCAGCGTATATACATAAAGGCCCTTCTCTCCCACTTTGTGAAAAGGTTCTATATGACGTTCGTTTATTTCAATGGAATCCCCTTCCGCTATTCCCTGCACCTGCATCAACAGTTTTTGAAAAACTTCCGTCAATATTTCACGCAAAGGTGATCCCTCAGTAAGTAACTCCTCATTCATCGATGTCAAATATTTCCAATCATCCATAGACAAATTTTCTTGGAAACAACCTTCCCATCGAGTATCTATCAAAGGTAATTCCGCTTTGACTACATATCCATCCCCTATCGGATGCCCATGATGATCTCCCCCGTGCAACCTGCCAAGCTCATAAGAAATTTCTTTCCCTGCTATAACCGTCTTTCCCCCGGATTCCATCACCGTATAAGTCCCTGCATCAGACAAATACGCCTTACCGATGCTCTCTAAATCATAAGCTCCTACTGTAATAGATAAACTTACCAAGAAAGAGAAAACCAATCCTTTTATCATTTTTCTTTTCACCTACTTCCTTTCCTCTGACTGTCTACGATATATTGCATATTGTTTTTATTTAGTTCTTCATATGTATTATACTTTACCCTTCAAAATAAAACACGCAAAAAAAGAGGGTGTTACGCATACATCCTCTTCTTTATTATTCCATTTTGTTGTCTATTCTTTCATACGCACCCAATGTCCGGGAGAAACCTCTCGCAAAACTCCTTCATGACTGACTTGCAAATTTTCCATACAAGAAATTTTCTTATTTCTTTCACGCTCCGGGTCAGGATACAAAATAGATGCAAGAAGTATTTTCGTATAATCATGTCCCGGGTGAAGAAATAATTCTTCTGTCGGGCCTTCTTCTACAATGACTCCTTTATACATGACAATGGTTCGATTACTGATGTGTCGTACTACCGCCAAATCATGAGCTATGAAAATCATAGAAAATTTTTCTTTTTCTTTCACGTCCAAAAGCAAATTAAGTATCTGCGCCTGGACAGAAACATCCAAAGAAGCAATGGGTTCATCTGCAATGAGTAATTTAGGATGCATCGCCAGAGCACGGGCCACTGCCACTCTCTGCCGTTGTCCTCCGGAAATTTCCTCGGGAAACGAAAGGCCATAACGTTCTTCTAATCCTACCGAGTGTAAAAGCTTTTTGATACGGTCTTTTTGGAGTTCCTCCTTCATATCTAAAAGCGATAACGCCTCGGAAAGGGATTCGTAAATAGACATCCGCGGATTTAATGCTCCATCGGAATCTTGAAATACCAGATGGATGGATTGACATAATTCACGGCTTCTCTTTTTCCCTATTTGTTCCCCTTTAAAATATATTTCACCGTCTGTCGCCTCAGTAGCTCCGGAAATAATACGAGCCAATGTAGACTTACCACATCCGGACTCTCCTATAATTCCTACTGTTTCATTATCATATACATTAAATGATACGCCATCTACGGCTTTTAATATTTTACCGGAAGGTAATTTAAAGTATTTCTTTATATCACGCACCCGAAGTAATTTATCTGTCATGACTGCCTCCTTTTTATAAAAGCAGGCAACTCCACTTTTGGTGCTCTCGGATCAAGCAGCCATGTAGCTACCATGTGCGTAGGAGAAACGGAAAACATCGGCGGTTCTTTTTCATAGTCAATAGCCAATGCATAGGCATTTCTATCTGCAAAAGCATCACCTTTAGGCAGATGTGCCATATCCGGCGGCATACCTTCAATGGCAATCAGGCGTCTATCCGATCGTTCAGCTGATGGTAGTGCCCCTAAAAGCCCCCATGTATATGGATGCCTCGGATCATAGAAAATTTCGTCCGTGTCTCCAATTTCTACCATCCGTCCGGCATACATAATTCCTACTCGATCGGCCAAACAGGCAGCTACCCCCAAGTCATGAGTGACAAGGAGTATAGCTAATCCCTGTTCTTTCGCCAATCGTTTGAATAAATCCAACAATCTCAGTTGCACAGTGACATCCAGGGCAGTGGTCGGTTCATCAGCCAGAAGAAGTTCCGGTTTCGATGCTAAAGCAATGGCTAATGTGACTCGCTGCCGCTGCCCGCCGGAAAATTCACCGGGTGTCATGGAAAGTCTTTCTTTCCCATCAGGAATCCCTACCAATTCAAGAAGTCTTATACTCTCTTCTTCCACTTTTTCTTTTGTCATCTCCGGTAACCGCATCAAAGCTTCTCTAAGCTGCGAACCTACCGTCATCACCGGATTTAAAGTGGTCAAAGGATTTTGAAATACCATTCCTACTTCTGTCCCACGAATATGGCGCATTTCCTTTTCACTCAAATCGGTAATATCCCGATCATGAATCAAAATCTGCCCTTTTTTAATACGTGCATAAGAAGGTATCAATTTGACAATTGAACGGCATAAGGTGGATTTACCACATCCCGATTCACCTACCAACGCTACGATTTCCCCCTTATGAAGCGACAATGATACATCACGTACCGCTTCTACTTCTCCGTCATGAGTGAAAAAGCTGAGAGATAATCCCCGTATGTCCAGTATCATATTATTCTATATCCCAATCTTCTACATTCCAGAATACGCCACGAGCATGGTGTCCTAAAATAACATGTGTATCCAAGCCCGATAATTTCTTATTAGCTACATAATTGCCATGGAGATAAGCCAACATAATAAACGCCGGCTGTGCATTCCATGCTTTCTGGAAATCGTTATAAGCAGCTTTACGCTGAGCTACATCATAAGTAGCACGAGCTGCAGCCAAAGCTGCGTCAACAGCAGAATTACTATAAGCAGTGTAGTTAGCACTAGCCTTTGTGACAAAGAAATCATAAGTGCCTTGATCCGGATCAAACGGAGCAGCTTGTCCAATGAGGCAGCACTGCATTTCTTTCCAATTAAATTTCGGAACAATATTAACCTTCATGTCAACGCCCAATTTCTTAAACTGTGCAGATGCTACTTTCGCCATATCTACACGTTCTTCCTCAAATTCACGGGCTTCTACACTGAAGGATAATTTTTCGCCGTTCTTTTCATAAATACCATCAGAGCCTAATTTCCAGCCCAATTCTTCCATCTTCTGTTTGAAGACTTCAGGATTGTAATCACGATGATCAACTGAAGCATCATTATATTCCTTATTAATTTGAAGCGGGCTATAAGCCGGTTCGCCTTGACCACCTAAAACGCTGTCAACAATGGCTTTCTTATCCAACGCATATCCCAATACAGGAATAAGAGCCTGATGTTCCGGATTCTGCCAATAAGCATTCTTGAAATTCGGTCCAATAGCACGGAAATCAGCCGTAGCAAAATCAAATACCTTGAAATCTTTATTATCACGGAATGCCTTAGCATCCTTAGCATTAATAAGAGCCAAATCTACGCCACCGGATTTAATCTGAGCGGCTTTAGCATTTTCGTCAGGAATAATCTTGAATACGATTTTGGAAATCTTCGGAGCTTTTCCATAATATTCATCATTCTTCTGAACAATGATGGATTGTCCTTTATCCCAACTTACAAATTTATAACGACCGGTACCGATAGGATGCTGATTGAAATCAGAAGTCATAATATCTTTACCTTCCAATAAATGTTTCGGCATGATTCCGATAGCCAAATTATCCAACATAGCAGCATTTGGTTTGCTCAATTGAATTTTTACGGTATTGTCGTCAACAACAGTAACTTCTTTGATATCCTTGAAGCTGTCCGTAACTTCAGCTTCCAATTTGTCGTTAGAACGTAACATGTCAAGTGTGAACTTAACATCCGCAGCAGTAAAAGGCTTGCCATCATGCCACTTTACGTTCTTACGCAAATGGAAAGTATACGTCAACGTGCCCTTATCAAATTCATATTTCTCTGCCAAATCTACAACAGGTTTCCCGTTGCCGTCATGTTTCATCAAACCGGAAAAAATCAAATCCGGCAATTCATCATGCGTATTTAAAACCGGATTAATGGTTTTACAATCAGGACTTGCATATGTCAATGTTTTTTCCGCATTGGCAGATTTGTTTGATGATGTGCCGCAACCATTAAAAGCCACCACACAAGTTACAGCTAACATCATAGCTATAACATAAGAAAAAATGTTCTTCCACCTTTTCATGTAAAGACCTCCTAAAAAAATAAATTGCTGAACAAGGTAAAGCATTTATAAATTACTGCAACCGCGATTGATTTCACGGCGCAGGTGATGCCCTATATGGGTAATACAAACTAAAGTAATTACAAGAAATAACCCGGGAATGATAATCACCCACCAAGAATTAGTAAGCAATGCACGAGTAGAAAAAGACAACATCGTGCCTAAAGATATTTCTTCAGTCGGCAATCCAATTCCAAGAAAACTTAACGTTGCCTCTGTCGTCATAGCTGTACCTACAGACGATACAATCATGAATAAAATCGGAGAAATAAAATTCGGCAACAAATGATACCACAATACATGGAAAAATCCACCGCCCATCATTTTAGACTCCAATACATAATCACTTTCTCGAATCTGCCGTACCTCACTCCTTACGATACGTGCCATATTCATCCACGTAGTAAATCCTATGACCATCGACAAAGAAATCACACCGGGCTCACCTACGCAAGCCAAGAATAATAATTGCAAAAGCAATGCGGGAATACTACAAAGCAATTCCGCCCAACGCATAAGAATCTGATCAATCCACTCCGGTGCCGTACCGCTCAAACAGCCATAAATCATTCCAATCACTGAAGAAATAGCGGCTGCCAAAAGCCCGATAGTCAAAGATAAACGACCACCATACCAAATAATAGAAAAAATATCCCGTCCCAAAGAATCTGTACCGAAATAAAACTCTCCATTAGGCGGTTGATTCAAATTCTGTAAATAAAAATCCCAAGGATTATGATTAGCAATAACCGGAGCCATTAAACAGCCAATAACAATAAATGCCAATACAACAACAGATGCCAGTGGCATTACTCGCAAAACACGGCGCCATTTCGGCAAAATAGGTCTTTCTTCCAAAGGCCTCCTTCCGGCGCCCACGATACGAAAAAGAGAGGAATCATTCATAAAAACATCCCCCCATCATTCACTTTCATACGTCGATCCACATGCTCACTCACTACTTGAGCAATTAAACCGCCGCCGATAACTACAATTCCGGTAAGCATGACAATCACCATCAGCAAACTGTAATCATGGTACTTTGCACTCTCCACTGCCAATCTTCCCAAGCCGGGATAAGCAAATACAGCCTCTACTATATAAGCACCACCCACCACATGATTTACGCCAATAGCCATGACGCTAAAAATCGTAGGAGCCACATTTTTAAGACAATGCGTAGAAACGATACGAAAACGATCAAACCCCTTCATCTTCGCCAAGAACACATAATCTTTCCGCGTTTCATCAAGCAACTTATTTCTAATCATATAAGCGTAATACCACACATGACTGATAAGCATGACAATAACCGGCAAAATAATATGTTCCAATCGTCCCATCAAATCATGAGAACATCCGGGTTCATAAGCACCACTCCCGGGAAGCCAGCCCAAATTGACATTAAAAACTAATATCAAAAGCAACCCCACCCAGAAAGACGGAAGATAATATAAAATAGTACCCGACTCAGAAAGCGCTCGATCAATCCACGTTCCCTCATACAAAGCGCAACAAATAGCGACACCGATAGAAAAAGCAAAAATGAGGATATATGAAACAATCCCCAGCAAAAGCGTATTTCCTATAAAATGACGAATCACATTAATCGCCGGTTCCCGATACTTCAACGACATACCTAAATCCCCATGAATAGTACGATTAACCCATGAAGCATACTGAACATATACAGGTCCATCCAGCCCCAAATAATGACGAGCCTCTTCCTGCTGTTCTTCCGACATATGATCTAAACGGTCACCATAAAACGATTGCAACGGATCACCCGGTGCATAAGAGGCAGCAAAAAATACCACCACTGATAAGGCTATCAATGACGCAAAAAAAATTGCTATTAAACGCCCCATTTCTCTATAGGGTAACATACGATTCGCTTCCTTTTATGTTTTTAACATCTACACTTCGATACACATTAGACTTCTCTAAAAACGAGTCCAATGATTAATCGTCGGTTTTATTAATAATATGAATAATTAAGAATTTATCATTCTGCCCTGTAAATACAATAGCAAAACAACAATTTATTGTCAAATATTTTTCATTTTATTTTATATTAGTTTACATTTATCTCTATATCTACACTGATATGTTTATTATTTTTATATCTTCGTTTAATTAAACGTTTTATTGTTACCCTTTTATTCCTTTCCTTGACAATAAATTTTCTCTACAAATTAAACTAAAACTGAACATATAACCATTTATTTTACTAATTCATATTTACTCAACATAACAACACGATAATAACAAAAACAAATAAATCACTCCCAACATATTATCTCCAACATAAAACTTGACTAACACGTCAAAATAAACTTGATTCAAATCTTACTGAAACTAAATAAGGTATTCGAATCATTATTTACTATTCATTCCATACAAAAAAGGTCCTACTTTTAAGGTAGAACCTTTTTGTAATTTTCTTTTTTTAGAAGGCAAATCGAATTCCTGCATCCAGTCTCCACTTGCTATCCAATTTCGCTCCGAAGTTCTTGGTGAAAGTTCCATAGATATAGCTTGTGTCGCTCATCTTATAGCTTCCTCCCAATTCTATATCGAGCCATGTCCCTGTCAGATCCAGGGTTACTGCTTTCAGTAATTTTCCTTCATTCATAGAGAATACTGTCTTAGTTTCTCCTCCGAAAGCATGTGCTAACG